>JBFYXW010000063.1:0-93192 GCA_041310335.1 Syntrophaceae bacterium | reverse complement strand
GCCGCCTGGGGGAGGCTGAGCGAGTCGGCGTCGCCCCGTCCCGGGATGGTCCAGCGCTCGTCCGCCAGGGCGAGCAGGTCCTCCGGGAGGCCGTGGCTCTCGCTCCCCAGGAGGATCGCCGAGACGCCGCCCGCGTGCGGGGGGATGCCGCCCGCCGCCACGGCGGCCGCAACGGGGCCCCACTTCCGCAAGACGGGGATCGCCTCGCGGAGATCCACGTCTTCCAGCACGCTCAGGTGAAAGAGGCTTCCCATGGACGCCCGGACCGTCTTGGGGTTCGTGGAATCCACGGAGCCCCGGCCCAGGAGGATTGTCCGGATGCCGAACCAGTGGGCCGTCCGGAGCAGGGCCCCCAGGTTGTTCGGGTTGTTCACCTCGTGGAGACAGAGGACGGGTCCGGTTTCCCGGGCCAGGGTTTCCGGCAGGTCGGCCTTTGCGGGAACGGGGGCCACGGCGAGGATCCCCTCGGGGTGGACGTCCTGGCTCAGGCCCTTCCACTCCTCTTCCTTCAGGGAGTAGAGGGGCGCTCTCCCTGCCAGGGACAGGAGGAGGGGCGCCCAGGCTGCCGGAGGCTCCTCCCGGACCAGGACCGCCTCGACGGGCCGGGCGCTCCGCTCGAGTTCCCGGACCACCTTCAGCCCTTCCGCCAGGAAAAGCCCGTCCCGCTCCCGGTATTTCCCCAGGCGGAGTTTCCGCCAGGCCAGGATCCGGTTCCGCGAGGGTCGGCGAGGGTGCTCGAGCAAGCGCAATCCTCCGGTCAGAATTCCGGGGTGCCGTGGTCGTGGCCGGGAGAAACCCCGGTGTCCCCCGGCTCCACCGCCTTGGGCCACAGGAGGGAGGCCAGGATGGACAGGGCCAGGACGCCGACGATCACCCCGAGGGAAACGAAGACGGGGATCTTGACCAGGTGCGACAGGAGCATCTTGACGCCCACGAAGGAGAGGATGACCACCAGCCCCCAGTGGAGGTAATGGAAGATCCGCATCAGGCCCGAGAGGGCGAAGAAGAGGGACCGCAGGCCCAGGATGGCGAAGACGTTGGACGTGTAGACGATGAAGGGGTCCGTCGTGATCGCCAGGACCGCCGGGATGGAATCGACGGCGAAGAGGATGTCCGTCGTCTCCAGGGCGAGGACCACGGCGAAGAGCGGCGTGGCGTGGCGCACGCCGTCCTTCACCAGGAAGAACCGGCCCCCGTCGTAGGAGTGCACCACCGGCATGACCCTGCGGAGGAGTTTCAGGACCGGATTCCGCTCCGGGTGGACCTCCCGGTCCTTGCTCACGGCCATCTTCGCCGCCGTGTAGATCAGGAACAGGCCGAAGATGTAGATGATCCACTCGAAGCGCTCGATGAGGGCGACGCCGACGAGGATGAAGACGGCCCGGATGACCAGGGCGCCCAGGATTCCCCAGAAGAGGGCCTTGTGCTCGTACTGGGGGGGGACCTGGAAATACCCGAAAATCAGGAGGAAGACGAAGAGGTTGTCGACGCTGAGGGAGTACTCGATCAGGTAGCCTGCCAGGAATTCCAGGGCCTTCTGGTGTCCCTCGAATGCGTAGACGCCGGCGCAGAACAGGAGGGCCAGCCCGATCCAGAACCCGGTCCACAGGAGGGCCTCCTTCACCCCGATCACGTGGGCCTTCCGGTTGAAGACCCCCAGATCCAGGGCGAGAAAGCCCAGGACCAGAATGCCGAATACGGTCCAGCCGACGACGGTGATGGTCATTTGCCGTTTTCCCTGCCTTGATTCATGAGCATCGACTCAACCACGTGCCCCGCGAACTGCGACAGGTTGTGGATGATGCCTTTCTCCCTGCGGAAGCCGAGTCCGCAGGGTTCCCAGGAGTAGAAGACCCCCGCCTGGTAGAGGTGTCCCTCGGGATCGGCGGGCAACTCGGCGAACTCCTGGAAAATGGAGCGGTACTCTACATAATCCCCATCCCTCCTGTCCAGTTCATTTCCCGAGGCGTCGAGGATCCGCACGTTGTCCCCCTCCCGGCTGAAGGTCTTCTTCTCCACGCAGGACTTGCCACGGAGGGGTTCGAAGGAGGTCTCCAGGAGGAGCGGATGGCCCGGGAACAGGTCCCAGAGGATCGGGAGGAGCCCCTTCGACTGGAACAGGAGCGTGTAGGGCGGGTTCAGGAGGATCACCCGGCCCCGCTTCAGCAGGTCCGTCAGGAGGGCCGCCAGTTCCGGCTCCTCCAGGCCGATGTATTCGTAGGGGAGGAGCTTGTACCAGAAGTCGAAGCGGTCGCCGCCGGCGTTGGATACCCCGTCGGTGTCGAAGCAGACGTCGTGGGCGTACTCGAAGCCCGTGATGAAGCCCGCCTCGTAGGCCATCTCCTCCAGGAGGCGGGTCGTGTTCTCGTCCTCCAGGCCCAGGTCCAGGCAGGAGAAGAGGACGCAGGGAATGGGGGCGTCGGCGCCGGCGAAGGCCGGGTGGAGGTGGCGAATCCGGAGGAAGGACTCCTGCAGGGTCTCGTAGAGGCGGTTGAACTGCCGCTCCTCGTCCAGGCCGTTGTGGCGGAGAAGCATCCACTGGATGAGGGCCGTCTCGAAGATCATCGAGGGCGTGTCGGCATTGAACTCGATGAGCTTGACGGGTTTCCCCTCCAGGCCGCCGGCCAGGTCGAAACGCCCCAGGAGGTGGAAATGGCGGTCATCCTCCCAGGTCAGGCGGATCATCTCCACCAGGTTTTCCGGGATCTCCAGCAGATGGAACAGGTTTTCGTCGATGACGTGCTGGGCCGCCCGGACGTACAGGCCGTAGAGTTCCTCCGCCGCCCGGTAGTAGGTTTCCCCCTCCTCCGCGGTGATCCGCACGAGTTCGTTCGCCACGTAGTCCAGGTTGTCGGGGGACTCGTACCAGTAAAAGCCGACCTGCTCGAAGATGGACGGGGGAATGGGATTCACCCGCAGGGTAGGAACGGCCATCAGCCCATGAAACCCCGAAATCCGCCCGTCATCCGGGAGAAGAAGCCGCTCTTCCGGGTGCCCGACGTTCCGGAGGATCCGTAACTGCGAGTCCCGTAGCGCCACCCGTAGTAGCGGCTGCCGTACCAGTACCGGTTCGCGGGGCTGCCCGCCCGCTTTTCCTCCTCACGGAGGCGCTCCTCCAGGGGGATCCGGCTGGCGAGGCTCTGCTGGTAGACGGCCTCGTTTCCGTAGACGAAGGGGTTGGGGGCCGCGTTCTTGCCCATCATGTAGCCCAGGAGGCCCGACGAGAGGACGGTTCCCAGGCCCAGAAGGCTCCGCTCCTCGCTCGCGCCGTCGATGAGGCCCAGGACCTTCTCCTCCGGGATGACCTCGCTGGCCCCGTCCCGACGCTTCAGCACCACCCCTGTCGTGCTGCTGGGGTATTCCTTCATGATCTTGTAATCCCCCGGCGCCGTCTCCTCGATCTGGGTCATGACGCCGGCCTTCCGCTGCTCCAGCACGTTTCCCCTGTCCGCTCTCGGTCGCGGGGATGAGGGGGGCGGCGCGTCGTCGCATCCTGCCAGGAGGGTGTGGGCCAGGAAGAAGACGCCCCCGGCGATCACTCGGCTCTTGCGTCCCGCTCGTTCCATGGTTCCTCCCGAAAGCGGATCAGGCGATCATGCGGCTGATGACGATGGAGAGGGCGATGACGAGGCCCTGCACGAGAATCGCCGCGGCGGTGTTCCCCTCCCGGATCTGTTCCTCCAGTTTCGTCTTCGGCAGGAAAATCCAGTCGGTGACCTTCCCGAACACCAGGAGGAAAAGCATCCCCGAGGCGGCGCTGATGAGGAACCAGCCCAGGCTCTCGGCCCAGCCGACGAAGTCGCCGGCGATGCTGGAACGGAGGATGATGCTGTAGGCCACCAGGAGCCCGGCCACGGTGATCCCGGCGCTCAGGTTGCCGTCCCGGAGGGCGTCGGCGACCCGGAAGCGGTAAATGCGCTGGTGCAGGAAGACGGCAAACAGGAGGAAGGCCTGGGCCAGGGCGAAGAAAGCCACCGCCGAGAGGACGCTTCCCGTCTCGCCGGCGAAGGCGCCGTTGAGCAGGATCCCGATGGCGATGAAGCTGCCCGCTTCGACGACGCCCGTCGGGACGTTCCCCTCCTTGATGAGGTCATTGTTCCGGATGCCCGGGACGAGGAGGCGGTCGTTCAGGAGGTGGGCGGCGAAAAACAGAACCGTCGTGATGGCCCCGTCGACGAGGAAGACCACGATGTCCGCCCGCTGGAGCCCTCCCTGGAAGACACCCGCCAGGGCGGTGCAGACCCCCACGTAGAGGCCGAAACGGCGGAACGCCACGGCGGCGTTCCCGTCCCGTTCCACCGCGTGGTCGTCGTCGAACTTCGTGAGGGCGTCGGCGATCCGCTTCGACAGGTACAGGAAAACCAGGGCGAGAGCCGTGTACACCACGATCATGCCGTATCGTTCCATCGTCCGCTCCTTGTCGGAAGGCCGGCCTGCCGGTTTCGGCGGGCCGGCCGGTTTTCAGGTTTCTCAGAGTTTCCGGAGCAGTCCCTGGGCGGCTAGATGGATCGGGTCCCAGGCGCCGCCGAAAGGCGGGGAGTAGGCCAGGTCGAGGTAGGCCACGTCCTCCAGGGTCATGCCCGCCCAGAGGGCCGCCGACAGCGTGTTGATGCGGCTCACCGCCCCGGCCCCGCCGACCGCCTGCGCCCCCAGGAGTTTTCCCGTTCCCCGGTCCGCCGTGATTCTGAGCCCCAGTTTCTTGGCGCTGGGCATGGAGCGGGCGGAACTGGTTCCCCACACGAGGTTGCTCACCGGGTGGAACCCGGCCTCGGCCGCTTCCCGTTCGTTCAGTCCCGTGGCGGCGGCCTCCAGGTCGAAAATCTTGAAGGACTGGGCCCCCACGATGCCGGGAAAGACCATGGGGCTGCCGGCGATGTTGCTGCCCGCCACCCGTCCCTGCTTGTTGGCGATGTCTCCGAGGGGAACGTTGACCCAGCGACCGCTCACCCGGTGGTAGGACTCGCAGCAGTCCCCGGCGGCGTAAATGTTCTCCTCGCAGGTGCGCTGGGAGAAATTGACCGCAATGGCGCCCGACGGTCCGAGGGCCAGGCCCGCCTCCCGGGCCAGGTCCGCGTCCGGCCGCACGCCCATGGCCAGGAGGATGAGATCCGCTTCCAGGGGACCGCCGCTCGTGTTGAGGCGGAGCCGGCAGGAAGAGCCGGCCTCGATGGAAACCACGACCGTGTTCGGAACGAAGGTCGCGCCGTGGCGCCCCATTTCCTCCAGGATCAGGCGTGACAGTTCCGGATCCCAGCGGGCCGCCGGGAGGGCGCGCCGGTGGACCATGGTCGTCTCGATTCCCGCCTGGCGGAAGGCCTCGGACATTTCCAGGCCGATGAAGCCGGCGCCGATGATGATGGCCTTCCGGCAGGAAGTCTCCTGAATGAGCCGCTTGATGCGGATGGCGTCGGTGAGGCCCTTCAGGACAAAGACGCCCTCCCGGTCCTCTCCGGGTATCCCCGGGGTGACCACCTTGGTGCCCGTGCCGAAGACGAGAAAGTCAAAGGGGATTTTCTTCCCGCCCTCGGCGTGCACCGTGAGGGCCTTGCGGTCCACGCCCTCCACCCGGGTTTCCGTGTGGACCTCGATCCCCGATTCCCGGAACTTCTCCGGGGTCCGGGCCACCAGTTTCCGATCGTCCCGAATTACATCGCCGATGTAATAGGGCATCGGTCAGGCGGCGGTGGATGTGTAGACCGTCCGCTCGATCATGGTGACGGTCAGGTCCGGATCCTTGCGCCGGGCCTCCGCAGCCGCGGAGGCGCCGCCGGCGCCGCCGCCGATGATGACCAGGTTCTTCCCCATGCCGAAACCTCCTTTCCGGTTACCGGCCTCGCTCCCCGGCGGCCCTGCGCATCCAGCAAACCGCCAGGCCCGCCCCGATCATGACGAGGCACAGGAGCTGCCCCATGCTGAGAGACATCCAGAGGAGCCCGAGTTGCGCGTCCGGCTCCCGGTAGAACTCGATGACGAACCGGATGAGCCCGTAGCCGATCAGATACAGCGAGAACAGGAATCCGTCAAAGGGACTTTTCCGCCGGACCGCCCAGAGGATGGCGAACAGGACGATGCCCTCGAAGAAGGCCTCGTAGAGCTGGGAGGGGTGGCGCAGCTGGCCGGTCGGGTCGAGGGGGAAGACCATCCCCCAGGGGACCGTCGTGGCGCGACCCCAGAGCTCGCCGTTGAGGAAATTGCCGATCCGGCCGAAGGTGTAGCCCAGGGGGACGGTCGGAACAATCAAGTCCGCCATGTTCCAGAAGGCGATGCCGTTGCGGCGGCAGAACCAGAGGGCCGCCAGGAGCACTCCCACGAGCCCCCCGTGGAACGACATGCCGCTGATGCCGACGAAGCGGATCCCGCCGCTGAACTCGAAGGGCAGCAGGACCTCCAGGGGATGCCGGAGGTAGTAGTCCAGGTTGTAAAAGAGGACATAGCCGAGGCGGGCGCCCAGGATCAGGCCGAGGACGATCCAGATGAAGAGGTCCTGGATCGTTTCGGGCGTGTAGGGGTATCTCTCCTGCCGGATCCGGCGGATCACCAGGAAATAAGTGAGGCCGAAGGCCGCCAGGTACATCAGGCTGTACCAGCGCAACTGGAAGGATCCGATCTGGAAGAGGTACGGGCTGATGTGGCTGGGGAGGTTCGCCCAGCCGGTCGGGTTCTCCATGAATCCTGCTTTCTTCCGCCGGGGATTTCCCGTGGCTCTTATCACAGCCGGAGCATGCCGCGCAATGGAACTCCTGGCTGCGACGGGCGGATGGCACCCGGGCCGCGGCCGGGGATGTCGATGCCGAGGGGGACATCCCCGCAAGGCCCGTTTTGGGGGTGGACACGCCTTCCCGAGATGTCTATGAAGCGTAGAGGTTGAAACGGGACGGTCACGGGGGGATGCGTTTCCGCCAGGGGGCCGCGGGCGTGCAGCGGAGGAAGGGCGGATGACGCGATCCCCGGCGGGACGGAATGGCGGCGGACCAGCCGTGGAAGGGAGGCGATCGTGACGGGGGGCCCGTTCCAGGACTACAACCTGGCCCTCTTCTCCGGGGGGCGGCGGGTCTTCACGTCGCAGGGGAAGGGACTCCGGCCGCTGGTGGAGTGCCTGGACGCCTGCCGGGACCTGCGGGGCTGCGTGCTCCACGACAAGATCCTGGGCCTGGCGGCGGCGAGGCTGGCGGCGGACTCGGGGATCGTGCGGGAGATCGTGGCGCGGACGGCGTCGGCGCCGGCGGTGCGATTTCTCCAATCGAGAGGCCTTCCCCTGGAGGCGGAGGAGACGGTTCCCTCCATCCTGACGCAGGACGGCGGCGCCATCTGCCCCGGGGAGCGGATCGCCCTAGCCGTGGAGGATCCGGCGCGGTTCGAGGCGGAGATCCGGGCGATGATCGCGTCCGGCCTGGCGGGAAGGCCCGCCGGTCAGTAGGCCGTTCCCTTCCGGTCTTCCACGTGGAGCTGGGCCGAGTAGGCCGCCATGGCTCCGTCGCCGCAGGCGGTGATGACCTGCCGCAGGGGCGTGTCCGTGCAGTCCCCGCAGGCGAAGAGGCCCGGCGCCGAAGTCCGCATCGCCCGATCCACCCGGATGGCCCCGCCGGGTCCCCGTTCCGCGATGTCCACCACCAGGTCCGTGTTGGGGATCAGGCCCACGAAGAGAAACACGCCTTCCGTCGGGATTTCCCGCTCTTCGCCCGTTTTTATGTCCCGGAGGCGAACGGCCTCCACGGTCTCCTTTCCGAGAATCTCCTGGACGGTGGAGTTCCAGGCGAAGGCGATCTTCCCGTTGGCGAAGGCCCGGTCCTGGAGGATCCCCGTGGCGCGGAGGCGGTTCCGCCGGTGCACCACGGTGACCTTGCTGGCAAACTGGGTCAGGAAGAGTGCCTCCTGGATGGCCGTGTTTCCCCCGCCGACGACGACGACCTCCCGGTTCCGGTAGAAGGGGCCGTCGCAGGTGGCGCAGAAGGAGACCCCGCGGCCGATGAACCCTTCTTCCCCCGGGACGCCGAGTTTCCGCCAGGAGGCGCCGGTGGCGAGGATCACCGCAAGGGCTTCGTGGGTCTTCCCGCCCGCGGCGACCTGCCAGGCCGGGTGTTCGCCCCGCCGGACGGCCTGCAGGGACGTCACGTCCTCCGCCAGGACCTGCACCCCGAACTGCGCCGCCTGCGCCTTCAGGCGCTCCACCAGGTCGAAGCCGTTGATCCCTTCCGGGAATCCCGGATAATTCTCGATCAGGTCGGTGATGGTGATCTGGGAGACCGTGGAGGCCCCCTGGACGAGGAGCGTCCGCAGGTTGGCCCGGGCGGTGTAGAGGGCCGCCGTCAGGCCCGCCGGCCCTCCGCCGATGATGATCACGTCGCTGGGGTGGTCCGGTTGCGCCGCTTCTGCCATGGAGATCCTCCTGTCCGCCGGTTGCGGAAACCTGTTTCCTCCTTTAGACAATCGGGAGGGCCCTGTCAACGCAAGGCCTTGCCCCCGGACGGACGGATCGGTGCGACACGGCCGGCGCCCCGGTCCCGGGACCCCCTTTTCCCCTTGGCAAGCGAATTTCAGTATGCTATGAAACGGCGAATAAATCAGAACATTTATGGAACTTGACCCGTTCCGTTTCCAAGGAGAGCATCCCCTATGTCCGGCCATTCCAAGTGGAGCACCATCAAGCGAAAAAAAGGCGCCATCGACGCGAAGCGAGGAAAAATCTTCACGAAAATCGCCAAGGAAATCAGCCTGGCGGCGAGACTGGGCGGCGGGGATCCCGACGCGAACTCGCGGCTTCGCCAGGCGGTCCTGGCCGCCCGGGACGAGAACATGCCCAAGGACAACATCGACCGGGCCATCAAGAAGGGCGTGGGCGAGCTGGGGTCGGTGACGTACGAGGAAATCACCTACGAGGGATACGGGCCCGGCGGCGTGGCGCTGATGGTGGAGGTCATGACGGACAACAAGAACCGGACCGTGGCCGAAGTTCGCCACATCCTCTCCAAGCACGGCGGGAACCTGGGGGAAAACGGCTGCGTTTCCTGGATTTTCTCGAAGCACGGCAGCATCCTCATCGACAAGAAGCAGATCGGAGAGGACGAGCTCATGGAACTGGCCCTGGAGGCCGGGGCGGAGGACGTCCGGGAGGAGGAGAACGAGTTCGAGGTCCTCACCGACCCGCTGTCTTTCGAAGGGGTCCGCAAAGTCCTGGAGGAAAAGGGGCTCAAGTTCCTCGAGGCGAAGGTGACCATGATCCCCCAGAACCTCGTCAAGCTCGACGGGACCAAGGCGGAGCAGATGCTCAAGATGATGGAGAAGCTCGAGGACAACGACGACATCCAGCACGTCTACGCCAATTTCGACATCGCCGATGACGTCATGGAAAAGATGAGCTGACCCGCGTTCCTTCCTTCTTCCAGTCGGCATGCGCTCGGAGCGACCCTTGAGGATTCTCGGCATCGATCCCGGAAGCCACGTGACCGGTTACGGGGTGGTGGAGAAGCAGAGGGCGGGCCTCGTCTTCGTGACCTTCGGAGAGATTCGCCCCCCCCGGGGGGCCTCGCTGACGGTAGCCCTGGCGACCGTCTACGAGAAGCTTGCCGGGCTGATCCGCGAATCCGCCCCGGACGTCATGGCCATCGAGGACATCTTCTTCGGGAAAAACGTCCGGAGCCTGATCCGCCAGGGTCAGCTTCGCGGCGTTGCCATCCTCGCGGGGAACCACGGCGGGCTGCCCGTCTTCGAGTATACCCCCCTGGAGATCAAGAAGGCCGTCGTCGGATACGGCCGGGCGGAGAAGAGCCAGGTGCAGAGCATGGTGAAGGCGATCCTTCGGCTCACCGCCCTGGCCCCGGCGGATGCGTCGGACGCGCTGGCGGTGGCCATCTGCCACGCTCATTTCGGGAAGGATGAAACCGTCTGATGATCGCCCGCATTCAAGGAGTTCTCCTTCAGAAGTCCCTTGCTTCCGTCACCCTGGATGTGGGCGGCGTGGGCTACCGCGTCTTTGTTCCCCTCACCGCCTTCTACGACCTCCCGGAGGCGGGCGAAACGCTGGCCCTGCACATCCACACGCACGTCCGGGAGGACGCCATCCAGCTCTTCGGCTTCCCGGCCCCGGCCCAGCGGGACCTCTTCCAGATGATGATCGCCGTCAGCGGGATCGGACCGCGCCTGGCCATGAACATCCTCTCCGGCATCGCCCCGGAGGAACTGGTGGGTGCCCTCTCGCGGGGGGACGTGGCGCGTCTGGTGAAGATTCCCGGCGTGGGCCGCAAGATGGCCGAGCGGATGGTCCTGGAACTGAAGGACCGGATTCTGAAGGCGGGCATCGGTGCGGCGGCGGAAACCGGCAAGGCTCCGGACGGTCCCTCGGGCGTGGAGGACGATGTCCTGTCGGCGCTCCTGAACCTGGGCTACCGGGAGGCGGCGGCGCAGAAAGCCCTGGAGACGGCGGCCCGGGAGATCCCCGCACCGGCGACCCTGGACGGCCTGTTGAAAGGAGCCCTCAAGATCC
The DNA here is from genome assembly GCA_041310335.1 of Syntrophaceae bacterium. Lineage (GTDB taxonomy): Bacteria > Desulfobacterota > Syntrophia > Syntrophales > PHBD01 > PHBD01. The sequence continues at coordinate 82,712 of JBFYXW010000063.1, read as the reverse complement.
TCGCGGGTTGAGGGATTCCCTCCGCCGGGGCATGAAGAGCGATCCTGCGGGATCCGGGAACGCCCTCCCCGGGATCGGAAAGGAAAAACCGAGTGGCCAGGAAGAAGACACCGGAAGCGCCGGAAGAGAGAAACCCGCTGGTCCACCCGGCGGTCCTCGAGGAGGACGTGGGTCTGGACGTGTCGCTCCGCCCCCGGAGCCTGGACGAATACATCGGCCAGCGGAAGATCAAGGAGAACCTCTCCCTCTTCATCCGGGCCGCCCGGGAGCGCGGCGAGGCCCTGGACCACGTGCTCCTCTACGGCCCCCCGGGCCTCGGCAAGACGACCCTGGCCTACATCGTGGCCCGGGAGATGGGGGTGGACATCAAGGTGACCTCCGGCCCCGTCATCGAGCGGCCCGGGGACCTGGCGGCAATCCTGACGAACCTCCACGATCAGGACGTGCTCTTCATCGACGAGATCCACCGCCTCTCCCACGTGGTGGAGGAGATCCTCTACCCGGCCATGGAGGACTACCACATCGATATCCTCATCGGCCAGGGTCCCTCGGCCCGCTCCATGAAGCTCGGCATCCCCCGCTTCACCCTCATCGGCGCCACGACCAAGGCGGGCCTTTTGACCTCGCCGCTCCGGGACCGGTTCGGCATGAGTTTCCGCTTCGAGTTCTACGACCCGGAGGAACTGGCGGTCATCATCCGCCGCTCTGCCGGGATCCTCTCCATTGCCGTCGACGACGACGGTGCGGTGGAACTGGCCCGCCGGTGCCGGGGGACTCCCCGGATCGCCAACCGGCTCCTCCGGCGCGTCCGGGACTATGCCCAGGTAAAAGCCCGGGGAAGGGTCGACCGGGATGTGGTCCTCCGGGCCCTGGAGCTCTTCGAGGTGGACGGTCGGGGGTTCGATCACATGGACCGGCGGATCCTCCTCACCCTCATCGAGAAGTTCGGCGGCGGGCCCGTGGGCATCGACAGCCTCTCTTCGGCCATCGGAGAGGAGCGGACCACCCTGGAAGACGTCTACGAACCCTTCCTGGTCCAGGAAGGTTATATTCAGCGGACTGCCCGGGGGCGGCTGGCGACGAAGTCGGCTTACGACCACTTCGGCCGGTCCTGGCCGGGGGCCCGCCAGGGGGAGTTGCTATGAAAATCATGCTCCACATCTGCTGTGCCCCGTGTTCCATCATCCCCGTGGATGAGCTCCGGGGTGAGGGTCACGATGTCACGGGAATATTCTTCAATCCCAACATTCACCCCTTCCTGGAACACCAGAAACGTCTCGAAACGCTCCTGGAATACGCGGCGCTGGTCCCTTTCGAAGTGGTCCGGTCCGAGGACTATCCCCTGGAGGAGTTCCTCCAGGCCGTTGTGCACCTGGGTTCCGACCGCTGCGACGCGTGTTACCGGATCCGGCTGGACCGGGCCGCCGGGGAGGCCGCCGCGGGCGGCTTCGACGCCTTCACGACGACCCTGCTGTACAGCCGTTACCAGCGGCACGACCGGATCCGTGAAGTGGCGGAGGAAATGAGCCGGAAGCACGGCGTTCCCTTCCTCTACCGGGATTTCCGGGAGGGCTGGCACGAGGGGGTTCGCCGGTCCCGCCACCTGGGCCTCTACCGGCAACCCTACTGCGGCTGTGTTTTCAGCGAAAAGGAGCGGTTTTACCGGCCGTCCCGGACGGAAAAAAGAAAGTCCGAGAAAGAATCCCCGGACGGCGGACTGCCCATGCCCGGCTGCGGGTGAAGCTCCCCGGACCGTGTGGATGTCCCCCGGAGGGTGTCTTCCCGCCGCGAAAGACGGCGGCAGAGTATCCTGTGTCCTTTTCGACACACCCGCAGGGGGCGTCGGACCGGGCGTCATTCCGCCCCTTCCATTCAAGCACTCAGAATGAAAAACCATTCCAATTCTTTGCGGAATGATTCGCCTCTTCCGGACGGCGTGGTATGGATCTTGCCTTTAACTACCCAAAATCTTTTTCTTTCGTGAGACCCATGCCTTTGCAGAGAACGCTCAAAACGGAAATATATTGTCGCAGCACCGGGTTGCACTCGGGGCGGAAAGTTTCCATGACGATCCGGCCCGCCGGCGTGGACGAGGGGATTGTGTTCGTCCGCACGGACCTCAACTCGGGGAACCGGGTCCCGGCGGATTACAACAACGTGGCGGACACGACCCTGGCCACGACCATCGGCACGAACGGGGCCAGCGTTTCCACCGTGGAACACCTCCTGTCGGCCTTCCGGGGCATGGGCGTCGACAATGCCATCGTGGAACTGGACGCCCCGGAGGTCCCCATCATGGACGGCAGCGCCCGGCCCTTCGTGGAGATGCTCAAGGGTGTGGGAACCAGGACCCAGGAAAAATACAAGAAATTCCTGGTGGTTCGCCAGGAAGTCTCGGTTTCCGACGCAGTGGGGACGGCGATGTTCCTCCCGGCCCCGGAATTCCGGATGACCTACAAGATCGATTTCAAGCATCCCGTCATCGGCCAGCAGTCCTTCAGCATGACCCTCACCGACGAGAGTTACGAGCGGGAGATCTGCTCCGCCCGCACCTTCGGATTCCTGCGCGACGTCGAGTACCTGCAGGCCCGGGGGCTGGCCCTGGGCGGTTCCCTCGGGAACGCCGTGGTCCTGGACGACCAGCGGGTCATCAACAAGGAAGGCCTCCGGTTCCCCGACGAGTTCGTGAAGCACAAGATCCTCGACGCCGTTGGCGACCTGGCCCTCCTGGGCATGCCCATCATCGGCCATTTCGTGGCCTACAAGTCGGGCCACAAGCTGAACAACCTCCTCCTGAAGGAACTGATGTCCCGGGAGGAAAACCGGGAGATCATCGATCATTCCCCCGGGGAACCCGCCCCGGAGCGGTTCCGCTCCCTGCGCATTCCGGCCTGCCGGATCCTCGACAGCGCCCGGGCTTGACGGTCCTTAAAAAAATCCCAATCTTCCCGCCTTGTTGCCGGCTCCGGGCGACGTACCCGGGGCTTGCAATTTCCGCGACACTCCCATAAGATCCCGCCTTGGTGCTCCCGCCATCGTCTCCGCGTGGCCCGCGGAGTCCGGTCGTGGGGAAAAATGCGTCCATGGGAGAACCACCCTTCATGAAACACAACGGTTTGCTTGTTGCGGCCGCGGCCCTGCTGTTGACCGCCGTTCTTGCCGCTTCCGCCGCCGCTGCGGATCCGCGCATCCGGGACATTCTCGTGACCACCAAGGGAGAGAGGGTTCTCCTGTACGGCAAGGTGTCCGACGGCTTTACCCGGGACATGGAAACGGCGGTCATGGCCGGGTTGCCCATCCGGTTCACCTTCTCCGCCAACGTGTACCAGGAGCGCTCCTGGTGGTTGGACAGTCGGGTTTCCGGAATCGAGGTGAGCCGCACGCTCAAGTACGACAACCTGAAGAAAATCTTCCAGGTCGCGGAGGACAACGGGAAAGAGCCGGCGGTGTTTCAGACCCTCGGCGATGCGAAGACCGCCATGGCAGACCTGAACGGGTTTCCCGTCGCCTCGGTGGGGCTGCTGGCAAAGAACCAGGAATATTCCCTCCTGGTGAAGGCCACGCTGAACCGGGTACGCCTGCCCCTCCGGCTGGAATACGTTTTCCTGTTCGTCTCCCTGTGGGACCTGGAGACGCCCTGGCATAAATACCGGTTTATCTATCGAGAATGAAGACGAAACGGCGGAACCCGGCAATCGACGAGAAGGAAGCCCGCAAGAGAAGGCGGGAACGGATCATCATTCTCCTGACGGTGGCCCTGATCCTTCTGTTGTCCTTCGTGGAGAGCAACGTCTCCTGGCGCGGCCACGTGCTTTCCATTTCGGACAACGTCCTCATCTTCGGCTTCATCAACATCAACATCATCCTGATCATTCTCCTCATCTTCCTGATCGTCCGCAACGTGGTGAAGCTCGTCTTCGAGCGCCGGCGCGGCGTCATCGGGTCGAAATGGCGAGCCAAGCTGGTGGCGGCCTTCGTCAGCCTGTCCCTGATTCCCACGGTCCTGCTGTTCGTCGTGTCCATCAATTTCCTCTCGTACAGCATCGAGAGCTGGTTCAACGTCCGGTTGGGAGACGCGCTGAACACCACCCTGGAGGTGGCCCAGTTCTACTACCAGCAGGGGACCGAATACGCCAGACACCACGCCCGCGGCATCAGCGGGGAAATCACGGACAACCGCCTCTATGAGGGCGACAAGCTGCCCTATCTGAAAGCCCTGATGGAACGAAGGCAAACCAGCCTCAACATGGCCGTTCTGGAAGTGAATTTTGACAGCAAGCGGGAGGGCGTGATGGTCCGGGACGCCGCCGGAGAAGCCGTTCCCCCCTCCACCCTGACGGCCTCGCAGCGGGAGGAGATTTACGCCGGACAGGAGGTCGCGGAGATTCAATCCACCCCGGCGGGAGAGATCATTCGGGGCATCGCACCGGTCTACACGCCGCTCAGCCCGCGGGAGGTCATCGGGTACGTCACGGTCAGCTACATCATGCCCAAGGCCATGGTAGAGAAGATGGCCGTCGTCTCCACCGCCTCGGAGCAGTACCGGCAGCTGAAAATTCTGAAAAATCCCGTCAAGTTGACCTATATCATCACCCTGTCGGTGGTGACGCTCCTGATTCTCTTTTCCGCCACCTGGTTCGGGCTGTTCCTGGCGAAGGGCATCACCGAGCCTGTCCAGGACCTGGCGGAGGCCACCCGGAAGATCGCTGCCGGCGATCTGGATCACCAGATCAACCTGGCCGGGGACGACGAGATCGGCGTCCTGGGACAGTCGTTCAACGCCATGACCCGGGAGTTGAAGAAATCAAACCAGCGTCTCGAGGAGGCGAACGAGGACCTGGAAGAGCGCCGGAAGTACATGGAAACGGTGCTGGGCAACGTCTCGGCGGGCGTCATCGCCGTGGACCGCGACGGCGTTGTGACCACCGTCAACCGGGCGGCGGAACGGATGCTCCACATTCCCATGGATCGAATCCTGTGGAAGTCCTATGGCGAGATCCTGACGGAGGAGCAGATGGGGCTCGCCCGGGAACTGCTCCAGGAGATGGCCGAGAGCCCCGAGGGATCCATCCGCAAGCAGATGGAAATCGGCGTCGATGGCCGGGCCATCACGATCCTCATGACCGCGACGGGCATCCGGGACGACGAAGGGCGCGACATGGGTGTGGTGGTGGTCTTCGAGGACCTGACGGAACTGCAGAAGGCCGAGCGGGCCGCGGCCTGGCGGGAGGTGGCCCGGCGGATGGCCCACGAGATCAAAAACCCCTTGACGCCGATTCAGCTTTCTGCCCAGAGACTCCAGCGGCGCTACGGGGAGAGCCTCGGGGAAGACGCCAGGGTGTTCCACGAGTGCACGAAAACCATCATCGACCAGGTGGACGTCCTGAAAAACCTGGTGAACGCCTTTTCTCAGTACGCCCGGATGCCCGTGACAAACCCGACGCCCAACGACCTCAACGCAGTCGTCGTCGATCCGGTGGTCCTCTTCCAGGATGCCCACAGGGATCTCCATTTCGACCTGGACCTCGACCCGGAAGTCCCCCGGCTTCTCCTCGACGCCGAGCAGATCAAGCGGGTCATGGTCAATCTTCTCGACAACGCCGTGGCGGCGGTTCAGAACACCGACGGCCGGATCGCCGTCCGCTCCTCCTACGACCGGCAGGGCGCGCGGGTGACGGTGGCCGTGGCGGACAACGGCTGCGGGGTGCCGCCGAGTTACAAGATGAAGATCTTCGAGCCCTATTTCTCGACGAAGAAGTCCGGCACCGGCCTCGGCCTCGCCATTGTCAGTTCCATCATCTCCGATCACCAGGGCGAGGTCCGGGTGGCGGACAATGCGCCCTGTGGAACCGTCGTGTCCTTCTGGCTGCCCGTGACGGAGGGGAACGGAAGTGCGGTCATGAAGCAGCCCAACCTGGAAACGGAACATGCATAAGACCATTCTCATCGTCGACGACGAGAAGAGCATCTGCCAGTCCCTGGGGGGCATCCTCAGCGACGAGGGGTACGAGGTCCAGACCGCGGCGAGCGCCGAGGAAGCCCTCCGCATGATGGAGGACGAAGTCCCGCACCTGGTCCTCCTGGACATCTGGCTCCCGGGCATGGACGGGATCGAGGCCCTCAAGGTCATGAAGACCGAGTATCCCCAGACCCGGGTGGTCATGATGTCCGGCCACGGGACCATCGAGACGGCTGTCCGGGCGACCAAGCTCGGGGCCTTCGACTTCATCGAGAAGCCCCTCTCCCTGGAGAAGGTGATCCTGGTGATCAACCACGCGGTGGACATGATGCGGCTGGAGGAGGAGAACGTCTTCCTCCGGCAGAAGCTCACCCAGGACTACGAGCTCACGGGCCGGAGCCCCGTCATCACGGAACTCAAGGAGATGATCTCCATCGTTGCCCCCACCAATGCCTGGATCCTCATCATGGGGGAAAACGGGACCGGGAAAGAGCTGGTGGCCCGGTCCATCCACCGGAAGAGCCGCAGGGCCGGCAAACCCTTCGTGGAGGTGAACTGCGCAGCCATTCCGGAGGAACTGATCGAGAGCGAGCTCTTCGGGCACGAAAAGGGCGCCTTCACGGGGGCCACGTCCAAGAAGCGGGGCAAGTTCGACCTGGCCAACGAGGGCACCATCTTCCTCGACGAGGTGGCCGACATGAGCCAGAAGGCCCAGGCGAAAATCCTGCGCATCCTGCAGGAGAAGACCTTCGAGCGGGTGGGGGGGAACCGGCTCATTTCCACGGACGTCCGGGTCCTGGCGGCCACCAACAAGGACCTGGAGCGGGAAATGGAGGACGGGCGGTTCCGGCAGGACCTTTACTACCGGCTGAACGTCATCCCCCTGCTCGTGCCACCCCTGCGAGAGCGGCGGGAGGACATCCCGCTTCTGGTCGGCCGTTTCATCCGCGACTTTTCGCTCAAGGAAGGGGAAGCGGAAAAGACCGTAAGCGACGAGGCCATGGCGGCCCTCATGCGGCACGACTGGCCGGGGAACGTCCGGGAACTGAAGAACATCATCGAGCGCCTCGTCATCATGGCGCCCGGGAAGGTCATCGGCGAGGCGGACATTCCCCTGCTCCAGAAGGAGGGGAACGGACTTCCGCCGGACGCGGCCCTTTTCTCCGCCGAACCGGACTCTCTCCGGGAGGCCCGTCTGGACTTCGAGAAGCAGTTCATCCTGAAGAAACTGAAGGAATACGAAGGGAACATTTCCCGGACGGCGGAAGCCATCGGGCTGGAGCGGAGCAACCTCCACCGGAAGATCAAGTCCTTCGGACTCGAGGCGAAATCCGACGACCGCGACTCCCAGCCGTCCTGATCAGCCACCCTCGCCGCCGGCCCCCATCTGCCGCTTGAGATCCGCCAGGGAAAACTGCACGAAGGGAAGGAACGCCAGCCCCAACGTCACGGTGAACAGCACGGAAACGAAGTGGAAAACCACGGCGAAGGGCAGCGCCTCAGCCCTGGGAATGCCGAAGATCCCGAGTCCCAGGATGCAGGCGTAGTGCCAGTTCCCGATGAACCCCGGGGCCGTGGGAATGGCGATCCCGATCAGGAGGACCACCATCACCACCAGGGCCGCCGTGAACGAGAGGGAAAGGGAAAAGGCGGCGAACATGGCGTAGATGATGGTCACGTCCACCACCCAGATCAGCAGCGACAACGCCGCGACGCGGCCGAGAAGGCCGACGTCCCGGACGATCCGGAACCCGTCGATGAAATGGTGGATCATCCGTCGGAGGGGGGAGGCAAAGCGTTCCGGGAGCCGGCGGATGAACAGGTCCGCCGCCTGCAGCGCGGATTCCCGCCGGAGGGACAGAACGATCATCAGGACGATCAAACCCAGCATGATCGATCCGAAGAGGATCCCGGAGCGGACGAGCCAGGGCGGGAAGGGGGTCCAGAAAAGGGCCGCCATGGCCAGGAGAAGCACCGCCGTGCCGTCCATGACCCGCTCCACCAGGATCGTGCCGAGGGCCGCGGTCATGCGGATGCCGCTTTTCCCGGAGATGAGGTAGGGCCGGACGAGCTCCCCCATCCGGGCCGGCAGGGCGGTGATGGCCAGGAAACCCACGTTCGTCACTTCGAAGACGGTCCACGGGCGGACCGCTTCGAGGGGTTGCAGGATGAGCCCCCAGCGCCAGGAGCGGAGGACCTGCATCACCAGCATGCCCCCGACCGCCAGGGCGATGTAGCCGTAGCGGATCGACCGGAACCCTTCCGCCACGTCCTGGAAGCGGATGCCTCTCACGGACAGCCACACCAGAATCGCACTCAACAGGATCCCCAGGACCAGTTTGTTTTTCATGGGCGCCTGCGGCCGCCGACGGGGAGCGTGCGTCGCTACCTCGTGAGAGGTGCCGCGGCTTCCGGGGCCTTCGGGAAGTTTTCCCGGATCCGGTCGTGGATGAGCTGGGAGGAGACCTTGTTGCCGAAGAGCCCCACCCGGACGGAGACGTTCGTGACGGCCTTGTCCTTGTACTTGAGTGTGATGACCACATCCTCCCCGTCGATGGCGGCCTTGATGGTCCCCTCGCCGATCTTCCGGTCCGGCACGACGTCCCGGCCCTTCATGCCCGCCACGGTCTTTTCACAGGCCGCCCAGGTCTTGTCCATGGGGTAATAGTAGTCCGTCTTCATCTCCCCGGTGAGGTACGCGTAGGTTCCTCCACCGGCTCCCGCCGCCGCGACCCCCCCCACGATCAGGGCCGTTTCCGCACCGCATCCGGCAAGCAGCAAGACCCCGAACATCACCACCAGCGCTCTCTTCCACTTGTCCTTCATGGCACCTCCTTCTGCGTTCTGGAGTTGGTGGCCTCCGGTGCGGAATGGGCGGACAGGCCGCCGGCACCGGTGGTATCGGCCTTGTATCACATTTCCCGGAAGCCGTCACGGGCAACCGAGAGGGGATCGAAGGTGGGGAATTACGCTCCGCCCTGGCTCTCGAACTCCTTCAGGAGTTCTTCCTGCTTCCGGTTCAGCGAGGTCGGGATGGTGACGACCGTTTCGATGATCTGGTCGCCCCGCCCGTGGCTCCGGAGGCGGGAGATGCCCCGGCCCTTCAGGCGGAAGATCTTTCCGCCCTGGGTTCCCCGGGGGATTTTCAGCTTCTCCGAGCCCTCCAGGGTGGGAACCTCGATGCTGGCGCCGAGGGCGGCCTGGACGAAGGTGATGGGGATACGGCAATAGATGTCGTCGCCGTTGCGCTCGAAGAATTCGTGGGGTTCCACGTGCAGAAATACGTACAGATCCCCGCCGGGCCCCCCGTAATGTCCCTTTTCGCCCTCTCCCCGGAGGCGCAGGCGGGAGCCCGTTTCGACGCCGGCGGGAATCTTGAGGGTCACGGTCTTGCGGACGCGCTCCCTCCCGGAGCCCCCGCAGGTCTTGCAGGGACTCGTGATGACCGATCCCTGCCCCCGGCAGGACGGACAGGTGGAGCTGATGCTGAAGAACCCGCTCGTCTGGGTGACCTGACCACGACCCCGGCAGCGACCGCAGGTGACCGGCGCCGTTCCCGGGGCGGAACCGGAACCTTCGCACTCGTGGCATGGCTCGAGCTTCTCGATGTCGATGTCCTGGGAGACGCCCGTCACGGCCTCCATGAAGGAAAGGGAGAGATCGTAGCGAAGGTCCGCGCCGGCCCGGGCCGCCGAGCGGGACCGGCCGCCGCGGAAGCCGAAAATGTCCTCGAAGATGCTGCCGAAGCTGCTGAAGATGTCGTCGAACCCGGAGAAGCCCTGGAACCCGCTGCTGGTGAGCCCTTCGTGGCCGTAGCGGTCATAGATCTCCCGCTTCTGGGGATCGCTCAGGACCTCGTAAGCCTCCGCTGCCTCCTTGAACTTGTCCTCCGCCTCCCGGTCCCCGGGATTCCGGTCCGGGTGATACTGCATGGCCAGCCGGCGGTAAGTCTTTTTCAACTCCTCTTCGGTGGCCCCCCGCTTGACCTCGAGGACCTCGTAATAGCAGCGCTTGCTCATGGAATTCCTCCGCCTGTCGCCCCCGCCTTCCCGGCTTCGTTGACCTTCCGGAGCCCCTCGGCATGGCCTCCCTTTTCGAAGGCATGGCGGGCGAAGGTGAGCCGGCCTTTGCGGAAGGCCCGCTCGCCGAGCCTTGTCCACTCCTCCGTGGTTGCCTCGCGGCCCAGGGCACGGAGGGTCTGGAGAAAGAACTGGACGTCCCCCTCCTCCTCGGCGCGGGCCAGCAGGGAGCGGAGTTTCCCTTCATCCTGCGCCCGGCCGTAAGCCTCGATGGCATCGGAGATCCGGCCGGCGTCGGCATAGCGGTCTCCCAGGGTGGACAGCGCGGCGGGCGCCGTCGCGTCGAGGTAGAGGATCCGCTGTTTTTCCTTGTAGTCGGGAAGTGTCTGGCGCTTCATGATGGATTGTGGGACCGCCCCGGTCCGGAGTGTGAACGGATAACGGGACCGGGGTGGTTCATCCGGCGTGTTAAACTAATCATAGGGGTCAGGTCTGTCAAGGCGGAGCCCGCTATTCCGTCAGCCGCCGCAGGGCCTCTTCGTAGCGTCCCAGGGTCTTCCGGATGATATCCTCGGGGAGGCCCGGCGCCGGCGGTTTCTGGTCCCAGGACAGGGAGAGCAGGTAGTCCCGGAGGAACTGCTTGTCGAAACTCATCTGGGAACGCCCCTCCTCGTACGTGTCGGCGGGCCAGAAACGGGACGAGTCGGGGGTCAAGAGCTCGTCGATGAGGATCAGTTCGCCGTCCAGGAGGCCGAATTCCATCTTCGTGTCGGCGATGATGATGCCCGCTTTCAGGGCCCGCTCGGCGGCCCGCCGGTAGATGGCGACGCTCAACCCGATGACCTGCTCCGTCCGTTCCGCCCCGATGAGGCCCTCCATTTCCCGGCGGGTCATGGGCAGGTCGTGCTGACCGATCTCGGCCTTGGTGGTGGGCGTGAACAGGGGCTCCGGCAGGCGGGACGATTCCAGGAGCCCTTCCGGCAGGGGGATGCCGCAGATGGAGCGGCTCTTCCGGTAGTCCTGCCAGCCCGATCCGCTCAGGTACCCGCGGACGATGCACTCCACGGGCAGGGGCCGGGCCTTCTTGACCATCATGGAGCGTCCCTCCAGGATTTCGCGGTGGGGAGTGCAGGACGCCGGATAATCGGCCGGATCGACCGAAACCAGGTGGTGCGGCACGAGGTCCGCCATCTTCCCGAACCAGAAGGCCGACATGCGGGTCAGGATCCGCCCCTTCCCGGGGATGGGGTTGGGCATGACCACGTCGAAGGCGGAGATCCGGTCTGTCGTCACGATGAGGAGGTGCTCCCCCAGGTCGTACACGTCGCGGACCTTTCCGCGCCCCGCCCGTTTCAGGCCGCTCAGGTTCGTTTCCATCAGGCCCTTCGATTCCCTCATGTCGGTTCTGTCTCCGTCTGCTGGGTCTCTTCCCTGCCCGGCCGGTGCCCGGTCATCGCAGGAAGGGATTGAATTTCTTCTCGTGGCCGATCGTGGAGGTGGGACGGCGTCCGTAGTTGTGGCCCGGCAGGACGACCGTGTCGTCGGGGAGGGTCAGCAACCGCTCCCGGATGGAGCGGCTCATGACCTGCCAGGAGCCCCCGGGAAGGTCCGTCCTCCCCACGGCCTCGACGAACAGCGTGTCTCCCGTGAAGACGTATCCCTCCGTGTAGAGGGCCATTCCCCCGGGGGTGTGGCCCGGGGTGTGGATGACCCGGAGCGACACGCCGCCCACCGTGATCGCGTCACCGTCCTTCACGGTGAGGTCCGCGGCGGGGGACTTCTGGGCCCGGAACATGGCGAGCATCATCGCCGGCGTGGAGGTCAGCATGTCCGCGTCGGCCTCGTGGATCACCACCTGGGCGCCGGTCTTCTTCTTCATGTCCAGGTTGCCCGAGATGTGGTCCACGTGGCCGTGGGTGTTCACGATGTACCGGATCGTGAGGCCCGGCCGGCCGGCTTCGTCGAGGATGCCCGCGGCATTCGCCGCCGGATCGATGACGAGCCCCTCCCCCGTCTCCGGGTCGCCCACGATGTAGGCGAAGACGGCCATCATTCCGACCTGCATCTGTTTCAGAAACATGGCGCTCTCCCTGGTCCGGACAATTCGGGGCAGGCCTATCACTTTTCCGTTTTTCCCGTCAACGGAATTCGGCCGCCCCCCCGGGGGCGGCGGTTTTCTTTGACAGGCCCGCCGCCGATGCCGTATGGTGCGGGCGTTTCGCCCCCTTCGGGGAACCGGGAGGCCGTCGCTCATGATGCGGGAGGAATCGAACCGCCACGATTGCGTCGGATGCGGCTATTGCTGCATCCGACAAACCTGCACCTTCGGCCTGCACCGGCACCCGGGGAACCCGGACCGCCGCTGCCCGGAACTGAAGTGGAACGGAAAGCGCTACATCTGCGGCTTGATGGTGGAACCCGGGGGCATGTCCCACTTTATCCGGGAGCAACTCCAGGCGGGGCTTGGGTGCCGGTCCTACTGCAATCCGTGGCGTTCCGAGGTCCGGGAGCGGACCGAGGAGGAGGAGAAGGCCCTCTTCAACCGGTAGGAGTGCGAGGACCGCGGGTGACCGCCGACGGCAGCCGCCCGCTGGCCGGGGGTCCTTGCAGGCCCGGAGGAACGCCTCAGAGCAGGGAACGGTCGTGGAGGATCCGGAGGAGTTCCCGGGCCTTTTCCTCCGGGGTCCCTTCCAGGAAGCGGCACGAGGCCGCCGGCGGGGGCGACACCCGGAGGGGGCGTTCCCGGATCTCCGGGGCGGGGAGCGCGTCTTCCGGGACCTCCACCAGCACCTGGGAGCGGGCCCGGAGGACGTGGGACAGAGCCGGATAGCGGGGGCGGTTGATCCCCGTCTGGACCGCGACGAGCGCCGGGAGGCGGATCGCCAGGATCTCCCGTTTCCCTCCCTCCATTTCCCTTTCCACGAGGATGGACGGCCCTTTCGCGCCGGTTTCCGCCTCCGGGCGGGCGTCCAGGCGGATCACCGAGGTGGCCCAGGGCCAGTCGAGACGGGCCGCCAGCATGGGACCCGTCTGACCGTGCATGTCGTCCTCCGAGAGGGTCCCCGCCAGGATCAGGTCGTAGTCCCGGCCTCCCGCCCAGGCGGCCAGGAGGGCCGACGTTTCGGAGGGCATCGGGTTCCGGTCGTCTTCCCGCAAGATGTGGATTCCCTCGTCGGCGCCCATCTCCAGGGCCCGCCGCAGGGCGGCCCGGACCCGCGGGGGACCGGCGGAGACGGCGTCGATCCGGGTGCCCGGGACGGCTTCCCGGATCCGCAGGGCCTCCTCCAGGGCGTGTTCGTCGTAGCGGTTGATCCGCCAGTCCGTTCCCTCCAGTGCCCTCCAGCGTGTCCCCCCCGCGTCCGGCGCGACCGGGGCGTCGTCGTCCGGGACCTGCTTGATGCAAACCAGGACCTTCATCGCCCCCCCTACATCAATCCGTACTGCTTGAGTTTCTTGTGAAGGGTCCGGCGCGTGATGCCCAGCCGGCGGGCCGCCTCGCTCTTGTTTCCGCCCACTCCTTCGAGCGTCTTCAGGATGGCGGCCCGCTCCAGTTCGTCCAGGGATGTCCCCTCAACGGCAAGCGCCGGCTCCGGCGGCGGCTCCGCCGCTGCGCCGGGAGGGCCGTCGGGGAAGGTCAGGGCCAGTTCCTCCTCGCCGAGCCACTCCGACCTCGCCAGGACCACGCCCCGCTCGACGGCGTTCATGAGTTCCCGCACGTTCCCCGGCCAGGGGTGCCGGAGCAGGCGGTCCATGGCCCGGGGCGTGAATCCCTTGATGTCCTTCCGGTTCCTCTCCGCAAAGAGGGCCAGGAAATGCTGGGCCAGGAGCGGGACGTCCTCCCGGCGTTCCCGGAGGGGCGGCATGGTGAGGTTGACCACGTTCAGGCGGTAGTAAAGGTCCTCCCGGAAGCGGCCCTGGCCCGTCTCCTGGAGCAGGTCCTTGTTGGTGGCGGCGATGATCCGCACGTCCACCCGGAGGACGTCGCTCCCCCCCACGCGCGTGATCTCCCGCTCCTGGAGGGCCCGGAGGAGCTTCACCTGCATGCCCAGGGACATTTCGCTCACCTCGTCGAGGAAGAGGGAGCCCCCGTCGGCCTGGCGGAACTTTCCCTCCTTGCGCCGGTCCGCCCCGGTAAAGGACCCCTTCTCGTGTCCGAAGAGTTCCGACTCCAGAAGGCTTTCCGTCAGGGCGGCGCAGTTGATCTTGACGAAGGGGCCGTCCTTCCGCAGGCTTCCGTAGTGGATCGCCCCGGCAATCAGCTCCTTGCCCGTTCCGGATTCCCCCGTGACGAGGACCGTCGCCTCCGTGGGGGCGATCTGGGCGACCGTTTCCAGGAGCCGGGTCATGGCGGCGGAATGTCCCAGGATGTTTGTGCGGTCGAACCGGCTCTCGAGGCTTTCCCGGAGGAGCCGGTTCTCCTCGGCCAGGCGAAGGTGTTCCATGGCCCGCTGGATAGTGAGTTTCAGTTCGTCGAAATCCAGGGGTTTCGTGAGGTAGTCGTAGGCGCCCTTCTTGAGGGCCAAGACGGCGGTTTCCACGGAGGCGTATGCGGTCATGAGGATCACCGGGATGGCGGGGTTGAAGGCCTTGATCTCCGCCAGGGCCTCCAGGCCCGAGACCTTGATCATCCGGATGTCCATGAGAATCAGGTCGAAGGGGCCCTCCCGGACGGCGGCAACGGCGGCACCGCCGTCGTCGGCCTCGCTGACGGCATATCCCCAGCCGCCCAGGAGGGTCCGGAGCATGGTCCGGTGGGCCCGGTCGTCGTCCACGATCAGGATGTGTTCTCTTTTCATGCCTTTTCCTTTCCGGCGGGGATTCGGACCGATACGGTCGTTCCCTGGCCCGGCTCGCTCTCCAGGCGGATGTCGCCGCCGTGGGCCTCGACGATCTTGTGGACGATGGCGAGGCCCAGGCCCGTCCCCGACGGCTTGGTCGTGTAGTAGGGGTCGAAGACGCGGCTCAGGTCCTCTTCCGGGATGCCGGCGCCCGTGTCCGTGATCTGCACGCGGACGGTCCCATCCGGGGCGGTCGATGCCGCCGTCGTGAGGACCCCGCCGGGCTCCATGGCGGCCAGGGCGTTCAGGTACAGGTTGAGGAAAACCTGCTGCAGCCGGTCCGGGTCCGCCGGAACCTTCGGAAGGTCCCGGGGGATTCTGGTTTCCAGGGAGATTCCCTTTTCCCGGGCCTCGCCGGAAATGACCTGGAGGGCCCGTTCGGCCGCTTCCGCCAGGTCAACGGGCACCTGCTGGAGCGTCAGGGGGCGGGCGAACTCCAGCAACTGCGTGATGACCCGGTTGAGCCGGTCCACCTCCTGGATCAGGATGTCCGCCGTGTCCCTGTCTTCCGGGATGTCCCGGTAGCGTTCCCGGAAATAGGTGGCGAACCCCTTGATGGAGCTCAGGGGATTGCGGATCTCGTGGGCCATGCCGGCGGCCAGGCTGCCCAGGGAAGCCAGCCGCTGGCTCCGGGCGACCTCCTCCTTTAAGTGTCTCAGTTCCGTGACGTCCCGGAAGAGGAGGATGGCCCCCAGGGGCGCTCCCTCCTCCGATTCCAGGAGCGTGGCCAGGGCCTCCAGGGGAACGTCACGGCCATCCTCCCAGTGACATTCCAGATCCCGCTCCAGGGTTTTCCCGGTTTCCTGCAACTCCTTCCACAGGTCCATCAGGCAAGGGGGAAGGACATCCCGGGCCGGCCGCCCGTCCGCGCCTCCGGGCGCGAGCCCGAGGATCGCTTCCGCCGACTGGTTGCAGGCGGCGATGACGCTGTCGGTCCCGATGGCCAGGAGCCCGATGGGCATGCGCTCCACCAGTCGGTCCGAGAAGGCCTTGATCCGGGAGAGGGACTGCCGGGCGGTCCGCCAGCCCTGGACGAGAAACAGGGCCAGGAAGCCGGCGCACCCGGTGAGCAGGAAGAGGATGCCCTGCCCGATGGACTGGTTGCGTTGCCGCTTCCGGATGTCCTCGAGGGGCGTCGTGTCCAGGCCGACGAAAACGATCAGCTCGCGGATCGACTCCGGGTTCACTGGAGGCGGGATCCGCCCGCCTGGGCCGAAGGGAGGTCCGCCGGCGCCGGGCCGGAACCCGCGGAAGACCTCGAAGCTGTCCGCCCCCGCCGGGTTGGGCACCAGGCGCCACCGGGCCTCCGAGGAGCGGGCGATCTCCCGGAGGTCCAGGCCGGAGCCGTAGGGCCGGCCGACGGCGGAGGGGTCGCTGTCCGCCAGGATCATCCCCTCGCCGTCCACGACGACCATGTAGTCGATCCCCTGCTGCTGGGCCGTTTCGATGAGGAGCTTCTGCAGTTCCAGGTAGCCCCAGCGGTGGAGCCCCAGGCCGGTGCGGGCCCCCGCCTCGTAAGACCGGATCAGGGCCTCCCCCTTCTCCAGGAGGAGCTGGTTCATGAAGGCCTCGTGGCGGCTCAGGTTCACCACGGTCATCCAACTGAACAGGGGGGCGAGGATCAGGGCGACGCCGAGGACGAGCCAGGGCGAGAGGCCGGTCCAGAAAGACCTTCCGAGGGGATTGCGTCTGGATT
Source organism: Syntrophaceae bacterium (assembly GCA_041310335.1). Taxonomy (GTDB): domain Bacteria; phylum Desulfobacterota; class Syntrophia; order Syntrophales; family PHBD01; genus PHBD01. The sequence continues at coordinate 66,200 of JBFYXW010000063.1, read as the reverse complement.
GGATCCGTGGCGGCCGGGCCGTCATCCGAAACATCTCCTGATGCGAGTGGATATTTTGTATCCAAACGGATACCACGGATGGATATTCCGTATCCACTCTTTTTCGCTCTCCTGTTCCGCAAGGCGTGTCGGACGGGTGCTGCTTTCAGAATACATACGTGATTCCAATGAAATGAAAATTTCTCCCTGTTTTGGCACGGCCGTTGCTTTATTCCCATGCAAAAGGGAAGCAACGCACAAGTCCAAGCGGAAAAATAAATCGGACAGTGCGATCGACAGAAAGGAGATCCTGACATGAAAGGCAAGAAATGGATGACAGCGGTGGCAGTCCTGGCCATCGTCCTCATGGCCACCACAACCTGGGCCTGGGGGCCGGGCGGGGGGCGCGGCTGGGGCCGCGGACCCTGCTACAGCGGCGACGCGGGCGGACCGGCCGGCCTGGAACTGACGGCGGAGCAGAACCAGAAGGTGCAGGCCCTGCGGTTGGCCCACCAGAAGGACGTGCAGCCCCTCCAGGCGGCCCTGTTCGCGAAGCGGGGAGAACTTCGCACCATCTGGCTGGAAGCCAGCCCGAGCGAGGAGAAGATCCTCAAGGTCAACCGGGAAATCCAGGCCATCCGGACGCAGATCCAGGAGAAGGCCACGAAGCACCGGCTCCAGGTGCTGAACCTCCTGACCCCTGAACAGCGGACCCAGGTCCAGGCCCGCGGTCCCGGCTTCGGCCGCGGTTTCGGTCCCGGCTTCGGCCGGGGGGCGGGAGCCGATTGCGACGGCCCGGGGTTCGGTCCCGGCCCGGGTCGGGGGATGGGTCCCCGGGGCTGGTAAGTTCCCAACCGGCGCTTGGCGCCTGATATAGAGAAGAGGCTGGAGGGTTTGAGACCTCCGGCCTCTTTTTTTTGCGGGTCGATGAAAAGGGATTGCCTGCGGCGTTGCCCTTGCCCCTCGCCGCGGCCACCTCCCCGTTGGAGGTGCCCCGGAATGTTCGGGTTGATTAACGGGCGGAGATATTATAGAAAGGTCGCCATCCGGCACATTCCTGGAGCGAACCTTCATGGGCCTCACGATCACCGAAAAAATCCTTCTCCGGCACGCCGATCTCACGGAGATCCGTCCGGGGATGCTCGTCAACGCCCGGGTGGACGTGGCCCTGGGGCACGACATCACGGCCCCCATCGCCATTGCCGAGTTCCGAAAGGCCGGGGGCACGAAGGTCTTCGATCCCGCGAAGGTCGTCCTGGTGGCGGACCACTTCACCCCCAACAAAGACATCCTGTCGGCGGGCCAGGTGAAAATCCTCCGGGAGTTCGCCCGGGAGCAGGGCCTGACCCACTACTACGAGGGGGGCCGGTGCGGTGTCGAGCACGTCCTGCTGCACGAGAAGGGGATCGTCGTCCCCGGCGACGTGGTCATCGGCGCCGACAGCCACACCTGCACCTACGGCGCCCTGGGGGCCTTCGCCACCGGTGTCGGGAGCACGGACCTGGCGGCGGTCATGATGACCGGCGAGGCCTGGCTCCGGGTCCCCGAGAGCATGGAGATCGTTCTCAAGGGTCGCCCGGGGCGCTGGGTCTCGGGAAAGGACGTCATCCTCCACGTCATCGGCCGGATCGGCGTCGACGGGGCCCTCTACAAGGCCATGGAGTTCAAGGGAGACGGCGTTTCCGCGCTGTCCCTGGCGGACCGGCTGACCATGGCCAACATGGTCATCGAGGCGGGGGCCAAGAGCGGGATCTTCGCCCCCGACGCCGTGGCGGAGGCCTACGTGAGGGAGCGGGCCGGCCGGACCGGCGTCCTCCTTGACTCCGACCCGGACGCCCGGTACATCAGCCGCCTGGAGGTGGACCTGGATTCCCTGGAGCCCCAGGTGGCCTTTCCCCACCTGCCGTCCAACACCCGGGGAATCCGCGACGTGGGGAACGTCCCCGTCGACCAGGTCTATATCGGCTCCTGCACGAACGGCCGCATCGAGGACCTGCGCATCGCCGCGTCGCTCCTCAAGGGGCGGAAGGCGGCGCCGGGGCTGCGCCTCATTGTCGTCCCCACCACGCCGGAGGTATACGGAATGGCCCTCCGGGAGGGGCTCCTGGAGACCTTCCTCGCCGCCGACGCCGTCATCGGCCCCCCCACCTGCGGCGCCTGCCTGGGCGGCCACATGGGGATCCTGGCGGAGGGCGAGCGGGCCGTGGCGACGACAAACCGGAACTTCGTGGGCCGCATGGGCCACCCGAAAAGCGAGGTTTACCTTGCCAATCCCGCCGTGGCGGCGGCCTCGGCCGTCCTGGGCCGGATCGCCGGGCCCGACGAACTGTAGGGGGATTCGATGAAATTCCGGGGCCGCGTCTGGAAATTCGGGGACAACGTCGACACCGACGTGATCTACCCCGCCCGGCACATGAACATCCACGACCCGAAGCAGATGGGCGCCCACTGCATGGAGGACGCCGACCCGGAGTTCGTACGGAAGATCCGCCCCGGCGACGTCATCGTGGCGGGGGAGAACTTCGGCTGCGGGTCCTCCCGGGAGCACGCCCCCATCGCCATCCGCGAGGCGGGCCTGTCCTGCGTCGTGGCCCGGAGCTTCGCCCGTATCTTTTACCGGAACGCCTTCAACATGGGGCTCCCCATCTTCGAATCCGCCGAGTTGTGGGACCGGGTCCCCGAGGGGGCCGAGATCGAGGTGGACGGCGCCGCCGGTACGATCCGCATCCTTGGCGGGGAGGGGGAGACCCTGGCCATCCAGCCCATCCCGCCGTTCATGATGGAACTGCTCAAGGACGGGGGACTCATGAACCACCTGGCAAAGAAGCGTTCCGCCGGAAAGGGGGGCGCGTGAGCCGCAGCCATTACCGGATTGCCGTGTTCCCCGGTGACGGCATCGGTCCCGAGGTGGTCCGGGAGGCCCTGCGGGTCCTTAAGGCCCTGTCGGAACAAGCCGGCCTCTCCCTGGATATTCGCGAGGGTCTCGCAGGCGGCGCCGCCTATGACCGGCTCGGGGGTCCCCTCCCGGAGCAGAGCCTGTCCCTGGCCATGGAGTCCGACGCCGTCCTCCTGGGGGCCGTGGGCGGCACCAAATGGGAGCCTCTCGATTATGCGCTCCGGCCGGAGCGGGCCCTCCTGGGGCTCCGGCAGCGCCTGGGCCTCTTCGCCAACCTGCGCCCCGTCCACGTTTTTGAGGAACTGCTGGACGCTTCCCCCCTGAAGCGGTCCGTCGTCGAGGGGACCGACGTCCTGTTCGTCCGGGAACTGACGGGAGACCTCTATTTCGGGACCCCCCGGGGCGTCCGCCTGGAGGGAGGGCAGCGGGTGGGGATCAACACCCTCGTATACACGGAGGAGGAGATCCGCCGCATCGCGAAGACGGGCTTCGAGGCGGCTCGGGCCCGGAGGAAGAACCTGGTCTCCGTGGACAAGGCCAATGTCCTGGAAAGCACCCAACTCTGGCGGGATGTGGTCACGGAAGTCGGCCGGGACTACCCGGAGGTGACACTCCGCCACATGTACGTGGACAACTGCGCCATGCAGCTGGTCCGCAACCCCCGCCAATTCGACGTCATCGTCACGACGAACATGTTCGGCGACATCCTGAGCGACGAGGCGGCCATGATCACCGGCTCCATCGGCATGCTGCCCTCGGCGAGCCTGGGGGACGGCCGGGGGATGTACGAGCCCATCCATGGCTCCGCGCCGGACATCGCCGGGACGGACGCGGCCAATCCCCTGGGGACGATCCTCTCCGTTGCCATGATGCTCCGCCACTCCTTCGGCCTCGAGGCGGAGGCCCGGCGGATCGAGGAGGCGGTCCGGGCGGTCCTCCGGGACGGCCTCCGGACCCGGGACATCGCCGGGGACGGAGCGGGGCTGACCCTGGTCGGGACCGCCGCCATGGGGAGCGCCGTTGTCGGGAAGATCCGGGACGGAGTCTGACGGCGCCGGGAAGGACCGCCGGCGGAACGACGCGAACACCCCGGGGGACACGAACATGCAGGACACGCCCGGCCGGCCGGGACCGGTCACCGTTTTCGACGCCATCCCCCTGCGCACACCCGTCCGGGAGATCTACCGCCGCCTCGGCTGGCGGCCCGGACGAACGGAGCTCCCGGAAGAGCGGCGGCGGGAGGTGGACCGGTGCGTCCGGGAGGCCGAGTCCCTCATCCGGCTGCGGGGAGCGGCCCGCAGAATCCCGGTCCTGAGCGTGGAGGCCGGACGCACGGTCCTGGCCGGGGGAGAGGTGCTGGAGAGCGCGAAGCTGTCCCGTCTCCTGGAAGGTTGCCCGGAGATCCTCCTGATGGCCGCTACGGCGGGGGGGGATGTCGTGGCGGTGGCCTCGCGGGAAACCTCGACCGGCAGCGCCACCCGGGGGGTTGTTCTCGACGCTGCTGCCAGCGAGATCACCGACGCGGCCCTCGACTGGATCGCCGCCTGGGTCAACGGGACCCTTCTCCGGGAGGGGCGGAGGCTGCTGAAACGGCGGTATTCCCCGGGCTACGGGGACCTGGCCCTGGAGAGCCAGCGGGTCCTGTACAATCTCCTGGACCTCTCCCGGATCGGCGTCTCCCTGACGGACCACAGCCTCCTCGTGCCGGAGAAGTCCGTCATCGCCCTGACGGGCATCCTGCCGGGGCCGGGAGGGGCCCATGAGTCCTGAGCACACGTTCCTCCTCGAAGAGGGCCTCTGGGAGGCCCGGGGGTACTACGTCGACTCCATCGGCGTTCTCTACCCGGTGAGCGGCGAGTCCCGGATCACCCACGAGGGGGACCGCTGGATCAACGACTCGTGGATGCGCATCCCGGCGGACCCGCCGGTGGAGTACCGGAACCGGTACGTCGTCGACCCCTTCGAGGAGGGGACCGACCGCACCTCCTGGGTGTCGGAAAACCCCGCCCTCGGCCGTCTCCGCGGGAGCTTCGTCCTGGTGGACGACACGATCCTCTCCGTCTACGGGACGGAGGACGGCCGGCTCCGGGGCGCGGAGGCGCTCCTGCGCGCGTCGAGCGTGCTCTACCGGGGGCGGGGGTGCCTCATGGAGGGGGAGAGGAAGATCTCCTCCTGGGCGGTGGACCTGAAGCGGAAGGAAGGCGGGACGAGATGAGGACGAGCGGGGCGGCGGCGAAACGGCGCATACGGAAGATCCTGGCCGGGCGGATCCTGGTTCTCGACGGCGCCACGGGTACGGAACTCCAGAGGCGGGGAATGCCCGCCGGCGTCTGCCCCGAGATCTGGTGCCTCGAACACCCGCGTCAAACAGGGGAGATCCACCGGGCCTACGCGAAGGCCGGGGCGGATGTCGTCTACACCTGCACCTTCGGGGCCAACCGCCTCAAGCTGGAAACGTACGGCATCGCGGGGGTGCGGGAGATCAACCGGGACCTGGTCCGGCTGGCCCGGGAGGCCGCCGGTCAGGGCGTGCTCGTCTTCGGGGACATCGGCCCCACGGGCCGGTTCGTGGAGCCCTTCGGGCCCCTCGGCTTCGAGGAGGCCGTGGCGGTTTTCCGGGAGCAGGTGCAGGGTCTCCTGGAAGGGGGAGCCGACGGGTTCGCCATCGAGACCATGATGGACATCCAGGAGGCCCGGGCGGCCCTCCTGGCGGTCCGGGAGGAGACCGACGCCTTCACGGTGGTCACCATGACCTACGAGGCCGACGGGCGCACCCTCGGCGGGACGGATCCCCTGACGGCCCTGGTGACCCTCCAGAGCCTCGGGGCCGACGCGGTGGGCTGCAACTGCTCCGTGGGGCCCGAGGCGATGGCGGAGATGGTCCGGGCCGTGAAGCCCTATGCCAGGGTCCCCCTCGTGGCGAAGCCGAACGCGGGCCTGCCCAGCCTCGTGGACGGCCGAACCGTTTTCGACATGACCCCCGGGGCCTTCGCCCGCGAGGCCGTCACGATGGCCGAGGCGGGGGGGAACCTCTTGGGGGGGTGCTGCGGAACCACGCCGGAACACGTCCGGGGCCTCGCGGAGGCCCTCCGGGGCCGGAAGCCCGTGGCGCCGCTCCGCCGTCCCCCGGCGGCGCTGAGCTCCGCCCGGGGCTGCCGGATCCTCGGGGACGGACCCCTGATGATCGTGGGCGAGCGGATCAACCCCACCGGCAAGAAGGCCCTCCAGGAGGAGTTGCGGGCGGGGAGCATGGAGACGGTCCGCCGCATGGCCCGGGAACAGGAGGAGGCCGGCGCGGGTCTCCTGGACGTCAACGTCGGCGTCCCCGGTATCGACGAGGCGAAGGCCATCCGGGAGGTCATCGGCCACGTCGTCAACGTGACCCCCCTGCCCCTGGTGATCGACTCCGCCCGGGTGGAGACCATCGAGGCGGCCCTGCGGCTTTATCCCGGCCGGGCCCTCATCAATTCCATCTCCGGAGAGCGGGACAAGCTCGAACGCCTGCTGCCGGTGGCGGCCCGCTATGGCGCCATGTACATCCTCCTGCCCTTGAGGGGCCGCGAGGTCCCGGAGACCTTCGAGGAGAGGCGGGACATCGTGCGGGAAGTCCTGCGGGAAGCGCGGCGCCACGGGCTTACGAAAGAGGACGCTGTGGTGGACGCCCTGGTGATGACCGCTGCCTCCCGTCCGGCGGCGCCCCGGGAAACCCTGCGGACCGTCGAGTGGTGCACCCGGACGCTCCGCTGCCGCACCGTTGTGGGGCTCTCCAACGTGTCCTTCGGCCTGCCGGAGCGGCGGTGGATCAACGGTGCCTTCCTGGCCATGGCCCAGGCGATGGGCCTGACGATGGCCATCGCCAACCCGGCGCAGGAAGAGCTGATGAGCCTGAAAATGGCCGGCGACGTCCTCCTGGCGAAGGACCGGAACGCCGCCGCCTACGTCCGCCGCTTCTCCGCCCTCCGGAAGGAGCCGGAGCCGGCAACCGCGGCGGATCCCGCCCGGCGGGTGGCCGAGGCCATCCTGGAGGGGGACCGGGACGCCGTCGTCGCCCGCGTCGAGGAAGCCCTGTCCTCCGGCATCGACATCTCCGCCCTGGTCGAGGGCACGATGATCCCGGCCGTGGTCAGGGTGGGGGACCTTTACGAAGAGAAGCGGTATTTTCTGCCCCAGCTCATCGCCGGGGCGGAGGCCATGCAGCGGGCCATGGAGCACCTGGAGCCCCGCCTGCGGGGCGACGCGGCCCGGGCCTCCCCGGGGTCGGTTCTCCTGGCCACGGTAGAGGGAGACATCCACGACATCGGGAAGAACATCGTCGCCCTGATGCTCCGCAACGCCGGCTGGCGGGTGGTGGACCTGGGGAAGGACGCGAGCGCCGACCGGATCGTCGCCGCCATGGAGAAGGAAAAGCCTCGGGCCGTGGGCCTCTCGGCCCTCATGACGACCACCATGGTCCACATGAAGCAGGCGATCGACCTGGCCCGCGACCGGGGCTTCCGGACGCCGTTCCTGGTCGGCGGCGCCGTGGTCACCCGGGAGTACGCCGACTCCATCGGGGCCCTTTACGGGCGGGACGGCCTGGAGGCCGTCCGGGTCCTGGAGGCCCTGCCGCCGCCGGAGGACGGCTGATGCGATGATGCCCCCCCGCCTTTCCTCCCGGCAGAGGAACATCCGGATCCCCCTCCTGGTGTCGGCGGTTTTCCATGCCCTTCTGGCCGCCTCGCTGGTGGTTGCCGCCGCCGCCCTGAGTTCGCCGCGGCTCCTCAAGGCGGAAAGCGCGGTCCTGAGCGTTTCCTGGATTTCCGTGGTTCCGGCGGAAAGGGAGCCCGCGGCGTCCCCCGCCGGAAAGGTGACCCCGACGATCCCGGAGCCGGCGGCGCCTCCTGCTGGGAAGGAACCCCCGAGATCTGCCGAGAAGGCCGTACCGACGGGTTCGCCGGCGGAGGTCGGGTGGAAAGCGTTTGTTTCGTTCACCCCGGCGCCGGGGACCCGGATGGCGGGCGCCGTGGGCGCCGCTCCGGCGGCTACGCCATCGGGACACCCGGAATCCGGGGCGGTCACGTCCGCGGCGCTGCCCCGCTACCGGGACAACACGAGGCCGTCCTACCCGCTGGCGGCCCGCCTCCGCGGATACGAAGGGGTGGTGCTGCTTTCCGTGGACGTGTCCGCCGAAGGCCGGGTCGGCGAGCTTTCCGTGAAGCGGTCGTCGGGTTATGAAATCCTGGACCGCTCCGCCCTGGAGGCCGTCCGGAGCTGGACGTTCGAGCCGGCCCGGCGGTTGGGCCAGCCGGTCCGGATGCGGGTGGACGTGCCGGTCAAGTTCATCCTCCGCGGGGAAGAGTCCCTGTCCTGAAATTCGAATGCATAGGAGAGACAACGAAATGGATTCCTTGTCCAGCCGGGATCGCCTTGCGGAGTTGATCCTCCGCCGGTCCTTTCAATACCGGGAAAACCCGCCGTTTACCCTGGCCTCCGGGAGAACGAGCTTCTTCTACTTCAACTGCAAGCCCGTGACCCTGGACCCGGAGGGAATGAACCTCATCGGCCGCGTCCTGTTCGACATGATCCGGGGCTCCAGCGTCACCGCGGCCGGCGGCCTGACCCTCGGGGCGGACCCCCTGGCCAACGCCCTGTCGGTGATCTCCTTCCAGAAGGGGGAGCCGGTGAAGTCCTTCATCGTCCGGAAGGACGTGAAGGCCCACGGGACGAAGAGCGCCGTCGAGGGGAACGTGAAGCCGGGGGAGCGGGTCGTCGTCCTGGACGACGTCATCACGACGGGGGGCTCCACCATCACGGCCATCGAGAGGGCCCGCGAGGCGGGGCTCGTCGTGGAGCGCGTCATCGCCCTCATCGACCGGGAGGAGGGGGGGCGCGAGAACATCCTGGCCCTGGTGGACCGGGTCGATGCCGTCTTCACCCGGACGGAGATCATGGAGCGGTATAAAAAAGGGCTTGCATGAGGGCCGCCGGTGGTTTATGATCGCCCGCTAAAATACACAAGCATTTAATATTCTTAGGTAATATCCGACTCAACGGCCCTCTGGAGGGCTTTTTCGCGTTCCGGCGTATGTGAGGATGAGATCCGGGAACGCGGGCGGGTCCCGGGAGTCAGAACAGGCTGTTTCATGAATCGAAAGAAACGAATCACCCTCCTGGCGGCGCTGTTGTTCTTCGCCTCCGCCGCTGCAGCCTATGCCCTGCGGGAAGAGATCGTGGAGGTGGCCTTCTACCGGAGCGCGAAAATGGTCAACGGGGTTCCGGAAGGCTGGAAGATCATGCGCCACTCCGGCGACCCGGTCATCCGGCTGGAGAAATTCGGTGACGCCTATTACGTGCGGCTGTCCAGCGACGCCCGTTCGGGTTTCGGGATCGAGAAGCAGGTCAGTGTCGACCTCCGGGAATATCCCTACCTGAACTGGACTTGGACGGCGACAAGGCTCCCCCGCGGCGGTGACGTCCGGAGGACCGCCACCGACGACCAGGCCCTCCAGATCTACGTCGTTCTGCCATCAACGGGCTTTCCGGAGAAGTTCAACTATCCCATCCTGACCTACGTCTGGGACAACGAGGCGCCGAAGGGACTGATCACCCGGAGCCCGAAGCCCCTCATGAGGAAGATCCGCTACGTCGTCGTCCGGAACAAGACGGACCGCCTCGGTACGTGGTACACGGAAAAAAGGAACGTATACGAGGACTTCCGGAAGGTCTTCCGGGATGTCGACGGCGGCGAGCCCCGGGGCGCAACCCACGGGCTGCGCTTCTATATCAACTCGCAGAACACCAAGAGCCATGCGGAAGGCTACATCGGCGAGGTCTACTTCAGCAAGTCCTGACGCCCCGAAGGCAAGGGGCTTCTCTCCCCTCCTGGAAAATCAGGCGGGTTCCCGCGTACGGAAAGCCGTTTCCCTCGAGACGTGTCCATCTCCCGCCTCCCGGCGGATCCGGTTCACCGCCCGGTGGGCCAGCCGGACCGGCTCCGGAAGGCGGTAGCCCCGGCAGCAGGAAAGGGTGACCTCCACGGCCTTCTCCAGGCTGACCCGGTGTCCCGGAGATACATAGACGGGCTTCACCCGGTCCCGGGTCCGCACCGCGGCGCCGGCGACGGAACCATCCACCCTCAATTCCGCCCGGCTGCCCTTTCCCGCTTCCACCTCGCCGTGGGAGCCGCAGAGGCGCGTCTTGGCGCACCCGATCGACGGGACGTCGAGGATCAGTCCCAAATGAGAAGCGAGGCCGATCCCCCGGGGATGGGCGATTCCCTGGCCGTCGAAGAGAACCGCGTCGGGAACGCGCCGGAGCCGCTCAAAGGCCTTCAGCACGACCGGTCCCTCCCGAAAGGAGAGCAGGCCGGGGACGTAGGGGAAGGCGGAGCGGTCCTCGGCGAAGGCCTCCTCGAGGACTTCCAGGGACGGGTAGGCCAGGACCACGACGGCGGCGAAGAAGCGGTCGCTTCCCCGGGCATAGGAGACGTCCGCCCCGGCGATCGTTTGCAGGGAAGGGGGAAAGGAGCGGTCGTCCAGGATCAGGAGGTCCCTCAGCCCTTCCTGGAGGCGGGCGGCCTCCCGGCAGGACAGGTCCCAGGGGTGGAGGCTACGGGCCTTCATCGGGGTTTTCGAGCCAGTCTGCCAGGATGCTCTCCGCCCGGGCCACGTCGGAGCGGATCTGCGTCACCAGCGCCCCGGGGTTCTCGAACTTCATCTCCGGGCGGAGCCGGTCGATGAAGAAGATTTCCAGCGTTTCCCCGTACAGGTCTCCCCGGAAGTCGAGGATGAAGACCTCCACGGACAGTTCCGCGTCTCCGAAGGTGGGGTTGTAGCCGATGTTGAGGACCGACTTCATCGTCCGCCCGTCCATCCGTGTGACGGCGGCATACACGCCCCGGGCCGGCAGGAGCTCCTTGTCGGGCCGGACGTTGGCCGTCGGGAAGCCCAGGCCGGTCCCCCGGCGGTGGCCGTGGACGACCCGGCCCGCCACGTTGTAGGGGCGGCCGAGGAGGTGCCGGGCGGTCCGCACGTCGCCGTCGAAAATGGCGTTCCGGATCCGGGTGCTGCTGATGGCGTCCCCCCCCTCGGAAACGGCCCCGAGGGCCTCCACTTCGAACCCGAGGGTTTGCCCCCAGCGGGCCAGGAAGGCCTCATTCCCTTCCTTGCCCCGGCCGAAGCGGTAGTCGTGGCCGACGAGCAGTTTCCGGATGCGAAGCCGCTTCCAGAGAATGTCCCGGACGAAGGCCTCGGCGGACAGGGCGGCGAAGTCCAGGTCGAAGGGGATCATGAGGAGGGCGTCGACGCCGGCGACGGCGACCTCCCGGATCTTCTCCTCCGGGGTGGTGATCAGGTAGAAGGGGCGCCGGTCGGCCCGGAGGACGCTTTTCGGATGCGGTTCGAAGGTGATCACCACCACGGGGGCCCCGGCGGGACGAGCCTCTTCGATGAGGCGGCGGAAAATCGTCCGGTGGCCCCGGTGCACCCCGTCGAAGTTGCCGATGGTGGCGAAGGATCCCTCCAGACCCCGGGGTATTCCCTCCAGACTGCGGATGACCTCCATGCTTTCCCTTTCCGCTGGTTCCACCCCGTCCGGTGCCGTGCGAATCCGCCGCAGGCGCGGCCGGGGCGGATCATTTTCCTTGACAGGGGATTGATGATTCGTGTAGGAAAAAACGCTCTTTCGGAATGTACCAGCCTTTTTGCCGAAGTGGCGGAATTTGGTAGACGCGCTAGGTTCAGGGTCTAGTGGGCGTAGGCCTGTCCGGGTTCAAATCCCGGCTTCGGCACCATATATACAGACGGGGGCGCCCGGTCAAGCGGGGCGCCCCCTCTGCGTTCCGGACCCGCATCTCTTTCCCGGTCCAGCCCGGTTCGGCCGTCATCCCCACAGGATCAGGCCCGTCTCCCGGATCGTCGCGACTTGCGGGTGAACCGGCAGGACGCGGACGCCGTACGAATAGGCCCCGTTCGCGCGGACCAAGTACTCGCCGGCGAAAACCAGCAGGCCCTCCTTCTCCACGTCCACGACCTTCAGGGGGATCCGGTCCGGCATGCCGGCGAAGCCGTATCCGTCCTTGGGACCGATGACCAGCTCCACGAGGACTTCCTCCGGGGCCACCTTGCCCGGATCGATCCGGACCTGGACGGACAGGGGCTGGTCCACCACGATCGTGTCCCCGTGAACGCCCTCGACGATCACCTCCAGGAGTTTCAGAGAGGAGAACCGCGTGGGAATCTTCCGCTTCCAGTCCGCCAGCGTGCGGGCCAGGGCGAACCCGTCCGCCGTCAGTTCCTGCTCCCGCGCGGCCCCGGGCCGATACATCCCGTCGTAGTACTCCTGGAGCATCCGCTCGGTGTTGAACCGGGGTACCAGGGTCTGCATGGAGCGCTTGACGGTGGCGATCCAGCGCTCCGGAATCCCCGACACGTCCCGCTCATAGAAGGTCGGGATGACGACGTCCTCCAGGAGATCGTACAGGCTCCGGCCGTCCTCCTCGTCCGCCCCGGACTTTTCTTCCGCGAAGTGCTGCACCACCGGTCCCACCGTCCACCCGTTCGTGCCGTCGTAGGCCTCGCTCCACCAGCCGTCGGAGACGCTCAAGTTCAGGACCCCGTTGGCGGCCACCTTCATGCCGCTCGTGCCGCTGGCCTCGTAGGGGCGCCGGGGCGTGTTGACCCACAGGTCCACCCCCTGGACGAGCATCCGGGCGATACCGATGGAGTAGTCCTCGATGAAGAAGATCCGTCCCCGGAACCGATCGTCCCGGCAAATGTCGATGACCCGCTTCACCAGGTTTTTCCCCATGTCGTCGTTGGGGTGGGCCTTGCCGGCGAAGACGATGTGGACCGGCCGGGCCGGATGGTTGACGATCCGGTCCAGGCGGTTCAGGTCCGAAAGGAGCAGGTCCGCCCGCTTGTAGGGGGCGAAGCGGCGGGCAAACCCGATGAGGAGGGCCGACGGGTTGAGGCGGGAAAACAGGTCTTCCCGCCCGCCCCTCCAGGAGGGCGCCTTGCCATCCTGCGAGACCGCGTACTCCCGGAGGAAATCGAGGGTCCGCTGCTTCAGCTCGTAGCGGACCCTCCAGAGCTGGATGTCGGGTATGTCCTGGACACGGCGCCAGCGCTCCGGGTCCGCCAGGTGCTTTTTCCAGTCCATTCCGAGGTAGGTGTCGAAACACTCCTTCATCCGGGGGGCGATGTAGGACATCACGTGGATGCCGTTGGTGATCTGCCCGATGGGGATGTCCGAATCGTCGAAGCCTTTCCAGACATCGCGCCACATGTGTCGGGCGACCTGGCCGTGGAGGCTGCTCACGGCATTGCTCCGGCAGGACATCTTGAGGGCCAGGATGGTCATGAAGAAGGGGCGGTCATCCCCCCGGTCCTTGCGGCCCAGATCCCAGAACTGGGCCCAGGACAGGCCGAAACGCTTCTGGTACCCGCCCAGGTGAGACTCCACGAGATCCCTCGTAAACCGTTCGTTTCCGGCTTCCACGGGGGTGTGGGTGGTAAAGACGGTGCTGCCCCGGACGACCTCCGAGGCCTCCTCGAAGGACAGCCCCTCCTCCGTCATGAGGCCGGCAATCCGCTCGAAGATCAGGAAGGCCGAATGCCCCTCGTTGATGTGGAAAACCCGGGGGCGGACGCCGAGTTTCTTCAGGAGGCGGACACCCCCCGCCCCGAGGAGGATCTCCTGTTCGATCCTCACCCGCGGATCGGCCCCGTAGAGGCGGGCCGTGATGGAACGGTCCTGGAGGGTGTTTCCCGGAACGTCCGTGTCCAAGAGATACAGGGAAACACGGCCCACTTTGACTTCCCAGATGTTGGCGTAGAGGGTGCGCCCGGGCAGTTCCAGGGAGATCTGGACGTCCACGCCCAATTCGTCCCGGACGATCTCCACGGGCAGGCTCGAGAAATCGTTCTCGGGGTACTCGGCGATCTGGATGCCGTTCCGGTCGATGACCTGCCGGAAGTAGCCGTTCTTGTAAAGCAGGCCCACCCCGACGAGGGGGACGTTCATGTCGCTGGCGGTCTTGAGATGGTCCCCGGAGAGGGTCCCCAGGCCGCCGGAGTAGATGGGCAGGCACTCGTGGAGCCCGTACTCGGTGGAGAAGTAGGCGACGGGATTGGACCAGCGGATGCCGTTGGCGGCAAAGGGATTGTGGTCGGAGGTCTTCTCCTCCATGTAGTCGTCGAACTGGCCCATGATCTGGCCGTACAGGGCCATGTAACTCGGGTTCTCCGCCGCCTCGGTGAGCCGCGCCGCGCTGACCGTTTCGAGCATCCGCACGGGATTGTTGCCCATTTCGAGCCAGAGTTTCGGGTCCAGGGTGGCGAATAGATCCAGGGCTCGGGGATTCCAGGCCCACCATAGGTTGTAAGCCAGCTCCCGGAGCCGGCCGATCGACTCCGGCAGGTTTGCCACCGCTGTGAAGGTCCGGAAATGGGGCTGGGTGGAGGCGGTTCCCGCGAAGACGTGCTTCGCTTCGACCCTGTCCGTCGCCGCCATCTTGGCGGATCGCTCGAGGGCGACTCCCAGGGCCCGGTCGTAGGCCGCGAGATACGCCCCGTAGAAGTCCCTCCAGCCGGCGTGCAGGGACAGGAGACGGGCTCCCCGGCGCATCCGGAGCAGGTCCTGCTCCGTCCAGGAAAAGCTCTCCCGGAGGATTTCCCGGAGTTCCTCCTCCACGGCCGACGGTTCCCGGTTCCGCCGGTCCACGATCCGCACGCCGTCATACCCGGCGTTCATCTGGCGGACCCACTGCCCGAAGCCGGCCAGATCGGTGGAGACCGTCGGGATGGCGTAGGCGGCGCATTCCAGGGGCGTATAGCCCCAAGGCTCGTAATAGGAAGGGAAAACGCCCATGTCACACCCCTGGAGGGCCTCGTAATAGGGCAGGTTGAGAAACCCGTCCTTTCCGTCCAGGGGGGCCGGCACGAAGATGACGCTGACCCGGTTCTCGGCGGTATTCCGGAGGCCCAGCCGCTTGCACGTCTCCAGGACGGGGTCCGAGGCGCCGTAATGAAGGCGGTGGGTGGCGATGGGCAGGGGGCCCGGTTCGGGTCGTGTATACTGCTCCTTGAGGCAGGGAAGCAGGTCCATGTGGCCGGTCATGACGAACAGGAAGGCCACGGCCGACTGCCCGGCTTCCAGGTCCCGCTCCAGACGGCCCAGCGCCCCGAGGAACACGTCGATCCCCTTGTTGTGGAACTCGTAGCGGCCAGACGTCAGGAACAAACGCGTGTCCGGCGGGAGATCCCGGTGCAGGAAGGCACCGGCGGCCGACAGCAGGGCTTTTCGGGATGCCGCGGCCGGCTCCCGGTCCTCCGTCAGGTCCGGGATGTTTTCCATGTCCAGCCCGTTGGGGGTGATCACGTCGGGGGGGCGGCCGAGGATGTTGCGGGCCTCCAGGGCGGTGATCTCGCTGACGGTGGTGAAGCAGTCGGCCTCCCGGGCCGCGACCTGCTCCATGGAGAACTTCGCGCCGATGTTGTGGGCCGCCGCCTCCTTCTGGGGCGAGAGGTGTTCCATCGAGCCGTAGAGGTCCATGCCGGTGCCCGCCAGTGTGCGGCCCAGAATGGTGGCGTGGGTGGTGAACACGGTGGCGACCTCGGGGAGCCTGCGCTTCAGGTAGAGGAGGCCCGCACCGCACATCCATTCGTGGAAATGGGCGATGGCGGGAGCGCCCAGGGGACGGGCCAGGACGTTGAAGATCGTTTCGATGACCTCCCCCGCGGCGTGGCTGAACATGACGGGCTCCACGTAGTCCCAGCCGCCCGCCATGGAATCGACGCCCCAGTTTTCCCAGATCTTGAAGAGAAGCTGGTCCTTGTCGTACCGGCGGGCGAATCCCACGAGGATCGCCTTCGGCCGGCCGGGTATCTTCCACCGGCCGAACCGGCAGGGGATTTCCTTGATGGCCGTCGCTTCCCGGATCCGGGTCCAGCAGTCCTCGTCGGTTTCCTCGAACTCCGGGTTGTTCCTGAGGTCCGGGCCCAGGAAGATGGAACGGTCCCCGAACACGTGCAGGACCTCCCGCATCTTGCTGTGGAGGACGGTGTGGATCCCGCCTACCTTGTTGCAGACCTCCCAGCTGACCTCGAACAGGTAGGTGCTCCGGTGTTCCGTCATGGATCGTACCTCGTGCGATTAACTTGCCTGGTTTCCGCTCGGCGCCGAAAGGCAAAGGCTACGGTAGATCCGGTCGATCTTCTCCACCTCGGTCCTCCACCGGATTCCCGCTTCCTCATCCTGCGATGCCATGGCCAGGGAGGCGGCGCGGTCCGGATCGGTCAGGACGTCGAGGATGTTCCGGGCCAGGTCTTCCGTGTCCCAGAAGTCGACCTTCCGGGCCGTTTTCAGAATTTCCGCCACGCCGGACTGGCGGGACAGGATCACCGGTATGCCGCGCCGGGCCGCCTCCAGTGGGGCGATCCCGAAGGGTTCCGAGACACTGGAGAGGACGAACAGGTCCGCTTCGGCAAAGGTCTGCTCCATCTGCGCCCCTTCCAGGAACCCGGTGAACCGAACCCGCTTGTCGATTCCGAGATCCCGGGCCGCCCGGCGCGCGCTTTCCAGGTCGTCCCCGTCCCCAGCCATGATGAACTCCGCTTCCGGCAGGTCGCGCAGGACCCGGGCCGCCGCCTCCAGGAAAAGCCGGGGGCCCTTCTGGCGGGTGATCCTTCCCAGGAAGAGAACCGTCTTTCCGCCCACCCGGGACCGGGGAAGGGGCGTCTCGACGGCCGTCGGCTCCGCCGCATTGTAGGCGACGGTGACCTTCTCCGGCCGAATGCCGTAGCGGCTCACGATCATGTTTTTCAGGAAGGCGCTCACGGCGACGACGTGATCCGCCCGCTCCATTCCATACCGTTCGATTTCGCAGATGTTCCGGTTGGCATCCTCGCCTCGGCGGTTGAACTCGAGGGAATGGAGGTGAAGGACCAGGGGTTTCCCGGAGGCTTCCCGGGCCCGAACGGCGGCGAAGACGGTCATCCAGTCGTGGGCGTGGATCACGTCGAAGGCCAGGTCTCCCGCCAGCCAGGCGGCCTCTTCGCCGAAGCGGATCACCTCCGAGAGGAGGTCGGGGCCGTACTCCCCTTCCTGCTCCGGGTTGTCCAGCCCCTCTTCCCGCCGGTCCGGATGCGGCCGGTAGGAGGCGGGCGTCTGGTATGGTGTCAGCGGGGAGGGAACGGGACGGACTTCGATCTCCGGCCCGCCGCTGCCGGGCTCCCGGGTCGACGGGTTGTCCCGGGGAAAGACCAGGATCACCTCGTGACCGAGCCCGGAGAGGGCCCCGGTGATTCCCCGGCAGGCCGGGCCGAGGCCGCCGCTCAACCGGGCCGCGAACTCCCAGCCGAACATGAGGACGCGCAAGGCTTTCTCCCTCCCTTTGTCCTTGGTTCAGGACCGTCTTGGCACAGTCGATCCGGATTGTAAATCGAATTCCCCGCCATCTCCGGGCAGCTCCGACTTCCTTCTAGTGCGCCTTTTCCCCGGTTTCTCCTCCCGTGAACCCGCGGAGAAGATCGGTTCCTCCGTTTTCACCGCCCCGTCGTGGAGAAGAGCGTGCAAGTGGAGGCAGGCGGCGACGCTCCAGGCCTGGGCGATGCAGCCCCCCGGGCGGTGGGGCGGATCGCCGTCGAAGACCTCCGAAACGGAGCCGACGCCCGCTTCCGGGAGGTGCTCCCGGAGGAGGGACCGCAGGTACCCTAGAAGCCAGGCCGCCGCCTCCTGCCGGACCGGTGCGGTGCGCAGGAGCGCCATGCCGAAAGGCAGGAGGAGCCAGGGCCAGACCGTTCCCTGGTGGTACGCCCGATCCCGGGACTCGGTGTCGCCTCCGTAGGCGGCTCGGTAGGAGGGGTCGTCGGGGGAAAGCGTCCGGAGCCCACGGGGCGTCAACAGGAGATTCCGGACGGCCTCCACCACGGCCGTTGCGGCGGGAGGATCCAGGGGGGAAAAAGGCAGCGCCGCGGCGAGGATCTGGTTGGGCCGAACGGCGGTGTCCAGTCCGTTTTCCCGGAGCACGTCCCCCAGGCAGTTCCTCTCCCCGTTCCAGAAAGCCTCCCGGAATGAACGGCGGATGCACGCCGGCAGCCCGCTCAGGTCGTAGTCCTTCTCTCCGAAGCGCTCCGCCAGTGCGGCGGCGAAACAGACGGCGTTGTACCAGAGGGCGTTCACCTCCACGGCGAAGCCTCCCCTCGGCGTGACGGGGGCGCCTCCGGCCCGGGCGTCCATCCAGGTCAGGTTCATTTCCGCAGAGCCCGCGTGCAGCAGGCCACGGCCGTCCATGAAAATGTCGAAGGAGGTTCCCTCGATGAGGTGGCGGAGGATCCGCTTGAGGGTCGGCCAGAGGCGCTTTCTGACCAGGTCCAGGTCTCCCGTCGCGACCAGCATCTCCTGGACGGCCCAGAAGAACCAAAGCGGGGCGTCGACGGCGTTGAAGGCCCCCGGTTGCCCTTCGTCGGAGAAGAAATTCGGGAGGAGTCCTCCCCGCTCCTGTCCGGCGAGGCCGAGAAGGATTTCCGTTCCCGTCTTCAGCCGGCCGGCCCGGAACGTCAGTCCGGGCAGGGAAATCAGCGCGTCGCGGCTCCAGTCGGTGAACCAGGGGTAGCCGGCGACGACGGCCTTCCGTCCGGCGGGCGTGCGAACCAGAAACTGCCTTCCGGCGCGGAGGAGCGTTTGTACCGTCGGCCGGTCCTCCGGTTCGCACCGCTGCAGGAACGGAAGGTCCCTGGCCGCGTCCCGCCTGCGCCGCTCCGACTCGGCCGCCCAGAGGCCCGCCAGGTTTCGGCGGCAGAGGTCCAGGGAGGCGGAAAAGACCACCGGCCTTCCCCGCTCCAGGGGAATCCTGCATGTCCCGGGGCAGAACAGGTCTTCCCGCCACTCGTAGCCCCGCTCGCGCTCGCGGTCGTATTCGAAATCGCGGTACCAGGCCGGATCGTGGGCGTACGCGGGGGGGACGCTGGACTGGAAAAAGATCGAGGGCATTCCGTCGTAGGGCTGGAGGGAAAAACCGTCGGCCATGACGTGCGCCCGGGTCTGGATAAACCCGTTTTGGCGGGCCAGCGCGTGGACGCCGCGGAAGGCCAGGAGAGGACGGACGACCAGTTCACCTCCCGGGGGGCCCGCGAGGAGTTCGTAACGGACGAGGGCCTGGTCCTCCTCGAAGACCATGAGGATTTCCTTGCGCAGGTGAATGCCGCCGCCTTCGTACTCGAAGACCGGCCGTGGGTCCCAGCGAAACGACCGCAGGGGGGGCTTCTCCGCGGGGGTGAAGCAGCCGGGAAAGCGGTGGCAATGCAGGGGGGTCGCCCCGCCGCCGCCGAGGAAGGTCTCTTCCAGCTTGGAGAGCAGGACGTAGCGGCCGGCGGGCTTCCTCAGGCTTGCCGCCAGGAGGGCATGATATTTCCTCGTGTGGCAGTTCAGGAGCGTGCTGGAGGCAAAGCCGCCCAGGCCGTTGGTCTCCAGCCACTCCAGGTCGAGGAGGTCGTCACGGGAAAGGAGGGACAGGTCGTCCAGCGACGGGATCGTCATGGATGCCTCCTGTGGGTTGCGGGACGACGATCACAAGGGGCTGCGGAGCCGGAGGGCTCAGGGAAGATGCAGGACTTCGACCCCTTTCGGGGGCTGGAAGGTGAAGGTCCGGTCGGGAATCCGGACGTTCTCCTCCAGGTCCCGGAAGGCCACCCGGGTCCGGTTGCCGAAGGAATCGGTGAAACGGACCTCGCGGACCTGGAGGTTCTCCCTGCCGACGGTCAGGTGAAGGCTGGATACGCCCAGTCCAGGATCCCGGGGGATGAGGATCAGCAAGGGATTGCCGTCCCGATCGACGTCCGGCTGGGCGTATTCGATGCGGAAATCCTCCCGCAGTTTCCCCAAACCGGTGAAGAACCGCATGGTCAGTCTCGACTTGAACAGGCTCTCGGCCTTCTGGACATACACGGCACGATCCTCCGGGACGTAGAGCCACGAGGTCTTGGACCCGATGATCAGCCTTTTCGCCTTCGGCTTCTCGTAGTGCCAGGCCATCCGGCCCGGATTCCGGAAGTAGACCGTGCCTTCCTCCCGCTCGACTTTTTTCGTTCCCTTGACGGTCACCTCCTGGACGAAGCGGCCCTTCAGGGTCCCCGTGTTCTCGTACCGCTCCTGCATGTCTGCCAGGAGTTTTTCCAGGGGGGGATTCTCGGCCCGGAGGGCCCCCGACGGCAGGATGAGCAGCGCCAGGACCGGCAGCCACAGGATGATCCGGAGGACCGCGGTTCGGTGGAAGGGGAGGGCGGCCCGGCCCGGCCCGTCGCAGGGCGGGGATGGACAACCGGCCAATCGGAAAAGGGAAAGACGCCTCACCGGGAAACCCCTCTTTTTCGACCTTGCGTCAGGGAGCCTCTGGCACATTTCTTTCTAGCTGTCTCCAAAAGGCTTCCCGTGACCGCCCTAAGGCTTTGGAATCCCGCCTTGCTTTTCAAACACCTGAAATCAGGCAGTATTTGTCTTGCCTAAACCTTGTGCAAGGCGGTATAAAATCGTGACATTTGAAGCCTTAGGCTTTTTTTCCACAGACTTGTCAACATGTTTATCAACAACTCTGTGGATTTCGGGGATAACCCCCCGGATCAAGGGAAAGATCCCTTGGATTAGCAGTTACCCTGATATTTTCAGGCGCCAGCCGAAGGGGTCATCCTTCTGTCCGTACTGGATCTGGAGAATTTCGTTGTACAACCGCTCGGTCAGGGCGCCCGTCTTGCCGCCGCCGATCCGGTGCTCCTTGCCCCGGAAGAACATCTGGCCGATGGGCGACACGATGGCCGCCGTCCCGGAGGCGAAGGCTTCCCGGAGCGTTCCGCGCTCCGAAGCGGTGATGACCTCGTCCATGGTGACGGGGCGCTCCAGCACGGGGATGCCCCAGCTGCGGGCAATCTGGATCACCGAATCCCTCGTGACGCCCGGCAGGATCGTTCCACCCAGGGGCGGCGTCACCAGTTCGTCGCCGATGAGGAAGAAGATGTTGCTCGTTCCCACTTCCTCCACGTATTTCTTGTGGACCGCGTCCAACCACAGGACCTGGGTGTATCCCTTGTCCTGGGCTGCCTTGCTGGCGTACAGGCTGGCCGCGTAGTTCGCCGCGGCCTTGCAGTAGCCGATGCCGCCGGGGGCGGAGCGGACGTAGTGCTCCTCCACGAAGATCTTCGTGGGGCTGAATCCCTCGGGGTAGTAGGCTCCGACGGGCCCCACGAGGATGTAGAACAGGTAGTCCGGAGAGGCGTGGACGCCCAGGGCCGGCTCCGTGGCGATCATGGTGGGCCGGATGTACAGGGACGTTCCCAGGCCCTTGGGGATCCAGTCCTTCTCGAGGAGGACCAGTTCCCGGACGGCCTCCAGGAACAGGTTCTCGTCCACCGCGGGCATGCAGAGGCGGCGTGCAGAATTGTTGAAGCGCCGGGCGTTCTCCAGGGGCCGGAACAGGTAGATCGCCCCCCCTTTGCCCCGGTAGGCCTTCAGGCCCTCGAAGATGAGCTGGGCGTAGTGAAGGCAGATGCAGGCGGGGTCAAGGGGGAGATCCCGGTAGGGCTCGACGGCGGGGCTGTGCCAGCCCTTGCCCTCGTTGTAGGTCATGGTGAACAGGTGGTCCGTGAAGAGTTTGCCGAATCCCAGCGTCGCTTCATCCTTGTGTTTTGGCTTGCGCTTTGACGGTGCGGTCCTCGTGATCTTGATCTTCATAAAGAAATCCCCCCGGTATGATTTAACATCCGAAAACAATTAGGGATCGCTATATCATGAAGAAACGGTGCGATCAAGGCTTCTGTACTGGATCGCCTCGGCGACGTGGGAGGGTGCGATGGCCGTCGCCTCTTCCAGGTCCGCGACGGTCCGTGCCGTCTTCAGGATCCGCGCGTAGGCCCGGGCGCTGAGCCCCAGTTTTTCCATGGCCATGTCCAGGAGGCGCCGGGATTCGGGATCGAGGGAGCAGAACCGGCGGATCTGCTCGCCCTCCATCCGGGCGTTGGTGGCCGCGGGATCTCCGGAAAAGCGCTCCTTCTGGAGATCGCGGGCCCCGCGGACGCGGCGGGCGATGGTAGCGGAGGTCTCTCCGCGGGCCTGGCCGGCCAGATCCCGGGGCCGCACTGCCGGCACCTCGACGTGGAGATCGATCCGGTCCAGGAGGGGGCCGGAAACCCGCGACTGGTAATGGCGGACCGAGGCGACGGAGCAGCGGCAGCGACGGTGCGCGTCCCCGAGAAATCCGCAGGGGCAGGGATTCATCGCCGCCAGAAGCATGAACCGGGCGGGGAAGGTGGCACTCACGGCGGAGCGGCTGATGGTGATAACGCCCTCCTCCAGGGGCTGGCGGAGGGCTTCCAGGACATTCCTGCGGAATTCCGGAAGCTCGTCGAGGAACAGGACGCCGTGGTGGGCCAGGCTGATCTCCCCCGGGCGCGGCTGCTGCCCGCCGCCCACCATCCCCGCATCGGACACGGTGTGATGAGGCGACCGGAATGGCCGTGCACCGATCAGGAACCGGCCCCGGTCCAGAAGGCCCGCCACGGAAAAGATCTTTGTCGTCTCGATGGCCTCCGGAAGGGTCAACTCCGGGAGGATGCCCGGAAGGCGCTGGGCCAGCATCGTCTTTCCCGCTCCCGGGGGCCCGACCATCAGGAGGTTGTGCCCCCCCGCCGCGGCGACCTCGATGGCTCGCTTGGCCCGCTCCTGTCCGCGGATCTCGCGGAAGTCCGCGGCAGGCGGAAGGTCCCGCCGGAAGAGGGTCTCCACGTCCACGCGATGGGGTTGGATGGGCCTCGTCCCGGAGAACCCCTCCACCACGTCGGAAAGCACGTCCACCGGCAGGACGTCGATCCCCTCGACCATGGCGGCCTCGTCGGCATTGTCCCTGGCCACCACGATCCCGGGCCTTCCGGACGTGAGTACCTCCAGGGCCACCGGCAGCACCCCCCGCACTCCCTTGACGGTCCCGTTGAGGGACAGTTCGCCCAGGAAGACATGGTCCCGGATGGCCCCGGGGTCCACGACTCCCTGGGCCGCCAAGATCCCCAGGGCGATGGGCAGGTCGAAGCCGGCGCCCTCTTTCCGGAGGTCCGCCGGCGCCAGGTTGACCGTCACGTGATGGCGGGGAAAGGGGTACCCGGAATTCCGGACGGCGGCCCGGATGCGGTCCTTGCTCTCCCGGACCGCCGCGTCCGGGAGGCCCACCGTCGAAAAGTGGGGGATGCCCCGGGATACGTCCACTTCCACGTCCACCAGGTGGCATTCGATGCCGATCACCGTGGCTCCGGAGGTCTTGACGATCACAAACCCCTCATAGATTGCTCGTAGGTCGTTGAACGGGTCGGAAACCGACAGATGGAGCGATCGCTCCCGGCAGGGGATTTTCTCTATATTCCGGAACACCAATGAAAGCAAGACCTTTCTCCTTCCTGGCGGACCCCCCGGAACCGGCTTGACGACGGGGGATCCCTGTGTTAAGTTCCATCCGCTTTTGCTTATCTTCTCTACTTTCCCGGAGCCTGCCCATCACGGTAAACGCCATGACCCGCATGACCCATTTGGACGATCGCGGCCGGGCCCGTATGGTCGACGTCACGAAGAAGAAGGAAACGGTTCGCGTGGCGGTGGCCCGGGGATCCGTGCTCATGAAGCCCGAAACCCTCGCGGTGATTTCCCGGGGGGAGATGGCCAAGGGGGATGTTTTTGCCGTGGCCCGGATCGCCGGGATCATGGCGGCCAAGAACACGGCCGGCTGGATCCCGCTATGCCATCCCCTGGAACTGACGGGCGTCGAGGTTCGCTTTACCGAGCGGGACGCCCGTACGCTGGAGATCGAGGCCCGGGTCACCACCCTGGGGAGAACGGGCGTGGAGATGGAGGCCATGACGGCCGTCAGCGCGGCGGCCCTCACCATCTACGACATGTGCAAAGCCGTGGACCGGGGAATGGTCCTGACGGAGATCCGCCTGGTCTCGAAGAAGGGGGGCAAGAGCGGGACCTTCACCCGGGAGGAGTGATCCTGCGGAGCCGGACGATTTCATGATGCAGACACGCTACCGGATCAAACGATCCTTTCTGATCCCCCTGGGCCTGGACGCCTTCCTCCTGGCAGCCCTGTTCCTGTCCTCCTTCCTGTTGGCGGGGACGCTCCTGGAGCGGGCCGTCCTGGGCCTGTTTTTCCTCCTGGCCCTGGCCGTTTTCGTCGAGGCCGCATCCAGGAACGTGGCCGCCGACGAAGAGGGAATCACCATCCGGAAGTTTTTCCGGGAAACCCGCCTCCACTGGCGGCAAATCAATTACGCCGGGACTCTGATCATGCGCGGGAAGGCTTACATTCTCCTGACGACGGCGAAGGGATACCATGTGCTGTCCAGCGCTTACGGGGACTACGAGAAACTGGTGGCCGACCTGGTGAGTCGCCTGGACGCGGAGCGGGTGGAGGATGCGCTCCGGGTCCAGGCGGACCAGCCTGTGCGTGGCAGGTCGGACGCGGCGGCGGCCTGGTTCGCGGCGGTTGTCATCCTCGGCATCCTTGTTCTGAAATTCATGAAGATTTGAGCCTTCCCATGGAGAAAGCCCCCAGATTATGAAGACCAGGAAATCCGCAGCCGGAAGCCGGACGGAGAAATCGGAAGACCCCGTCCAGGTGGTGGAACGGATGATGGAGATGAAGCTCGAGGACATCGCCACGGTGCTCTCGGCATCGGGAAACGGGAAGAGCCGACTCCACGAGAACGTGATGACGATGGTGGAGCGCAGCCTGTTCCGGATCGCCCTGAACCGCTCGGGCAACGTGCGGGGCAAAGCCGCGGCATACCTGGGCGTCAACCGGAACACCTTTCAGAAGAAATTGATCCGTCTCGGTTTGGACGGGGGCCCGGAGGAGGAATGAACAGGCCGCCGGGGAATCCGGGCCGGACTTTTGTGTGGGAGAGACCCGGGCATGGGTGAGGTCGTCCTGCCGGAGGTTGTCCGGAGGCTCCTGGAAAAAGGCGTCCGGATCCCGCACCCCGGGTCGGTCGAGGTCGACGCGGACGTTTCTCCCGACCGGGTATCCGGGCGGGGTGTCGTCCTCCACGGGGGAGTCCGGCTGCGCGGGGCCGAAACGCTTCTCTGCGACGGGGTGGTCCTGGGAGCCCTCGGCCCCGCGGTCGTGGAAAACTGCCTGCTCGGACCGGCGGCGGAACTGGCCGGCGGTTCCTTCCGGGGATCCGTCTTCCTGGGCGGGGCAACGCTCGGTCCCGCCGCCCAGGTCCGGGAGGGGTGCCTCCTGGAGGAAGAGTCCTCGGCCGCCCACGCCGTCGGCCTCAAGCAGACCATCCTTTTCCCCTTCGTGACCCTGGGAAGCCTCATCAACTTCTGTGACTGCCTCATGGCGGGCGGTACCAGCCGCCGGAACCACAGCGAGGTGGGGAGCTCCTTCATCCATTTCAACTACACGCCCCGCCAGGACAAGGCAACGCCGTCCCTGATCGGTGACGTGCCCCGGGGGGTGATGCTGGACCAGCCCCCGGTCTTCCTGGGCGGACAGGGTGGCATCGCGGGGCCCGTCCGGCTCGGCTTCGGCACGGTTCTCCCCGCCGGCATGATCTGCCGCCGGGACGTGCCGGAAGGGGGCGTGATCCTGGGCGATGCCGCCGTCGTGCGCCCGGACAGGCCTTTCGAGTTGGACCTCCCGGAGCGGAACCTGGACCGCAAGGTGCGGAACAACCTCCTGTACCTGGCAAACCTGCGGGCTCTCGAAGCCTGGTATCGCGGCGTCCGGAGCCGGTTTTTCGCCGCCGATGCCCTGGAGCGGGCGTTGCTGCCGGGGGCGCTGGCGGTCCTCGCCGGGGCGGTGGCGGAGCGGATCCGGCGTCTGGGGGAGCTGGCGGAGAAACCTCACCGGGAAGACGGGGCGGATGACGCGGATCCGAAAGAAGCCGCCCGCCGCCGGCAGTTTCGGGAACGCTGGACCGAGGCGAAGGGAATGTTGCACGAAGAGGGCGGACTATCCGGGGAAAGCGATCTCCGGGACCGATTTCTCGCCGTCCTGGACCGCCGGGCGGGTCGGCCGGCCGCTTCGGCGGACTATCTGCCCTTCATCCGGTCGCTGGATCCTCCGGAGCGCCGTCTCGGAACGGCTTGGCTGGAGGGCGTCGTAGCCGGCCGAATGGAACGGGTCCTGGGCGTCCTGACGGCCTTCCGCCCTGACCCGGACGAAACAACCTGACAGGGACCCAATCGGAACCATGATCCGTTTCCTATCCAAACTCTGCAAACGCGTCTTCACAACCCTGGCATCCCGGCCCGTCTTCCTGGGAAAACGGCCGGAGGATGTCCCCGGGCCCGCCGTCATCCTGTTTCCCCTGCAGCCCGGCTTCCTTGCGTGCGGCCTCGCCGGCATCGTCACCTTCAGGGGGACCATCCCTTCGGGAGTGGGACCGGGTGTGGCGGAGTTGAAGCGGCTTTTCGGCGGCATCCGGAGCAAGGGCATGACGGCCCTCCGCGTGGGGGCCGTCGAACCGCCGGACTATTACGAGCCCGAGGTCCTGGGGGCCCTGGAAGCGGGGACGTTCAGACTCAAGGAAGAGGCGCCTTTCCAGGACCTCTGCTGTCGGGCCGACCAGATCACGGAGTTGCAGGCCCTCTGTTCGGAAATGGACGGATTCGTCCGGGAGGAAGAGCGGGAACTGGAGGAGGCGGCCACGTCCTTCACCACCGCCGAGCTGGAAATCCTGGCGAGCCGGCAGGTCCTGCTGAAGGACATCCTGTGGGCCCTGGAGAGGGACATCCTGGCCAACGTCGATCGGATCGCGGCCCTGGCCGGGGTGGCCTCGCCGCGGGACCTGGATCCCGTCGCCTTCGGCAAGTACCGGAGGATGAACTTCCTCCTCAACTGCCTGGATCGCCTCGAGGTCCGCGGCCGCGATTCGGCGGGACTGCAGCTTTCGCTGACGGTCCCCGGGGGGGGTGAGGATGTCCGCCGGCTGGAGGATCTCCTGCGGGAAGAGGGGCTCCTGGAGTCCTACCGGCTGCGGTCCCAGGGAGCAGACCTGCGGGGCGGGAGCATCCAACTGGCGGAGCGACCTTCCGGCGACGGGGCCGGGGCGCCGTCGCTGACCGCGACCTTCGTCTACAAAACAGCCTCCATCATCGGGGAACTCGGTCGGAACGTCCGGGAACTCCGGGACGCCATCTCCCAGGACCGGATCCTCCGGCTGTTCGCCCGCCGGGAGGCGCTCCTGGAAACCTCCCTGACCCACACCCGCTGGGCCTCCGTCGGCTCGATCTCGGAAGAGAACGGCCACCCGGTGAACAACTTCACCCTGGCGGACCGGACGGGCCACAAGGCGTATCCGCGTTATGGCAGGGGAAACTGGGCGATTCACGTCGTCCTCAACGGGGATATCGACAACTACCCGGCCCTGCGGCGAAACCTGGAGGCCGGCCGGGAACTCATCGCCCCGGAGATGACCACCGACACCAAGATCATTCCTCTCCAGGTCGAGCGCTACCTCCTGGCGGGCCAAGACCTGACGGAGGCCTTCCGGCTGGCGGTGAACGACTTCGAGGGATCCCACGCCATCGCCATGACGAGCGACCTCGAGCCGGGCAAGGTGTTCCTGGCCCTCAAGGGAAGCGGCCAGACGATCTACGTGGGGCTCGCGCCGGGCGAATACATTTTTTCCTCCGAGCTGTACGGGCTGGTGGAGGGAACCCCCCGGTTCATCAAGATGGACGGCGAGACGCCGGCGGATCCGGACGTTCCCGAATCCACGGGTCAGGTTTTCGTTCTCCACCAGGAATCGGCGGGGGGCCTGGCGGGCATCCGGGCCTTCGCGTACGACGGATCCCCCCTGGCCCTCGGGGAGTCTTCCGTCAAGCGCGCCGAGATGACCACCCGGGACATCGACCGGGGGAACTACCCCCACTACTTCCTCAAGGAGATCAACGAATCCGCCCTGTCCATCCGGAAGACCCTCCGGGGGAAATACCGGATCCTCCGGGGAGAAGACGGGGACGAGCGGGTGGCCTTCAACATCGGGGAAGACATCGTGCCGCAATCCGTCCGGTCGGACCTCGCGGCCGGCGCCATCCGGCAGATCCTCGTCATCGGCCACGGCACGGCCGCCGTGGCGGGCGCCGCCGTGGCCGACGCCATGGAGCGGTACCTCCGGGGAACCCGCCTCAAGGTGGAGGGAAAGATCGCCTCGGAGTTGAGCGGATTCTTCCTGGACGACGACCTGCGGGACACCCTGGTGATCCCCATCACCCAGTCGGGAACCACGACGGACACGAACCGGGCCGTGGCCATGGCCCGCGAACAGGGCGCCCGGGTGATCGCCGTGGTCAACCGCCGGCAGTCGGACATCACCACGAAGGCGCACGGCGTCTTCTACACCAGCGACGGGCGGGACATCGAGATGTCCGTGGCCTCCACCAAGGCGTTCTACTCCCAGATCGTGGCGGGCCACCTCCTGGCCCTCTTCATCGCCCAACTCCTGGGGTCCCTTCCCGACGAGGAGATCGCCGGGGAACTGAGGAGCCTCGATCAGGCCCCGGAGATGATGAAGCGGGTTCTCGCCCGGCGGGACCTCATCCGCCGCTCGGCGGAGACCCTGGCCAGGCGGAAGCGCTACTGGGCTGTCGTGGGCAGCGGGCCCAACAAGGCGGCGGCGGATGAGATCCGCATCAAGCTGAGCGAACTGTGCTACCGGACGATCTCCTCGGACGTGACGGAAAACAAGAAGCACATCGACCTGTCGGCAGAGCCCCTGATCCTCGTCTGCGCCGCCGGGAACCCCGAAACCGTGGTGGGGGACCTGGTGAAGGACGTGGCCATCTTCAAGGCCCACAAGGCCACCATCGTGGTCTTCGCCGAAGAGGGGGAGGAGCGGTTCGACCCCCTGGCCGACTCGGTCATCCCGATTCCCCCGTCCCGCCCGCCTCTCCCGGTCATCCTGAACACCTTGGCGGGGCACCTGTGGGGCTACTACGCCGCCTGCAGCATTCATGAGGATTCCCTGTTCCTCCGGGATTTCCGGAGCCGGATCCAGGAGGCCATGGTGGACTCGGCGGGCCGGGCGGTGACCTTCTACGAGCGGATGGCCGACCGGACCTTCCGCCGGATGATCCGGGATTTTTCGCACACCTTCAACAAGCTCCGGGACGATGACGCCTTCTCGTCCACCAGCGTCAAGAACGTCTCGGACCTCGTGCTCCTGCTGAAGTATGCCATGGGCAAACTGCCCCTGGAGGACTTCTGGCACGATTTCCGAAATGACAACGGGCCCGCAACGCCGCTGGACCTTCTGGACCTTTCCCTGGCCCGGATGGTGGAGGACCTCTCCCGTCCCGTGGATGCCATCCGCCACCAGGCGAAGACCGTCACCGTCGGGACGAGCCGCAAGGTCCAGCCGCTCCGGGGGGTCTTCTTCGACCTGCTCCGGGAACTCGGCTTCTCCGTGAAGGACCTCTCCTCCCGGGACATTCTGCTCCTGCAGCGCATCCAGCCGGGCGTGGCCGTCGTCAACGGGCACACCCTCTACGGCATCGACTCCCTGGACGACGACGGGATGCCTTCCTCTCAGACGACGATCACGATCCGCTCCCGGGGAGGCGTGTCCCTGGCGATGGCTTCCCGGACGGAGCAAGCCAAGACACTCATGGGGACGAAGCGCATGATCGTCCGGATGGGCCGCCTGTACGTGGGAAGGGGGAAGTCCGACGGGGCCCCCATCGTAATCATCCCCCTGCTCCTGGGCGGGATGGTCCGTCATCTCCTCCTGATTCACGTCCAGTATAACGAAAGCCTCGGCCTCCGGGAAAAGATCGCCGTCATCGGCTACGCCTACAATGAAATCCGGAACCTGGTGAACGAGTACAACCTGGCCTGGGAGGATCGGTACCTCGACTCCTTCTCCCTCGAGTCGCTCCTGAGCGAGACTCCCGAGGTCATTGCGGGAAAAATCAAGCAGATGCTGGAGCAGGCATGAAAACGACGAAATTCATCTTTGTCACGGGCGGGGTCCTTTCCTCGCTGGGAAAAGGACTGGCGGCGGCGTCCATCGCGGCGCTCCTGGAATCGCGGGGGCTCCGGGTGACGAACCAGAAACTGGATCCCTACATCAACGTCGACCCGGGAACCATGAGCCCCTTCCAGCACGGGGAGGTCTTCGTCACCGACGACGGGGCCGAGACGGACCTGGACCTGGGGCACTACGAGCGCTTCTCTTCCACCCGCATGGGGCGCTGCAACAACCTGACGACCGGGCAGGTGTACTTCTCCGTCATCACCAAGGAACGCCGGGGGGACTACCTGGGCAAGACGGTCCAGGTGATTCCCCACATCACCAACGAGATCAAGGACTTCATCCGGAAGACCGCGGAAGGGTTCGACGTGGCCATCGTGGAGATCGGCGGGACCGTGGGAGACATCGAGAGCCTCCCCTTCCTGGAGGCCATCCGCCAGTTCCGCAACGAGGTGGGGCGGCAGAACGCCATCTTCATCCATCTCACCTGGGTCCCCTTCATCAAGACGGCGGGGGAAGTGAAGACGAAGCCCACCCAGCACAGCGTCAAGGCCCTCCGGGAGATCGGCATCCAGCCGGACATCCTCCTCTGCCGGACGGAGGATTTCCTCACCGAGGACATCAAGGCGAAGATCGCCCTGTTCTGCAACGTCGAGGTGGCCTCCGTCTTCACCGCCAAGGACGTCCGCTGCATCTACCAGGTCCCCCTGAACTTCAACCAGGAGGGTCTGGACGGCAAGATCATCGACCTCCTGAACATCTGGACGGGGCAGCCCCACCTGGAGGCCTGGGAAGCCGTGGTGGACCGGATGATCGGCCCCGCGGGCGAGGTCTGCATCGCCATCGTGGGAAAGTACGTCAACCTGACGGACTCCTACAAGAGCCTCAACGAGGCCCTCGTCCACGGCGGCATTGCCAACGACTGCCGGGTAAACCTCCGGTTCGTTGACGCGGAAAAGATCGAGAAGGAGGGGCTGGGCCACCAGCTTGACGGGGCGGACGGCGTGCTCGTTCCCGGGGGGTTCGGCAACCGGGGCATTGAGGGGATGATCACCGCGATCCACCACGCCCGGATCAAGGGGATCCCCTTCTTCGGGATTTGCCTGGGGATGCAGATGGCGGTGGTGGAGTACGCCCGGTTCATCTGCTCGTTGGAACGGGCCAACAGCTCCGAGTTCGACGAGACCACGCCGTACCCGGTCATCGACCTCTTGCCGGAGCAGAAGACCGTGACGGAGAAGGGCGCCACCATGCGCCTCGGGTCCTACCCCTGCCTGCTGGAGGAGGGGTCCTTCGCCCACGAGGCCTACGGCCAGTGGGAGATCCAGGAGCGCCACCGCCACCGCTACGAGTTCAACAACGACTTCAAGGACGCCCTTACCAGGAAGGGCCTGCAGATCACGGGCACGTCCCCCGACGGACGCCTGGCGGAGATCGTGGAGATCAAGGACCATCCCTGGTACCTGGGCTGCCAGTTCCACCCCGAGTTCAAGTCCCGGCCCACGAGCCCGCACCCCCTCTTCGCCCGCTTCATCGGGGCGGCCCGGAAATTCAAGGGGGGCGACGGCTGCTGAGACGGATCCGGGGCTTCCGG
Organism: Syntrophaceae bacterium; assembly: GCA_041310335.1. Lineage (GTDB taxonomy): Bacteria > Desulfobacterota > Syntrophia > Syntrophales > PHBD01 > PHBD01. The sequence continues at coordinate 34,735 of JBFYXW010000063.1, read as the reverse complement.
AAGGTCGCGGAGCCCGGGAAACCGTTGCCTTCGCCGCCGCCCAATTCATTCACGACGGAATCCGTTGAGGACATGGAACCCCTGCTCCTGAACCTGGAAAACAACGTCTACCTGGAGGGAGACCGCCTCGTCATCGTGGACCGCCGGAGGCTGCCCCGGGAGATCGTCCGCGTTTCCTGCACCGATCACGAGGCCGTGGCCCGGGCCATCGAGGAGATGGTTGTCCAGGGGGCGGGGGACATCGCCGTCACGGCCGGGTTCGGGATGTACCTGGCGGCCCGGGAGGAAGAGCGGCGGGGTGCCGGGGAGGCGACGGCCTTTCTGGAGAAGGCGGCTTCGCGGCTGAAGGCCACCCGGCCGACGGGGTATCACCTGGCGGCCCTCCTCGACCGGCTCCTGGCGATCCTCGCGGAAGGTTTAAACGACGCCTCGCCGGCAGAGAAGATCCTGTCCTTTCTCCGCACGGTTCTGGAGCGGCAGCGGCGGGTGTCGGAAGACACGGGGCGCCATGCCGAGACGCTCCTGGTCGACGGGGAGGCGATCCTGACCCACTGCTTCGCCGGGGGCGCCCTCCTGCACATGCTGCGGCTTGCCCGGGAAAAGGGGAAGGAGATCCGGGTCCTCTGCACGGAGACCCGGCCCTACCTCCAGGGGGCGCGGCTGACCGCCTGGTCGGTGAGCCAGCTGGGCCTCCCCGTCACGCTCATCACCGACAACATGGCGGCCCACTGCATGTCCCGGGGAATGGTGCAGAAGGTCTTCACCGCCGCCGACCGGGTGGCCCTCGACGGGACGGTGGCCAACAAGGTGGGGACTCTGCAACTGGCCATCTGTGCCAACCGGTACCGGATCCCTTTCTGGGTGCTGGCCTACGGCGGGCCGGACCGCCGGACGGCCCGGGGGGAGGACATCCCCGTCGAGGAACGGGACCCGGCCGAGGTACTGGCTTTCCAGGGGATTCCCATCACCGGGGAGCAGGTCGGGGGATATTACCCGGCCTTCGATCTCACGCCCAGGGACCTGGTGACAGGCATCGTCACCAGCCGGGGTGTGGAGTTTTGGAAGGGCTGAAACTACTGAAGCGTTTTGCCCGGAGGTGCGTCGTTCCGCGGTTCCATTTTCAGCATGGACCGGGGGATCAGGAAACTCCGCATCCGGGAGGGGACATACACAAGCATCCACAGGTCGTCGGGAACCCGGAGGCCCCGCCTTCCCACCACCTTTCCCTGACACCCGTTCAGGGGATGCCGGGGATGGTCCACCAGGACCAGGTCGCCGAGATCCATTCGCATGGTCCTCCCATTTCGAGGAATCCGTCCGGCGGTCGGGTCATGGGCGAGCGGCCGGGCGGGCAGCGGGACGGTGAGGAGCGCTCATGACGGGGGGACGATAGCACAAAAGAAAGGGCGCTGCATGGGAAATCAATCCCCTTCTTGTCCATCCCCGCCATGACATTTGACCCGGCATGTGGTATGAAGTGGCCACTCGAACGATGGAGGGAGAACCGATGAAAATCCGGATGCCCATCTCGTTTCACGGCAATTACCTGGTCCAGATCCGCCTGGGGGAGGAAGAGAATCGGGAGCGGTGCCAGAAGCTCACGGTCCGGGAACTCTCGGCGGAGGAAAAGACCCAGTCCTTCCCGGACATGCCGGCCGACCAGGTGCCCACCCACCAGATCACGTTCTACGATTTCGGCTGCAAGCGGATCATCGAGGGCCGGATCACGGCCAACGAGGAGGACCGGATCGCCTTCGCCGTGCGGGACAAGGAATACGTGTTTTCCCCCTTCCGCCCCCGTTCCGCGTGAAGGATGACCGGCCGGGCGGGCCCGCCCGGCCGGGAGGCGAGGTTCCATGAGCGGCAGTCCCGGAAGAAGAGGCATCCCCATCCTGTCCATCGTCGGCAAGTCCAACACGGGCAAGACGACCCTCATCGAGCGCCTGATCCCGGAGCTGGTCCGGCGGGGCTGGCGGGTGGCCACGATCAAGCACAACCGCCACGGTTTCCAGATGGACCATGAGGGGAAGGACAGCTGGCGCCACAAGCACGCCGGGGCCCGCATGACCGTTGTCGCCTCCCCGCACCAGGTCGCCCTCGTGGAGGACGTCCCCCGGGATTACACGATGGAGGAACTCCGGGACCGCTACATCCGCGACGCGGACCTCGTCCTCGCCGAAGGATTCAAGAAAAATCCCCACCCCAAGATCGAGGTGTTCCGGCCGGAAGTCCACCCCGATCGGCTCTGCGGGCCCGATGACCGCTGCGTCGCCGTGGTCTCGGGATCGCCCATCCCCTGCGAGGTGCCCCGGTTCGGGCCCGACGACATTCCCGCCCTCTGCGATTTCATCGAGCGGACTGTTCTGGGGGGCGATGCGCCGTGACGGACATCGCCGCGTGGGACATCCTCACATGGGTTTTGTTGGTACTCCTGGCGGGTTTCATCGGCCAGTTCGGCAAAAGTTCCGCCCAGGCGGTCATGGCCCGGATGCGGAAAAAGAAGGCGGATGCTGCGTCCAGGTCCGGTCCCGCCGGGCCTGCCGGCACGGCCGGCCCCGGCGGTTCAGGCACGCTGCCCGCGCCGGACGGACCGCCCAGGACCAGCGGCGGTGCCGTTGCCGATGGGTCCGGGGAAGCGGAGCCGTCCCCGGAAGGCCTGCCGGCCCCGGGATCCGGTATGGACAAGAAGGCCCTGAAGGCGCTGGCGAAGCAGGAGAAAAAAGAGGCGAAGCTCCGCGAAAAGCGTTCGCAATAGGTTCACGCGATGGCTGACGATTGCATTCCCCTGAACGTATTTACGAGTGTGGCCGTCGGCTGGTGCGACGAAACCGGCATCCTCCCGGCAACATTCGAGGCCGCCGCCGCGGCCCGGTTTCTGGAGAGAGGAGCGGGCGGGCGCGCCGCCGTCGCACTCTGCGGCGCCGACCCGGAAGCGGCAGCCCAGGAAGTCTCCGCCCGGACCGGGCTGGCCGTGCTTGCCCTCCGGGGGGGAGACGCCGACCCGTCCTGCGGAGAAGACGCCGTTCTGGCCCTTGCCTCCCTCATCCGGGATATCGATCCCGTCCATGTCGTCCTGGCCCATGACACGAGGGGGGCCGACCTGGCACCCGCCCTGGCGGTCCGTCTCGGGGCGGCCTGCATCACCGCCGTGGAGGAGTCCGCCTTCCGCGACGGCCGGTGGACCTTCCTGCGCTCCGTCTGCCGGGGGCGCATGCGGATGGAGGTCGAGCCGGCAACGCCCTGCGCGGTCCTGACCGTTCTGCCCGGCTTCACCGGCCCCGGTGAGGAGGAATCCGCCGCGGTCGCGTCCGATCCGGGAGGCATGGCCGCTGCCGTTTTGCTGCGCGAGGCCGCCCCGGGGCGGAAGAGAATCACGCTGCGCGGGGAGAGGCTGGGGGAGCGGGAGGGGATGGACCTGGAGGAGGCGGACGTCATCGTCGCAGCTGGCCGGGGGATCGGCGGGGAGGAAAATCTGAAGTGGATCCGGCGCCTGGCCGGCCTGTTCCGGAACGCCGCCGTGGGGGCGTCCCGTCCCGTCTGCGACCAGGGGTGGCTCGGGTACCGGCACCAGGTGGGCCTGACGGGCCGGACCGTGGCGCCGGACCTCTACCTGGCCTGCGGGATCTCCGGAGCGTCCCAGCACCTGGCCGGGATGAAGGGCTCCCGCTGCATCGTCGCCGTCAACCGGGATCCAGCGGCGCCCATTTTCCGGGTGGCCCGGTACGGGATCGTGGAGGACCTGGCCGTCTTCCTCCCCCTGTTCGTCGAAACGGCGTCCCGCTGACAGGACCGTCGTCCCTCATTCCCACCCCAGCGGTTCGTAGCCCCTTCCCTGCAGGCACCGGTCGACGCAGCGCTTGAAGACGGGAAGATGCGCCGTCAAGAACCGCTCCCCTAGAAATGATATTTCAAGCCCATGCCCAGGGCGTTGGAGGCCCCGCGCACGCCGTTGAAAAGGCCGAAGGCGCCCGACCGGTGGTGAATCCGCCAGACCAGACTCCACCTTGGTTCCTGCGGGAGGGAGAGCGCCAGTTCGAAGAGCATGTAGTCCAGGAACGCGTGGGTCTTCTCGTGCTGGACCTCCTCGATCCTGGGCGTCCGGGTGGCGTAGGAGAGGCCGTTGCCGAAGGCGAAGCTCGTGTCGAGGTAGGAGTCCCAGGGAAAGGTGTTCCACCGGAGCGCGAGGAGCGCGTTGAACTCCCAGTGGTTCTGGTCTCCGAAGTGCTTGACCGCCTGGCCCTCGACCTCCAGGTCGAGGTGCCGAGACAGGGAGTGGATCCTCCGGGAAAGCGCCACGGCCAGGAAGTGGTAATTGTTTTCGAAATCGGGGTTGTGGAACATTTCCCAGAGGTCGCTGTGGGTCTGGACGGCGCCGTAGGCCGTGACGGCCCAGTCTCCCCTTGTGTCCGCCGCTGCGGGAATCGGCGTGGTGAAGACGGCCAGGACAAGCACCGTGATCGTCGCCTGGAGGGCCTTTCGATGTTGCGTCTTCATGAGGCGATTCCTCCCCGGAAGGCCCGGATTGCCCGGGCGGTCGTTCAAAAAGGATAAGGGGTTTTGAACAGTCGGTCAGGTCGAAAAACCGCAGCCGCCGGAGGAATGCACGCCGGCAGGCCGATGGACATTTGATGCGAAGGGTTCCCGCGCCCTTGTCCTTGCGGGGAGGCGGGAGGCTTGGAGTTTCCGATTCAGGGCATTTTACCATGTTCTCCCTCTTCGTCAAGACGGACAATCAACACCGTTCCGGGCACGGGGGCTGTCACGGGGGGGCCGCCGGTCGCGGCAGCTTTTCCGCGGTCCGCCGCTCATGAGCCGAGGCGCCGCAGAGATGGAAATGCTTCCCAATGATCCCTCTGGCAACCCCCGACCGCGCCTCCGAGATTGCAATGCTCTTCTGAGGTGTGGGACTTCTACAGATTTCCCTCTTGACAGGAGGGATGTTACCCGCTAGAATTCCATCGTTCGATGGAATCAACGGATGGAACTGTCGGATGGAGCCCGTCGATGAAAACGGCCCTGGAAAAAGCCCGTCAAGATCCCGAATCGATGAAAGCCAGGATCCTCGACGCCGCCCGGCGGATCTTCGGGGAATACGGCTACCACGGGACCACCACCCGCATGATCGCCCAGGAAGTGGGCATCGACATCTCCACCCTCCATTACCACTGGGGCGACAAAAAGGACCTCTACGAGGCCGTCGTCCTGGATATCAACAAGGACCTGGGGCAGAGCCTTCGCTATGTCGAGAAGATGGTCCACGGTCGTCCCCTGGCCGAACGCCTGGCCATCTCCATCGATACCATGACGGATTTTCTTTTCGAACACCCGGAAATCCCCAACCTGATCCTCTTCCGCTATTTCGGCCGCACCCGGGAGGAGGCCCTGCAAGAGATCCAAGTTCCCGAATTCGTGGCCGATATTGCCCGCTCCATGAACCTGATCCAGGACAAGCGAAATGCGTCCGCCAGGCCGCTCCTGGAAGTTTTGGCGGTCATGAACGGAATCTACAATTACATTTCCGGCGAGGCTTACTTCCGCGCCATGACCCGACTGGATCGGGAAGCATACATGGCCCACGTGAAGGAAGTCCTGAAATTTGTCCTGATTCCCGCCTTTGTCCAGCGGGAGGGCAAGGGCGACCTCGAAAAGGCGTGACCCGTCCGTACGCCGCACCCTGCTCGCATCGATCGCACCCGATTGAAAACCGTCCCGGAGCGCCCCCGATGCAAGCGGAGGCTGGTGCAGGTGATCGACCCGCGGGGAGAAGAACCGCGGGGCCTCGAGCATGGGCGCCCGATTCAGAAACGGACGCTCCGCTCGCCGGGACGGGGGATCGGAAGGTCTTTGACGACATCCCGATCCGGAGGGGGCTGGATGGGTCCCGTGCATCATTCGTCACGAGTCCGGAAGGCTGTGAGTGCGGTCTTCTGGAAGGGGCATCTGGGAATCTGTATTTACGCGTAGACCGATACGAAGGGGAGGAGAGCAATGGAGATTCTGCATTACACGGATGAACACAAGATTTTTCGCGAGAGCCTGCGGCGTTTCCTGGAGAAGGAGATCATCCCCCACATCGAGGAGTGGGAGGAGGCGGGCATCGTCCCCAAGAGTTCCTGGCAGAAGATGGGGGAAAACGGCTTCCTCAGCACCTGGGTTCCCGAGGAGTACGGCGGGGCAGGCGGGGACTTCCTGTACTCCGTCATTGTCTGCGAGGAGATGGCGAAGACCAACTTCTCGGGCCTCGCGGCCTCCCTCCACAGCGACATCATCGTGCCCTACGTCTTCTCCTTCGGCACGGAGGAGCAGAAGCAGAAGTACCTCCCGGGCTGCGTCACCGGTGACTGCATCACCGCCGTCGCCATGACGGAGCCCAACACGGGGAGCGACCTGGCGGCGATCCGCACGACCGCCGTGGAGAAGGACGGCGAGATCGTCATCAACGGCCAGAAGACCTTCATCTCCAACGGCATCAACTGCGACCTCCTGGTCATCGCGGCGAAGGACCCGGCGGTGGAGAACCCCCACCGGGCGGTGGACCTCTACCTGGTCGACGCCGGCACGCCGGGCTTCGAGAAGGGTCGGCAGATCAAGAAGGTGGGCTGGCACAGCCAGGACACGGCGGAGCTGTACTTCACCGACTGCCGGATCCCCGCGGCGAACCGCCTGGGGGCGAAGGGGTCGGGCTTCGTGAACCTGATGATGAAGCTCCAGCAGGAGCGCCTCGTCTGTGCCCTAGGTGCCGAGGTGGCGGCGGAATTGATGCTCGACGTGACGATCAAGTACTGCCGGGAGCGGACCGCCTTCGGGAAGCCCATCGCCAAGTTCCAGCACAGCCAGTTCGAGTTCGCCGAGATGGCCACGGAGATCAAGCTGGGACGGACCTTCGTCGACAAGCTCATTGCCGACCACATGGAGGGGAAGAACGTCGTTGTCGAGACGTCCATGGCCAAGTACTGGGTCACCGAAATGGCCTGCCGCGTGGCCGACCGGTGCGTCCAGCTGCACGGGGGATATGGATACTGCGAGGAGTACCCCATCGCCCGGGCCTGGCGGGACATCCGGGTGACCCGGATCTTCGCGGGAACCAATGAGATCATGAAGGGCATCATTTCGAAATTCATGGGGCTCTGAGATCAGCGAAGGCTGAAGAAAGGAGGGGATCATGGCCGGACCGCTTCAGGGACTGAAGATTCTCGATTTCACGACATTGCTGCCGGGGCCGTATGCCACCATGCTCCTGGCGGACATGGGGGCGGAGGTCCTGCGCATCGTGTCGCCGTCCCGGCCGGACCTGGTGGATTTTTTCCCGCCGTTCGTCCCGGGGACGAAGCTCTCCGCCGCGTCGGCCTACCTCGGGCGGAACAAACGGAACATGGCCCTCAACCTGAAGGAGCCCCGGGCCGTCGCAGTGGTGCACCGCCTGCTCCAGAATTACGACGTTGTCGTCGAACAGTTTCGGCCCGGCGTCATGGGCAAGCTCGGCCTGGACTACGAGGCCCTTGCGAAGGTCAACCCCCGGGTCGTCTACTGCTCCATCACCGGGTACGGCCAGACGGGGCCGCTCCGCGACCGGGCGGGGCACGACATCAACTACATCGCCCGCTCCGGCGTGTCCTCCTACACGGGGAAAATGGCGTCGGGGCCTTCCCTCGTGAGCATGCAGATCGCCGATGTCGCCTCCGGGTCCAACCACGCCGTCGTCGGCATCCTCGCCGCTGTCTTCGGCCGGCAGCAGACGGGGAAGGGGCAGTTCGTCGACATCTCCATGACCGACGGGATGATCGCCTTCAACGCCATGTTCGGCGCCGCCTTCCTGGTGGACGGGAAGGAGCCGGGCTTCGAGGGGAACCTCCTCAACGGCGGCTCCCTCTACGACTACTACGAGACGAAGGACGGGCGGTACCTCAGCTGCGGTCCCCTGGAGCCCCAGTTCTTCGCCAACTTCTGCAACACCCTGGGCCGACCGGACCTGATCGCCGGCACCGTGTCCCCGAAGAACATCGCCCAGGTGAAGGAGGAGATTCGGGCCGCCTTCCGGACGAAGACCCTGGCGGAGTGGAAGGCCCTGTTCGACGCCACGGACGCCTGCACGGAGCCGGTGCTGACCATGGGTGAGGCCTTCGCGGACCCGCTGGCGGCGGACCGGGAGATGGTCGTGGAGGTCCCCCTCCCGTCCGGCGAGAAGGTCCGGCAACTGGGCTGTCCCATCAAGTTCTCCGCCACGAAGCCGGAGTTCCGCCACGTCGGCGTTCCGACGGGAACCGACACCGCGGCGGTGCTCCGGGAGGCGGGCTACAGCGACGCCGAGATCGGGGAGATGGAGGCGGCGGGCCTGTTCCGCTGAAGTGCATCCGCTTGCCGGGCCGGAGGGGCCGATCCCGCCGCCCGGCGGGCGGGTACCGATATTCATCCGATACATCATGATTGCAAAGGAGGATCAGGATTCATGAACGTGAAGGATTGCATTGCCGTGGTAACGGGAGGAGCATCCGGACTGGGGGAGGCCTGCGTGCGGACCCTCGTGAAGGAGGGGGCGAAGGCGGTCATTTTCGATCTTCAGGAGGAGCGGGGAGCCAACCTGGCCGCCGAGCTGGGCGGCAACTGCCTGTTCGCCAAGACGGACGTGACCAGCGAGGAGAGCGTCCAGGCGTCCATCGCCAAGGCGGTGGGGGCCTTCGGGACGATCAACGCCGCCATCAACTGCGCCGGCGTCGGGGCCGCCTCCAAGGTCCTCTCCAAGAAGGGGCCCTATCCCCTGAACGCCTTCATCTGGGTCGTGCAGATCAACCTCATCGGCACCTTCAACATCATCCGCCTGGCGGTGGAGCAGATGGCCAAGAACGCGCCGAGTGCCGAGGGCGAACGGGGCGTCATCATCAACACCGCCTCGGCGGCGGCCTTCGACGGCCAGATCGGCCAGGCCGCCTACAGCGCCTCGAAGGCGGGCGTGGTGGGGATGACCCTGCCCATCGCCCGGGAGTGCGCCGAGTACGGCATCCGGGTGATGACCATTGCCCCGGGGCTCTTCGACACGCCCATGCTGGCCCTGCTGCCCCAGGAGGCGCGAAACGCCCTCGGGGCGAGCGTCCCCTTCCCGAAGCGGCTCGGGAATCCGATGGAATACGCCCTGCTGGCCAGGCACATCATCGAGAACACGATGCTCAACGGGGAAGTGATCCGCCTGGACGGGGCAATCCGGATGGCGGCGAAGTAAATCCGGGATAAGGAAAGGATGAAGCCATGAGTCACCACGACAAGGATGAAATTGTCATCGTCAGCGCGGTCCGGACGCCCTTCAGCCGATTCGACACCGCCATGGCGGACATCGCGAGCATCGACCTGGCCGTCCTGGTCATGAAGGAGGTCATCGGGCGGGTCGGCGTGAAGCCGGAGGAAGTGGACGAGATCAACTACGGGAGCTGCGTCATGGCGGAAATGGCCCTGGAGACGGACATCCCCGCGCGGCAGGCCTCCCTCCTGGCGGGTTTCCCCGCGGAATGCCTCTCCGTCACCCTCGACCGGGCCTGTTGTTCCTCCCTGACGGCCCTGCGCCTGGGAGCCTTGGCCATCCGGGCCGGGGAGGCGGAGATCTGCATGGCCGTCGGTTCCGAGAACATGCCCCGGACCCCCCACCTGGCCCCGGGTCTGCGGAAGGGCACGCGGCTGGGCCACATCCGCCTGATAGACGGCCTGTTCGAATTGGGGTATGGTGCCAAGGGGTTTTCTCCCGTTTCGGTCGACGCCGGGGAGGTCGCCCTGCAGTACGGGGTCACCCGGGAGATGCAGGACGCCTGGGCCTGCCAGACCCAGGAGCGCTACGCCCAGGCCTTCGCCGCCGGGAAGTTCAAGGTGGGAGAGGAGATCCTGCCCGTGGTCATTCCCCAGAAGAAGGGGGAACCCATCGTCATCGACCGGGACGAGTCGCCCCGGCGGACGACCCTGGAAGCCCTGGCGAAGCTGAAGACCGTCTATGGCAGCCCGACGATCACCGCCGGGAACGCCCCGCCCATCAGCGCCGGCTCCAGCGCCATCCTCTTCATGACGCGGAGGAAGGCGGAGGAAAAGGGCCTGAAGCCCCTGGCCACCATTCTGGCCACCGTCGGGACAGCGACGAAACCGCGGGACATCGCCGTCATTCCCGCCCTGACCATCCAGGCCGCCCTGAAGCGGGCCGGGATGACCATCGACCAGATGGACCTGATCGAGATCAACGAGGCCTTCGCCGCCATGCCGCTGGTGTCCACGAAGATCCTGGCGGAGGGCGACGAGGCGAAGTGGAAGGCCCTCCAGGAAAAGACGAACGTCAACGGCGGCGCCATTGCCATCGGCCACCCCGTCGGGGCCAGCGCCTGCCGGATCACCATGCACCTGGCCTACGAGCTGCAGCGCCGGGGCGGCGGCATCGGCGTCGCCGCCATCTGCGGCGGCCTGGCCCAGGGCGAGGCGGTCATCCTGAAGGTGTAAGAAAGCAGAACAGCCTGGGAGGAGGTGGTTCCAGCGGGCATTGGATGAAATAGGAGGCAACGGGGCGCCGTGCCGGGCGTATCCCGGCGCGGACGCACCGTTGCCGTCGGTTGACGGACCGGTTCATGTCCAACCAACGTTCCACCGTGAAAGAAAAGGAGGGAACCTATGTCTTTCCAGCGGATCTGGCACAAGAACTATCCACCCGGCATCCCGGCGGAGATGGACTTCGACCGGATCACCATGCCCGAGGCCCTGACGCGTTCAGCCTCGCGGTTTCCCGACAACCCCGCACTCATCTATTTCGGCACCGTCATCACCTACCGGCAACTGGAAGGCCTGGTCAACCGGTTCGCCCGGGCCCTGCTCGCCCTGGGGGTCAAAAAAGGCGACAAGGTGTCCATGATCCTTCCCAACATCCCCCAGATCGTCATCGCCGAGTACGCGGCGTTCCGCATCGGGGCGGTCAACGTCATGAACAACCCCCTCTACACGGAGCACGAGCTGGCGCACCAGCTGAACGACTCCGAGTCCACCGTGATGGTCACCCTCGACCTGTTCCACCCGGTGGCCCGGAAGCTCCAGCAAAGCACGGGGGCGAAGAAAGCCATCCTCTGCGGCCTCGCGGACTACCTCCCGGAGCCGCTCAAGCCGTTCTTTCCGCCCGCCGACGTTCCGCCCGCGGAGGGGGTCCACAAATTCATGGACCTCATCGGTCCCCAGCCGGACGACCCGGTTCCGAACGAGGCGGCCTTGGAGGACCTGGGGGCCTTGATCTACACGGGCGGCACGACGGGACTCAGCAAGGGGGTCATGCTGAGCCACGCCAACATCTCTTTCAACACCCAGCAGTTCCGGGTCTGGTTCGTCGACTCCAAGGACGGAGAAGAGCGGACGCTGGCCATCTTCCCCTTCTTCCACGCCGCCGGCTGGACGGGGCTCCAGAATACGTCCATCTACGCCGGCTGGACGGACATTCTTGTCCCGCGGCCGGAGCCGGACCGGATCCTGGACCTCCTGGAGAAGTTCAAGCCCACGTTTCTCCCGGGCGTCTCCACGATTTTCGTGGCGCTCCTCCATTCCGAGCGGTTCCAGAAGATGGACCTCTCCTTTGTGAAGGCCTACCTGACCGGTTCGGCCCCCATGGCGGTGGAGACCATCAAGATGCTCAAGGAGCGGCGGAACGTTCCCCTGGTGAACATCTACGGCCTCACGGAGATCACCCCCATGGGGACGGCGACGCCCTGGGGCGGCGACGAGAAGCCCGGCACCGTCGGGATCCCCTTCCCCAACACGGACCTGAAGATCGTGGATCTCGAGACGGGGAAGACGGAAGTGAAGCAGGGGGAGTCCGGCGAAATCTGCTTCAAGGGGCCCCAGGTCATGATGGGGTACTACAAGAACCCGGAAGAGACGGCGAAAGTCCTGATCGACGGCTGGCTCTACACCGGTGACATCGGGGTCATGGACGAGGACGGCTACGTCACCATCGTGGACCGGAAGAAGGACATGATCCTCGCCAGCGGCTTCAATATCTATCCCAAGGAGATCGACGAGCTCCTCATGACGCACCCGAAGGTGCTCGAGGTGTGCACCATCGGGATTCCCGACGCCTACCGCGGGGAGACGGTGAAGACCTTCGTGGTGGCCAAGCCGGGGCAAACCCTGACGGAAGAAGAGGTGACGTCCTTCTGCCGGCAGACCCTGGCGGCCTACAAGATCCCGAAGATCGTGGAGTTCCTGGACGCCCTCCCGAAAAGCGCCGTGGGAAAGATCCTGCGGCGGGAGCTCCGGGACCTGGAGATGAAGAAACAGGGGAAGGGTTGAGGGACGGCCGCGGCCCGTGAACGCATCCGCCGGCCCCGGCCGGGGTCGGCCCAACCGGAAGAAAAGAAGGAGGAAACGATGATCCTGGCATCACCGGAAACGATTCGCCGCTGGACCGAGGCGGGGGCCTGGGGCAAGAAGACGCTGCTCGACTATTTCCGCTTCCATGTCCGCAAGCAGCCCGACAAGGTCTGCCTCGTGGACCCCATGAACAAGGAGGCCCTGGTGGGCCTGAAGCAGGAGAAGCTGACCTACGCGGAACTCGCCCGGGCCGCCGACGCCGTCGCGGAGGGGCTCCTGGCGAAGGGATTCGGGAAGGACGACATCTTCATGGTACAGCTCCCCAACACCTGGGAGCTGGCCATGCTCTACCTCGCCGTTTCGCGCATGGGCGGCCTCATCTCCCCCATGCCCATGCAGTGGCGGGCCTCGGAACTGGAATACATCGCGGGGTTGACGGAGGCGAAGGCCATCCTCACCGTCGAGTCCTTCGGGAACTTCAACCACAAGGAACTGGCAGAGAAGGTCAAGGCGAAGCAGGCCTCCATCCGGGAGATCCTCTACCTGCCGGAGATCCGGGAGATGTCTCAGGGGCCCGTGACGGGAAAGCTCGACGGCATCGTCGTCGATGCCAACGACGTCTTCACCCTCTCCTGGTCTTCCGGGACGGAGGCGGAGCCCAAGGGCTGTCCGCTCTCCCACAACAACTGGATCTGCCAGGGGAACCTGTGCTTCGAGATGGCCCCCATCTCTTGGGGGGACAACCTCATCACGGCGGGGCCGCTGGTCAACATGGCCTCCATCGGGACGGTGTATATCCCGTGGCTCATTGGCGGCGGGAAACTGGTCCTCCACCACCCCTTCGACGGCCCCACCTTCGTCATGCAGCTCATGGCGGAGGAGATCCACTACACGCTGCTCGTGCCGGCGGTGGTGAACGCTCTCTTGAAGCACCCCATGGTGGACAAGTTCGACTTCAGCAAGATGAGGGCCATCACCATCGGCGCCGCCCCGCCCTCCCTGTGGTCCGTCGAGGAGCTCCGGCGCCGCTGGGGCATCGACTTCGCCAACATCTGGGGCCAGAACGAGGGGACGGCCAACGTGGCCAGCGGCTACGACATTCCCGACATGGCCATGCGCCTGGACCATTTCCTCTTCAACGGCCCGGGAAGCAAGTGGACCCGGACGGGGACCATGATGTCCAAGCATGTTTCCATGAAGCTGGTGAACGCCGCCATCCCCGGGGGCCCGAAGAAAGAGGGGGAGGTCGGCGAGCTCTGGTACCGGGGCCCCAACGTGATCCCCGGCTACTTCAAGCGGCCCGACCTGACGGCCAAGGCCTTCGACGCCGAGGGGTACTTCAACACCGGCGACCTCTTCCAGCTGAAGGACAACGAGTGCATCGGCTTCTTCGAGCGTTCGAAGGACATCATCATCCGGGGCGGCTACAACATCAGCGCCCAGGAGGTGGAGAACATGGTCCTGGGCTTCCCGAAGGTCCTCGACGCCGCCGCGGTGGCCATGCCCGACGAGGCCCTGGGAGAGAAGACCTGCATCTACGTGGTGCCGAAGCCGGGCGAGACAGTGAACCTGGAGGAGATCAAGGCCTACATGAACGAGAAGGGACTGGCGGTCTACAAGATCCCCGAACGCCTGGAGGTCATCGACGCCATTCCGCGCAACCCCGTGGGGAAGATCCTGAAGAAGGTCCTGCGGGAGGACATCAAGCAGAAACTGGGCGCGCCCTGACAACGACGTGACGGAGCCGGGGGCCAACCCGAGGGCGGCCCCCGGCCGTCCCATTTCACAGTTTATGGAGGACGACGCCATGATGGACTACCCGCTCCTGCTGACGCCGTTCCTGACCCGGGCGGCGAAGTTTTTCCCGAAAAAAGAGATTGTCTCCATCTATCCCGACCAGGTCTTCCGCTACACCTACGGAGATTACTACCGGCGGACCTGTCAGCTTGCCCACGCCCTGAAATCACTCGGGGTGAAGCGGGGCGACCGCGTGGCCAGCGTGGCCCTCAACAGCCACCGCCACCTGGAGCTGTATTTCGGCGTTCCCTGCATGGGGGCGGCCCTGCACACCGTCAACTTCCGGCTGCCCTCGCACCACCTGGCCTACATCCTCAACCACGCGGAGGACCAGGTGGTCTTCGTGGACGAGGACCTGGTCTTCTTCCTGGAACTGGTGAAGGACCAGCTCACGACGGTGAAGCACTACGTGATCCTCTCCCAGACGGGGAAGATGCCCCAGACGTCCCTCAGCCCCGTCACCCTCTACGACGACCTCATCGCCCCCTTCCCCACGGAGTACGACTGGCCGCGGGACCTCTCCGAGTGGGACCCGGCGCTCATCTGCTACACCTCCGCCACGACGGGGGACCCCAAGGGGGTCGTCTACAGCCACCGGGGCCTCGTGATGCACACCTACGCGGCCTGCTGCACCCTCGGCACCCTGGAGAGCGACTGCTGCCTCCACGTCGTGCCCATGTTCCACGCCAACGCCTGGGGCGTGCCCTTCGCCTGCATGGCCCTGGCGTGCAAGCAGGTCCTCCCCGGGCGGGAGCTCCTGAACATGGAGAGGATCTGCCGGGCCATCGCCGAGGAGAAGGTCACCTTCACCGCCGGCGTTCCCACCATCTGGATGATGCTCTACCAGTACCTCGAGGCCGGGGGGTGGCACGACTTCTCCTCCCTCAAGGGCATCTTCTCCGGCGGGTCCGCCTGTCCCCGGTTCCTCATGGAGGGACTCAACGAGAAGTACGGCTTCCCGATCCACCAGGCCTACGGCATGACGGAAACGACGCCGCTGGTCCTGGCGGCGATCCCGAAGAGCTACATGGAGGGGCTGTCGCAGCAGGAGATGTATGACGTCAAGTCCAGTGCCGGCCTCCTCGTGCCGGGGCTGGAGATGCGGATCGTCGACGAGCGGGGCCGGGACGTCCCCGCCGACGGCAAGTCCTGGGGGGAGATCCTGCTCCGGGGCCCCTGGATCGCGAAGGAGTACTACAAGGATCCCGAGCGGTCGGCCCCCGTCTTTGCCGATGGCTGGCTCCACACGGGGGACGTGGGGACCATCGATTCGGAGGGTTATGTCCGCCTGGTGGACCGGACGAAGGACCTCGTCAAGAGCGGCGGAGAGTGGATCTCCTCGGTGGACCTGGAGAATCTCATCATGGCCCACCCGAAGGTGTTGGAGGCGGCGGTCATCGGGATCCCCGACGAGAAGTGGTCGGAGCGGCCCCTGGGCTGCCTCGTTGTCAAGCCCGGGGAGACGCTGACGGTGGAGGAGATCCGGGATTTCCTCAAGGACAGGGTCAAGGCCGACTGGTGGATTCCCCGGCAGTTCGCCTTCGTCGAGGCGATCCCCAAGACGAGCGTCGGAAAGTTCAGCAAGCGGGACCTTCGACAGATGTACGCCGAGGGAAAGATGACCCTGACATCCTGATCCGTTTTTCTCTTGCCCGCGGAGGGGATTTTGCCTATAATCGGCCCGCTTCCGCAGGAGGGACCCCGGCCCTGGCAGAGGGCGTTCCATCCCGATGGGTGGCACAGGGGTGCGGGCGGCAAACAAAATCCATCACACGGAGGCATGGTCATGAAGAGAGCGTTGCTGGTTTGTGCCGCGGTCCTGTTCCTGCTCGGATCGACGGCGTTCGCGGCGGACCTGAAGGTGGGCGACAAGGCGCCCAACTTCAACCTGAAGGACACGAAAGGGAATAACGTCAACCTGAACTCCCCCATCATCGCCGGGAAGGTCATCTCGATCTTCTACGCCGACCCGGGCTCCAAGGACATGAACAACGACGCCCAGTTCGCCCTCAAGTCGGCCCCGGGCCTGGAGAGGAACACGAAGTACAAGGGCCTGGGCGTCGTCAACCTGAAAGCCAGCGTGGTTCCCGACTTCATCCTCAACCGGATGATCGCGAGCAAGCAGAAGGAATCGCCCGACGCGGTCTTCCTCCTCGATCCCGATTACACCCTGGTGAACTCGTGGGGACTCACGAACAAGCTGTCCAGTGTGGTCGTCCTCGACAAGCAGCGGATCTGCCGTTACCTCTACAAGGGCAAGCTGCCGAAGGCCGAGATCGACAAGATGATTGCCGTCATCAAGGAGTACCAGAACAAATAGCGACCCGCGGATCGAACGGAGCGGATCCCCCTCCCCCAGCCTCGGATGCGACGGCTGGCAGGAGGGGGATTTCTTTTTTCGATTCCTTTTGATACAGGAGGCGGGTAGACCCTGATCGGGAAGGTACGGGTATCTATGGCAACCATCATCGACGGAAAGGCCGTGGCCGGGCAGGTCCGGGAGGAACTGCGGGAACAGGCGGCGGCGTTGAAAAAGGCAGGGGGGGGCGCCCCGGGGCTGGCGGTGATCCTCGTGGGAGACGATCCGGCCTCCCAGGTGTACGTCCGGGGAAAGAGGAAGGCTTGCGACGAAGCGGGGTTTCTCTCCCGGGAGTACCGGCTCCCGGCGGGGACTCCGGAGGCGGAAGTCCTCGGCATCATCGGGGAACTCAACGCGGACCGCGAGATCCACGGGATCCTCGTCCAGATGCCCGTGCCCCGGCAGATCCGCCCCGAGGCGGTCGTCGAGGCCATCGACCCGCGGAAGGACGTGGACGGGCTGCACCCCTTCAACGCGGGGCGCCTCTTCTCGGGTGACCCGTTCCACAGGGCCTGCACGCCTTCGGGGGTCATCGAGCTTTTGGACCGGTACGGCATTCCCATCGAGGGAAAGGAGGCCGTCATCGTCGGCCGGAGCAACCTCGTCGGGAAGCCCCTGTCCCTGATGCTCCTGGCCCGGCACGCCACGGTCACGATCTGTCACACCCGGACCCGGGACCTGGGGGAAGTCTGCCGCCGGGCGGAGATCCTCGTGGCCGCCGCCGGCAAGGCCGAAATGATCCGGGGCGACATGGTCCGCGAGGGCGCCGCGGTCATCGACGTGGGCATCAACCGTTCGGAGGGGGGCAAACTGCTGGGGGATGTCGCCTTTCGGGAAGCCGAGGCCAGGGCCTCCTGGATCACCCCCGTTCCGGGCGGCGTCGGACCCATGACGATCGCCATGCTCCTGAAGAACACCTATCAGGCGGCGGTGCGGGCGGCGGGATGAGGGACGGGTGCCCCCGCCGCCGGAGGGGCGCCCATCGCGACGGGCCCCCGGCCCAACGCTGGCAGTTCCCGCCGGGCTGGATCATCCGGCTTGGATTGGCGGGCCGTGCGGTCTGACGCGGAACCGAAGGATTGGACGGAATGAAATCGCTCAAGGACATCTTCGGTCGCCGGAAGGACGCGTTTTACACGCGGGACTGGCTCCGGGAACCCTACGCCGAGATCGGCGCCCACACTTACGGGAAGCCGGAAGTCGTCCAGTTTCACGGCGCCGAGGCCCGCCTGAAAATCGGAAAGTTCTGCTCCATCGCCGGATCCGTGACGATCTTCCTCGGCGGGGACCACCGAACCGACTGGGTGACGACCTATCCTTTTCCGGTCCTCTCGGCCTTCTGGCCCGACCTGCCGTCCATCGCCCACTCGGCCTCTACGAAAGGTGACGTGGTCATCGGCAACGACGTCTGGATCGGTTACGGTGCCATGATCCTCTCGGGGGTGACCATCGGCGACGGCGCCGTCATCGGGGCCCGGGCCGTGGTGGCCTCGGATGTCGAGTCCTATACCGTGGCTGTGGGCAACCCCGCGCGCTCCGTCAGCCGACGCTTCGACGAGGAGACGATCGCCGGCCTCCTGAGAATCCGCTGGTGGGACTGGCCCGACGAGGTCATCGCCGAGCGGATATCCCTCCTGTGCAGCGGCGACCTCCGGGCTTTCCTCGACCGCTTCGACCCGGAGGGACGCGGCGGCGGTACGGCCCAGTCCCCGGACAGCCCATGAAAGGTCCCCTGCGAACCTTTCTCCTGGACGCCCTGCTGGTCCTCCTGTCGGTGTCGGTCGCCCTGGCCGTCGCAGAATGCTCTCTCCCCCTCGTGAAAAACCGCAGCCTTGATGAGGCCGTCTACCAGGCCCGGCGGCCCGTGATTCAGGCCCAGTACGGGGCCTTTCATCCCGTCCTCGGGTTCACCCTCCAGAAAAACCTCCAGGGTGTCCGCCAATCCTATCCCGGGCAGCTGGATTACACGGTGGACACGAACTCGCAGGGCTTCCGGGGGGGTGAATGGGACCGGTCGCCACGGCGGAAAAACGTGGTGGTCCTGGGCGACTCGTTTGCCTTCGGCTGGGGCGTTTCCTGGTCGGAGACGCTGGGGCAGGTCCTGGAGCGGGAACTCCGGGAAATGGATCCGTCCTGGCAGGTGATCAACCTGGCCATGCCGGGCTGGAGCATCCGGGAGGCCGTGGCGGCCCTGGAACTGTACCGGGACGCTCTCAAGCCCCGGGCCGTGATCTACGTCTTCTGCCCCAACGACATCGACGGCATGACGCCGCCGCTCCCCGACGGGACCTACGACCTGGCGTACCACCCACCGCCCGGGGCCGAGCGGATCTTCGCCGATCTCGTCCGGAGGAACCAACCGGAGTACCGGTCCTTGAAAAAGGGATTCTACCAGTCCTACCTGAAGGCCTTCCACGCCCGCTTCATCCGGCCCCTCCTGAGCCGCCGGATCCGGCAGTCCATGCGGGTCGACCCGCCCCCCGCCGGGCACGATTTTCCGCCCCCCCTGGAGGCGGTGGAACCGCCCGACAGCCCCGAGACCCGGTTTCTCCGCTACGGTCTCCGGCGCCTGCGGGCGGCGGCGGGCGGGGCGGAGCTGATCCTGACCACCACGTCCGACAAGTCCATCGTCTACAAGGCGGACCGGCCAGAGAACCTCCGGTGGGTCCTTCGGGACTTCGGCCGGGGGGTGCCGCGCACCCGCTTCGTCGATTTCGAGGAGTTCGTCCGGAAGACCCCGGACGGCAGGAAGTTCTACCTGGACTTCGACGACCACTGGTCGCCGGCGGGGCACGCGGCGGCGGCGGGACGGATCCTCCCGCAGCTATTGGGAAAGGCCCGCTGAGGGGATACCGCACCCCGTTTCAGTTTGTGCCGCCCCGCTTCGCCGACAGGAACCGCTCCACGGCCGCCCCGATTTCCCCGCGTTCGCACAGGAAGGCGAAGTGGCCGCAGTCACCGGCCAGCTCCAGCGTCTCCGCGCCCGTGAGCCGGGCCCATTCCCGGGCCGGCCCGGGCTGGACCATCCGGTCCTCTTTCGCCCAGATCACGAGGTTCCTCGTCGTCACAAGCCGCGCTGTTTCCTCCGCCGACTTCCCGGCGGCCCGGCAAATGTCGTGGCTCGTGATCGCCTCGACCTGGGACGCCCAGTTCTCGGCATCGTACTGCGAGAGGCTTTTCTCCGCTTCCGCCAGGAACCGGGGAAAGGCCTCCGGGGGTATGCGGGCGTTCAGGTTCCCGGGGGTCCAGGCGTGGAGGTTGTGGATCGCCGCGATCGTCTTCATGGCCTTGAGGCCTCCCCCCGCCCCGCCCCGGGTGGAGGCGACGGCGCTAAGCTGCGCCTGCCAGAGGAGCAGGTCGTAGGAGGTCAGCCGGGGAGAGCCGACGATGGAGACGGCCCAGCCCAGGATCTCGGGGTGGCTCACGGTCCACTGCAGGGCCGCAAGGGCGCCCATGGAGATGCCCATGACCCCCTGCAGCCGGTGCAGGCCCAGGTGGTGGGTGATGAGCCGGTCCTGGGCGGCCACGAGATCCCGGATCGTGAAGCGGGGGAAGCGCTCGCCCGGCTGGGACTCGCTGTTGGACGGCGACGAGGAGACGCCGTTGCCGAAGGCCTCCACGGCGATGACGAAATGCTTCGTGCTGTCGGCCATTTTCCCGGGGCCGATGAATTCGAGGTCCGCCAGATCCCGGGTCGTCCCGGCGAGCCACGTCGGGAACAGCACCGCGTTGGACTTCTCCGGGTTGAGGGTGCCGAAGGTGCGGTATCCCAGCCGGCAGTCCCGGATCACCTGGCCGTTTTCCAGGGGGCATTCGCCCAGGTCGGCGAACCGGAGTTCCCCGTCGGCCCGGGCGGTCGTCGGAAGGCAGGCCAGCAGCAGCGCAAGGAGCAGGAGCGCAAAAAACGGCCTCGCCATCGACGCCCCCGCACGCCCTTCCCTCCCTGCCGCTCTGCTCCGTGAGAGGGGTGTCATGACTTTCCTTCCTCCTTCGCATCCAGGACTCCCAGGAGCGAAAACACCCTGTCGAGGCGCCGTTCCCAGGTGTGGTCGCGCCGGGCCCGAGCGAAGCCCCGGCGCCGGATCTCCTCCGCCTCCTCCGGGTGGGCCAGGAGATGGCGGACCTTTTCCGTCAGGTCGTCCAGGCTTTTCCAGGTGACGATTTCCCGCCCGATCTCGTAAGCCCGGGAGAGTTCCGGGTGATCTTCCGTCAGGTAAAGCCCGCCGCTCAGGGGAATCTCGAAGTCCCGGCCTTTCAGGCAGAACGTGTCCGTGTGGCCCACGACGCCCCCGAAACCGAGGTTGATCCGGCTCCGGGAGTACAGCTTCACCATTTCCTCCACCGGCAGCGGCCCCGCGGGCCAGCCGGGGCCGAAGGCCTCCACGGCGATGCCCTGCCGCCGCAGGTGGTCGACGACGGCGGGCCGGTTCCCGTAGCGCTGGCCGACGAAGGAGACGTCGATGGTCTTTTCTGCCTCGCAGGGATGGTGAACGGAGGGGGTTGCCCCTTCAGGCAGATAGATCGGCCGTCCCCCCTCGACGCAGTATTTGACCGGGGCGTCGGCGGTGCTCGTCCACGAGAGGTCGATCCAGCGGCAGATGTCCCGGTTGCCCTCGGCCCGGCCGCCCCGGATCCGCCCGACGAAGCCCTCCTTGTCATTGAGGGCCAGGTTGACGGTGGGGATGCCCAGGCGGGAAACGGCTTCCATCGTCTCGGGAAAGACCTGCCCGCCCGACAGGTAGAAAAAGATCGCGTCGGCCTCTCCGGCCTGCCGCCTCTCCCCGATCCAGGCGAGGAGGTCCCGGTTCATGGCGGCCTTCACGCCTCCGTGCCAGGCGTCGCCCGCCGCATCGAACCGGCCCGACCAGTCGTAGCGGTGGACCGGCCCGAAGGCGGCCAGCGACGGAGTCAGGGCTTCGTCCTCCCAGTTGAAGTTCCGGTAGACGGCGAGGATGTGGAGGGAGCCCTTCGGTTGCGGCCGGAGACCCGGGAAGCGATCCTCGAAGGTCCTGCGGAGTTCGGATTCGTCGGGGACCCTCAGGCCCAGGCTGGCAAAGCGGGCAGAGTACTCCTCCGCCTCCCGGACAAGCCGCCGGTCGTTCCGCCACCGCCAGAGGCGGTTTCTGAGTGTCCGGTAGGGGTCGGTCATGGGTGGCCTCCGCCGGCCTGGATCATCGGGACTGGATTATCGGGGATACCCGCGGGGGCGCGGCCGGGGGTTCCCAGAGGAGCAATTGGGAGACTTTTCCATCCGGATGGACATTCGATTGTGCCCTGCGCTCCGCGGAAAAGTCTCCGCGACGGCGGGAACCCCCGTGACAGCCCCCGCCCCCGGTCCGCCCCGGCGGTGGAATCGAGCGAAGCAACCCGGTTTGATCCATTATTTCCACAATGTGTACAGCCTCGCCCCGTTGGACTTGTCCACCCGGTCGTTCATCATGTTCAGGACGTGCCCCGCGTCGACGACGGGAATGCCGAAGCGGCGGGCCACGTCCACGCAGACCGGGAGGGCGCCGATGCCCGCCCCCACGAGAAGCAGGTCCATCCCCGGTGGGACCCGGCCCAGGACGTCCTCCTTCATGTCGTTCCAGCGGGTGGCTACATAGCTGTTGGGGATCTCGACCAGCTCGATCCGCGGCCGGCTTCCGTGCCCCTCGAACCAGCGGGCGCAGGCGGGGCCGTCGCTGTCGGAGTTGAGGATGGCCAGGCGGCGGCCGTCCATCAGGCGGGCGAAGGACGCGGAGGAGAAGTAGGCGTAGACGGCGTAGAAGGGGACGTAGTTTTCGCCGGTCAGGAGGACGTCCGCCTCCTCCAGCCAGCGGAGAAAGGTCGTCGCCGAGGGGCGGCGGCGCTGGAAGAGGGCCTTCCAGCCGGAGACTCTCCCTTCGACATTGCCGGGGAAGACGAGGGGGGCGATCAGGCCCGTCCGGGCGAGTTCCCGGAGGGCCGCCGCGTGCATGGGAAGGGCCTCCCGGATGGTGGCCTTCGACTCGGCCTGCTGGTAGAGGCCGTTGCAGGCCAGGTCGAAGTGGTAGAAGGCGTACTCGCCGTCGGCAAAGCGGACCACCGGCAGCGGCATGCGGCGGGCCACGGCCTCGGCGACCCGGTTCCCGAGGCGCTGCACGTAGGCGTCCCCGGAGGGGGTGTCCCGGTGGAAGAGGCAGGTCTCTTCCCGTGCCATCCTCGGGTCGTTCACCCGGAAGACGGGCTCGTTGTCGATGCCGGTGATGTCGAGCCTCCGGAAGGAGAACGTCCCGCCGGAGGTCAGCCGCTCGATCGGGTCAGGGGTCTTCACGGGGATGTCCTTCCAGTCAGCCGGTCCCTCAGACGCCGGCGATGACGTCGCGAAGGGTCCGGTAATCCGTCAGCACCGGGTAGCGGGGGAGGGGTTCCGCCGAGACCACCATGGCCAGGGGGATCCCCAGCATGGTCGACTCCCGGTAGTGAACGTGGATCTCCTTCCAGGGGATCCTCCCCTCCCGGTGAAGGGCCCGGATATCGTCCAGGAAGTCGTGGCGCTTCCAGTTCTCCACGAGGACGAACCAGCGGGTCGCCGCCCCGAAGAGGTTTGCCAGGGCGTTTTTGTGGTTCTGCCGGATGTGCATGATCACCGCCTGGGTGAAGGCCGCCTCGACGGTGGGCAGCGCGATCGTTCCCGGCTCCGCCGTCAGGTCCCGGGGCTCGACCCAGGCCTTGAGGTCCGGGTGCCGCTTCCGGAGGAGGTCCACCTGGCCCTGGGAAACGTCGACTCCGTGCAGGCGGAACCGGGGGAAAAGGACGCTCAGGTTGTGCAGGTGGTCCCCGCCGCCGCAGCCCCCCTCGAGGATCGACTCCGGGGACAGCTGGAGGAGCGTCTCGTAGGCGATGTGGTAGTTCGGGTGGAGGGGCTTGATGTCCCGCCGGAGAATGAGGCGCTCGCTGTCGAAGGCGTAGTCCCCCTCCCGGAGGACCAGGGTGTGGTCCCGGGCGATGTCTTCCAGTCCCTCCCGGTAGATGTCGGAGTAGAACTGCCAGTCGTAGTCGTCGGGGGCCTTCTTCCCCGTGCGGAGCATCTTGAAGAATTTGCGGATGTGGTAAAGCCGGTTGGCCGCCGTTCCCATGAAGAGTTCCTACCAGATTTTCTCGAAGTCCGCCGGTTCCCAGCGGTGGTTCCGCTCCTGGAACGTGCTGTCGCGGCCGTCCTTGAGGAAGTGGTCCACCAGGGTGCGGTTGAAGACGCGGTAGAGCGCCGCGATGGGTGTCAGAAAGAGGAAGAAGATCAGCGTGAGGAGGATCCGCGAGTTGATCCCCCCGATCCGGTGGGCGAAGGCGAGCCAGCCCCGGGCGATCCAGGTCGTCAGGCGGTTCTCGAAGGTGTTCGCCGCCGCGAGCGCGACCGCCGACCACAGGAGCCAGCGGCTGCCGAAGATCAGGAAAGCGATCAGGAGCGCCAGCACAAGGACGTGGATCGTCTGAAAGATTCCCAGCCGGTCCAGCGGTTTCGGTTCCATGCCCCTCCCGCCTCAGAACAGGGTGTAGATGAACGGCGCCACGGCGGAGCCGCTTGTCAGGATCAGGACGCCCATGAGGAGCAAGAGCACGATCATGGGCAGGAGCCACCACTTTTTCCGTTCCCGGAGGAACATCCACATGTCTTTCAGGATTTCCATGCTTCCCCCGCGGGCGCCCCGCCCGGGACCCCGCAACAGACCGTTTTTCCTAGGCTTCGTTCCGGATCGTCTCGAGGATCACCCGGGCGACGACGGCGTGCCCTTCCTTCTTCAGGTGGTCGTCGAGGATGTAGAAGTGCCGGTCCTCCAGGCGCTCCGTCATGTCCAGAACGGTCATCCGCCGGATCTCCTCCGGCCAGGACCCCGCCCGGAGCTTCTCCCGGAGGCGGAGCGTGAAGGCGTTGGACTGGTGCCGGCCGTTCATCTCGAAGGTGACGATCCGGACCCCCGAGAGGTCGACGCCCCCGTGCAGGAGGGCGTGAAGGAACAAATCCACCTCGTCCGCTTCCGGCGGTGGCGGGGAAGTCCTCTTTCGCAGGCGGCCCCCCCATTCGTCAACCCTTTTTTGGGCCTTCATCCCCAGGTACTTCCCGAAGAAATACGGGTTCGGGCGGCTGTGGAAGGCCGTCAGGCGCCGGAAGGTCTCCTCCCCCATGACCTGCAGGCGATTGCCGTTCCGGAAGAAGCGCAGGTTTTCGTCATAATCGTCCTGGCAGTACTGGATGACGAGGAACTTCAGGCGCTCCCGGGGTACTTTGCGAAGGATCATCATCTCCCGGACGGTACCAAAGGAGGGGACGGCGGTGTTGAGGACCTCCATGCCCGTCTCCCGCTCCAGGATCTGGGAGAACATGTCTTCCCGGTCCACGCCCCAGCCCACGGCGAAGGAGTCTCCCAGGACGACGATCTCCGGGGCCCGGAGGGACTCCTCGTCGTCCCGGACGCCCAGGCTGTTGATCTCGTAGCGGTTCTCGAACTCCCGGCCGGAATAGACGAAGGTGCCGGGGTTCAGCGTATAGCCCAGTTCGGGGTCGTGACGGCCGCAGTCGGGCAGGAACTGCATGACCCGCCGCTCCCCGCCCTGGACGTACAGGTGGCCGACGCTGTTGATGATCCCCTGGGGGCACCGCTCCAGGAGGTCGGGGCGGCAGGCCAGGAACCGGTAGGCCGCTTCGATGAAGGCGAGGGCGAGAAGCACCGCGGCGGCGGCGGCGAGGAAGGGGATCATGGTGGTCGGCACCCCGGTTCAGTCCAGGACGAGGTCCTGGCGCCAGTTCCGCTCCTCCCGCCAGGGAGGCTGGTTCTCCTTGCGGAAGACGAAGCGGTTCACCACCAGGATGTCCATGTCGGTCCGCATGAAGCAGCGGTAGGCGTCCTCGGGGTTGCAGACGATGGGTTCCCCCCGGACGTTGAAACTCGTGTTGACGATGACGCCGCAGCCCGTCTGCTCCTTGAAGGCGTTCAGGAGCATCCAGTACAGGGGGTTCGTCTCCCGGTGAACCGTCTGGAGGCGGGCCGTGTAGTCCAGGTGGGTGATGGCGGGGACGTCGGAGCGGACGGTGTAGAGCTTGTCCTTGATGGGCATCCCGTGGTAGCCCTCCGGGTGGGGGTTCCTCCGGGACTCGACCACGTCGGCGATGAGGAGCATGTAGGGGGAGGGCCGGTCGGTGTCGAAGTACTCCGTCAGGTCTTCCATCAGGACCGAGGGGGCGAAGGGGCGGAAGCTCTCGCGGAACTTGATCTTCAGGTTGAGGCGGAGCTGCATGTCCTTGTTCCGGGCGTCGCCCAGGATGCTCCGGTTCCCCAGGGCCCGGGGACCCCACTCCATGCGGCCCTGGAACCAGCCCACGGCCTTCCCCGCGGCGAGGTCCGCCGCGATCTCCCTCACGAGGGAATCGTCGTCCCCGTGGAGGGTGAAGGCGCCGCCGAATTTCTTCGCCACGGCCCGGACGGCGTCGTCGCCGTAGGCGGGCCCCAGGTAGGCCCCCTGCATGGCGTCGCCGCTTTCCTCCCGGACGCGGTCCTTCCCGTAGTAGATGTGGTAGGCCGCACAGGCCGCCCCCAGGGCGCCCCCGGCGTCGCCGGCGGCGGACTGGATCCACAGGTCGTCGAAGATCCCCTGCTTCAGGAGCTTCCCGTTGGCCACGCAGTTGAGGGCCACGCCGCCGGAGAGACACAGGGTTCGGGCGCCCGTCAGGTCTTTCGCCGTCTTCGCCATCCTGAGGACGATTTCCTCCGTGACCTGCTGGATCGCCAGGGCCAGGTCCCCGTGGACCTGCTCGATCTCCGACTCGGGGGGCCGGCGGGGCACGCCGAAGAGCTCGAGCCACTTCTCGTCCTTCACCATGCTGAGCCCCGTGGCGTAGTCGAAGTACTCCTGGTTGAGCCAGATGGAACCGTCCTCCTTCAGGTGCACCAGCCGTTCCAGGATCAGGTCCCGGAACCGCCGGACCCGCTCCGACGTGGGATCCCCGTAGGGAGCCAGCCCCATGAGCTTGTATTCCCCCGAGTTGACCCGGAACCCCAGGTAATGGGTGAAGGCGGAATACAGGAGGCCCACGGAGTGGGGGAAGGCCATCTCCTTGAGGACCGTGATCTCCCGGTCCTTCCCGTGGCAGATGGAGGCGGTGGCCCACTCGCCGACGCCGTCGATGGTGAGGATCGCCGATTCCCAGAAGGGGGAAGGGTAGAAGGCGCTGGCGGCGTGGGACAGGTGGTGGTCCGTGAAAAGAAGCCGCGGCGTCTGGCTCTTCCCGTCGCCCAGTTTCGCCAGCTCCTCCCGGATCAGGCGCTTGAGGAAGACCTTCTCCTTGATCCAGACGGGGATGGCCGACAGGAAGGAGGACAGGCCCCGGGGGGCGAAGACGTAGTACGTCTCCAGGAGGCGCTCGAATTTCAGGAGGGGCTTGTCGTAGAAGACGACCGCCTCCAGGTCCGAAAGGGCGATGCCGGCCTCCTCCAGGCAAAAGCGGGAGGCCTGGGCGGGGAAGCCCGGGTCGTGCTTCTTCCGCGTGAAGCGCTCCTCCTGGGCGGCGGCAATGATACGGCCGTCTTCGAGCAAGGCCGCCGCGGAGTCGTGGTAAAAGGCCGACAGACCCAAGAGGTACAAGGGATGCAATCCTTCCGTCCCGGCGCGGCGCTTTCGTTGCGCCGGGGAATCTTCCGTGATAGAGAACGGGAGCCCGTGCCGGGATCCCGGTAAAAACGAGGGAGGGGGAACGCGGTTGCTCTTCAATTCCTACGCATTCATCCTGTGTTTCCTGCCCCTTACCCTCGTCGTCCTGGCAACCCTTAACAGAAAAGGGTGGGCCTCACAAGCCAAAACCGGGCTCGCCCTGGCGTCGCTGCTCTTCTACGGTCTCTGGGGGTGGCGGGCCCTGCCGGTTCTCCTTTTCTCCATGATATTCAACCACTGGGCGGCCCTCCGGATCGCCGCCGCGGAAGGACCGGCGCGCCGCCGGTTCCTGGTTTTCGGCGTGGCGGTGAACCTCCTTCTCCTGGGGTTCTTCAAGTACGCCGACTTCTTCCTCGCCAACCTGGGCGCCCTGGCGGGGACCGCCCTCGCGCCGCTGGGGATCGTCGCCCCCCTCGGCATCAGCTTCTACACGTTCATGCAGATCGCGTACCTGGCCGATGTCTCCCGGGGGGACGCCCGTCCCGGGTCCCTGGCCGACGACGCCCTCTTCGGGAGCCTCTTCCCCTACATCGCCTCGGGGCCCATCGTCCGCCACGACGCCCTCGTGTCCCAGTTCAGCGGCCCGATAGGCCTGAAAGTCACGGCGGAGAACCTGGCCCGGGGCCTGTTCCTCTTCTCCCTGGGCCTCTTCAAGAAGACGGCCCTGGCGGACAACCTGGCCGTCACCGCCACGGGCGGGTTCGACTCGGCGGCGACGCTCAACTTCCTGGAGGCCTGGCTCACGAGTCTCTCGTATACATTCCAGCTTTATTTCGACTTCTCGGGCTACACCGACATGGCCCTCGGGGTCGCCCTGATGATGGGGATCACCATCCCGGCGAACTTCCTCTCCCCCTACAAGGCGACGAGCCTTCGGGACTTCTGGCGCCGGTGGCACATCACCCTGTCCACCTTCCTCCGGGACTACCTGTACATCCCCCTCGGGGGGAACCGGAAGGGGGAGGCCCGGACCTACGGGAACCTGCTCGGCACCTTCCTCCTCTGCGGCCTCTGGCACGGGGCCGCCTGGACCTTCGTCTTCTGGGGGTTCCTCCACGGGGCGGGGATGGTGGTCCAGCGCCTCTGGGAGCGGACGGGGATCCGGCTGTCCCGGGCCCTGGCCTGGTTCGTCACCTTCAACTTCGTCAACGTCGCCTGGGTCTTCTTCCGGGCCCGGGAGTGGGGGGACGCCCTGAAGGTCCTCCAGGGGATGTGCGGCCTGAACGGAGTCGTCCTCTCGAAGAACCTGGCGGGAACGCCGGTCATCCGGGACCTGGCGGACCTGGGGGTCCGGTTCGGCCAGTGGCACGAGCACCTGCCCAAGGCGCCGACGTACCTGTATCTCCTGTGCCTGGCGGCGATCCCCCTCTGCCTCCTGGCGCGGAACTCGAACGAACTGGCGGAGCGCTTCGCCCCGACCTGGAAGACGGCGGCGGCCTTCGCCCTGTTCACGGCATACGGGCTCCTCTCCCTGAACCGGGCGAGCGTGTTCCTGTATTTCAACTTCTGATTCCGGAGAGGTCATGGACGCACATCGGGCCGACGATTCGAGACAGGAACGCCGACGGGGATACGGGAAGTGGCTGGCCCGGGCGGTCCTCCTCACGGGTCTGATCGTCTCGGCATTCGCCGCCTTCAACCTCTACACGGACACCTACGGGATCCGCTGGACCTACTGCAGCATGATCCTCGGCGGGGAGGACCCGGCGGTGGTCCGGACGGGGATGGAACTGAACCAGCACCTCTACAAGCCCGCTTACATCCTGGCCCACCCGGGGCGCTTCGATTCCTTCCTCTTCGGCTCCTCCCGGGCGGGGGTGATCGACGTCGCCTCGATCCCCGGGGGACGGTATTACAACATGAACTACGCCGCGGGCCTGCCGGCGGAGCACCTGGAGATCCTGAAGGTCCTGCTCGCCCGGGGGGTGCCCGTCCGGAACGTCGTGGTGGCCCTGGACGAGTTTTCCTTCCAGATCCGACCATCGGAGCACCGGAAGGAACTCCTCCGGATCCCCCACCCGCTCGTGACGGGGGAGTCCTGGCTCACCCTCTTCGGCCGCTATTTCCTGCGGGTCCCCGAGGGGTTCGAGGTGACCGGCGCAGCCAGGAAACTCCGGGGGAAGAGCCGGGTCCATCCCTTCGAGATGGACAACCGGGGCATGATGCGCATCTGGGGGGCCTTCGAGGCCGCCGTCGAGAAGGACCCCGAGGCCTACCGCCGCTCTCCCGTGTTCCGGGAGGAACTGCCCACCTACGGCGGCCTCCACATCCCCGAGACCGTGGCTGTCCTCGGGGAGATGGCCGACCTGGCGCAGCGCCACCGCTTCCGGCTGACCCTGTTCATGAACCCCATCCACTGGCGGGTCTACCTGAAGAGCGCCGCGGGCCTTCAGGCCTTCAAGCGGGACCTGGCGAAGGTTCATCCCTTCTACGACTTCAGCGGCCTGGGCCCGGTCACCACGGACAACCGGAACTACTACGAGACGTCCCACTACCGGTACGGCGTCGGGAAGCGGATCGTGGAGCGGATCTTCCGGGAGGACCCCGCGGGGAGCCCGGACGATTTCGGCCGGTACGTCACCGCGGACAACGTGGAGGGGATCCTGGCCCGGGAGCGGCAGGTGACGGCGCGCTTCCTCGCGGCGCACCCGGAAGTACGGGCGTCAGCGGTCCAGCCCCAGGAACAGGACCCGCAGCGGCTTCCAGTGCCGTAGCACAAGGAAGGACAGGGCCAGGGAGAGTACCAGGCCCGCCCCCGCCGAGGACAGGTAGAGCATCCATCCCCCGCCCAGGCCCGTGAGGAACAGGGCGTGGCTCACGTAGACGTCCAGGGTCAGGGTCCCCAGGAGGCACAGCATGGCGAACGCCCGCTGCCCGGCGAACCGGGTGAGGACGAAGGCCGTCGCCCCGATGCCGGCGAAGGCCACCAGGTCCTTGTAGACCGAGGCGACCAGGCGGGCCGGGCCGCCGGCGCCGAGGAGGTCCGCGAGCCACGGGTAGAACCGGGGCAGCTCGTTCTGCCGCCAGAAGGGGACCAGCAGCGGGAACAGGAGCGCCGCCGGGACCAGGACGCGGTCCCGCCAGGGCATAAGCGCGGCCCGGTGCTTCGCCGCCAGGAAGCCCGCGGCATAGAAGATCATGTGGTGCTGAACCTCCGGGACCCCGAGCCAGTCCGTCCGGACGAGACGGACGGCGAAGACCGCCAGGACCACCGCCGCGCCTTCCCATTTTCCCCACCCCGCCGCCCGGACCCCCCGGATCACCAGGAAGAGCAAGGCGCCGGCCAGGAAAAGGACCCAGAGGAACCACAGGCCGATGGCCGGGGCGTGGAGGAGCTGCAGGTAGGATCCGGCGAGGCTCTCGGCGTCGTAGGTCCCCCGGACGGCGTGGTACACGCCGTGCCAGGCCAGGAAGGGAACGACCAGGCGCCGGACCTGCCGCATCAGCCAGGTTCCCGCCGGCCGGTCCAGGGAGCGGGGAAGGACCCAGCCGCTGAGGAAGAAGAACAGCGGCATGGCGAAGGAGAAGGCAAAGACGAACAGGGGGTTGTCGCCGAACCGGGGGTCGTGGGCCAGGACACCGTGCCCCAGGACGACCAGCAGGATCCCCGCCCCCTTCATGGCGTCCACGAGGCGGTCCCGGTCGCCCGCCGGGTAGGCCGGCAGGGCCAGCAAGGACCGGAAGCGGGCCGCCGGGGAGGCTCCCCCGCCGGCAGGCAAACCGGTCGCTCCGGGGTGCTCAGCCATGGTTCCGGATCTCCTCGAGGACCGCCCGGTACCGCTCCCGCTTCCGCTCCGCCTCCTCCCGCCCCGGCGCGAAGGCCCCGGCAAGGCCCAGCGAAAAGAGGCGCCAGCGGGCCTGGGCCACCTGGAGGCGGCGGATCCGCGCGACCGTGTCGGGCCGGTAGTGCTTCCGGTAGAAGAGGTACTCCGCCCGGACCTTCCGCCGGACCACCTCCGCCGAGGGGGATTCCCGCTCGCTCCCGCCGCCGGCGTGGAAGATCACGGCGTCCTCGACGAAGCCGATCTCCCGCCCCGCCCGCCGGACCCGCAGGCACAGGTCCTGGTCCTCCCCGTAGAGGAAGAAGTCCTCGTCAAACCCCCCGAGCTGCCGGATCAGGTCGGCTGGCGCGAACATGGCCGCGCCCAGGACCGCGGCGATGGTCCCCGGCAGGCCCGCCGCTTCCCCCCGGGTGTGGCGCTCCCCGGGATAGCGGAGGGAGACGGACTCCTGGGGTGTCCCGTCGGGATTGATCATCCGAGCCCCCGCGAGGCCTGCCGCGGGGTGGGCGTCCAGCCAGGCGATCCCGGCGGCGAGGGCTCCGGGGCGGACCTCCGTGTCAGGGTTCAGGAAAGACAGGATGCGACCCCGGCACAGGGGCAAGGCCTGGTTGTTGGCTGCGGCGAATCCCCGGTTGGCGCTGTTCCGGATGAGATGCACGGCGGGATAACCCCGCTCCACCAGGTCGGGGCCGCCGTCCCGGGAGGCGTTGTCGACGACGAAGACCTCCTTTTCCAGGGGAGGCTCCGCCAGGACGGAGTCGAGACAGGGGCCGAGAAAGCCCGCGGTGTTGTAAGTGACGATGATGACGGACAGTTCCATGGACTGCATCCTTAACGGACCCGGCGGATACCGTCAAGGGGGATTGCGCCGGGACCGTGACGGCCGATCCCGTCGTTGACTCTCCGCCGGAAAAGGTATAGCGGTGAATCCCTCGAAACGACCGATCACGAACGGGAAGGAAGGGGCATGTTCAGAAAGACGATCTCGCCGAGAATATCCGAAACGAACGCGGCCCGGCACATCGGCCACAACGCAATCCCGGTCTGGCTGGAGGAGGGTTTCATCGAGGTCCTGCGGCTCTTTGACCAGGATCCCGCCGGGGACCCCGCCGTGGCCATGGCCAACATGAACATCGATTTCCTGGGGGAAATCTTTTTCGGCACCGACGTGGAACTCACGACGGTCGTGAAGAAACTCGGCCGGTCCAGCATGGTCCTGCACCAGGAGATTTTCCAGAAGGGAAAGCTGTGCGTCCGGGCCGCCGTGACCTTCGTCCACTTCGACTTCCAGACGAAGGAATCGAAGGCCATCTCGGGGGCGGCCCTCCAGAGGCTCCGGAAACACCTGCCCGCGGAACAGCAGGGCTGAGCAGAGGAATAGGGAGACCGTCGTTTCGGGTCCTGGAGCCCTCCGGGTCCGGGAACGGGTTGAAGGACCAGAAGGGCGATCCCGCGCCGGAGCGGGCCGCTCCCCCGCGGAGGCCGTGCCTCAGCCTTCCCGGGGAAACAACAGGCGGCGGTAGTGCTCCTCCACCCGCGCGGCTGCCCTCTCCCAGGTGTGCTCCCGGGCCGTCCGGCGCGCTATTTCGCCCATGCGCTCCCGCTCCCGGGGGTTGAGGAGGATGCTCAGGATCGCCGCCACCTCGGCGGGGCGCTGGGGCTCCTCGATGACGAAGCCGTTTTCCCCCTGCACCACGACATCCCGGGCGCCCACAGTGCCGCTGATGGCCACGGGGAGTCCCGCCGCCATGGCCTCCAGGACCACCATGCCGAAGGTGTCGAAGGCGGAGAGCATGGCATAGATGTCCGAGGCCAGGTAGACCTTCGCCAGTTCCTCCCGGGGCACCGGGCCGGTGAAGAGGACCCGGTCGTCGACGCCCAGCCTCTGGGCGATTCCCCGGTACTTCTTCTCGTTCCCCCGCCCCACCACCAGCAGCCGGAACGGTTCCGTGGGCCGCCGGAGCTTGATTTCCCCCAGCCCCGCCAGGATCCGGTCGAGGCCCTTTACCTCGAAGTTCATGGAGACGAAGAGGATCACCGGTTCCTTGAGGCCGATCTGCAGGTGCTGCCGGACCTCCCGTCGGCACTCCTCCCGGTCCAGGCCCTCGTATATCCCCAGGTCCACCCCCGGGTGGTGCACCTCCACGGCCGCGGGGCCCAGTCCGTACTCCTCGATGTAGAGTTTCCGCGTCAACTCCGAGACCGCGAGGAACCCCGAGCAGCGGCCCCCGGTGACGAGTTTCCGCTCCACCCAGGCGGTGGTGCGGTCGAAGAGGCTCAGGGCGGGTTTCCCCCGGACCTTGTGAACCCACCAGCGGTGCGGCGTCCCGTGCATGGTGAAGAGGTCCGCCGCGAAGATCCGGTCGTGGGTGTGGATCAGGTCGACCCCGAGGGACTCGATCTCCCGGGCGGCATAGAGGGCGAAGCTGGGGGTGATGAAGAAGCGGGGGAAGGGGATGAAGGGGACGCGGTGAAAGATGATGCGGTCCGAGCGCCGGACCCAGCGGTTGGCGAAGACGTGGATTTCCCAGTCGGGGCTCAGGGCGAGGCGTTCCGTCAGCTCCGCCACGAATCCCTCGGCGCCGCCCACGGTGCCGTACTTGGGGATGACCACCCCGATCCGCTTGCGCTGTTCCGCCATGGTTTGTATCTCCGGGCTGCGTCCGGGGCTGCCCGGCTCCTTTCTCTTTTTCAGCGGTCGTCGAACCGCGCTTCCCGGAAGATCCGCTCCGAGGCCCTCCAGGTCCAGTGGGAATCGTCGGGGTGGTAGAGGTCCGCCGTCCCTTTTGCCAACTCCTCCCCGAGGATCCGTTTCGTGTCGATGAAATCGTAGTCCTTCGGCAGAGGCCGGAGCAACTCGAAAAACCGGCTTTCCGGGTACTTCTTCTCCGCCAGGTATTCCCGGTAGAGGTTGTATTTATCCGGAGCGGGCAGGAACAGCAAGCGGATGTTGCGCTCCTTCAGCATCCCCGCGAGGCGGTTGAGGTTTTCGTTCAGCTTCCCCACGGTGGCGTCGTTGGACTTGGGAAGGTCCAGGAGGTCGAAGACGCCGAAGAGGAGCGTCCGGCCGTTACCGGCATAGAAAAGGGGCCGGTCCAGTTTCACCTTGCAGACCTTCGAGAAGTACGCACGATCGGAGAAGGGGTAGAGCAGGCTGTAGAGGACGTACTTGAAGTTGCCGTCGTTCACGAATCCCACGGGGGGCAGTGTCGTCTCGTAGTCGTACACCCGGGAGCGGTAGTCCCGGTCGATCTTCTCCATGGGCTCCGTGGCGCGGAAGTCCATCTCCCGGGCGAAGCCCCCGATGCAGGACCGCTCCACCGCCTCGATGAGGACGAACCGGGGCCGGACCCGGTCGAGCCACCCGTTGTTCAGGAGGAGGATCACCGTGTGGAGCTGGTCCTCTCGGTAAATGGGGACGTTCAGGACGCTGAGGCCCTGGAGGGTGGCGATGTAGTCCTGGTAGAAAGCGTTCCGGCCGCGGCCGCCGC
Source organism: Syntrophaceae bacterium (assembly GCA_041310335.1). Lineage (GTDB taxonomy): Bacteria > Desulfobacterota > Syntrophia > Syntrophales > PHBD01 > PHBD01. The sequence continues at coordinate 329 of JBFYXW010000063.1, read as the reverse complement.
CGAAGGAGAAGGAGTCGCCCACCGTCAGGACATCCACCCGCTCGCCCTTCCAGGCTCGGTAGTCGAAGTGCCGGCGGGGCAGGTCCACGTGGAAGCGCCTGGGCACCAGGACCTCCCGGATGTAGCCGATCCGGGCCAGGTCTCCCGGGCAGTACCCGTCCCGGCAGGTCAGGAGGTCCCGGGTGGCGAGGTTCCAGACGACGGCGTTGAAGGCCGCGACGGCCAGGAAGAAGGCGAGGAAATAAAGAAAGAAGCGCTTGCTCGTCATGTCAGAAGTTGAAATATAAAAATTCCGATACTTTGGCCAGTTGAAACAGCCCCGCCAGGGA
>JBFYXW010000061.1:0-16928 GCA_041310335.1 Syntrophaceae bacterium | reverse complement strand
GCCCTTCCAGGCCGAGGCGTTTTTGAAGGAGCACATCCAGTGGGAGCACCTCCGGGGCTATCTCGAGGACCGGCCCTCCCGGCCCTGGTCGCTCTTCCTGGCGGGGGAGAGGAAGAACTGATGCGGGGCCCGGCGGGGGACCAACCGGACGATCGTTCATGAACCGCTTCCAGCTCACCTCGGAATTCCAGCCCGCCGGCGACCAGCCCCGGGCCATCGAAGCCCTGGCCGAGGGCGTTCTGCGGGGGGACCCCCACCAGGTCCTCCTGGGGGTCACCGGCTCCGGGAAGACCTTCACCGTCGCCCAGGTCATCCAGGAGGTCCAGCGGCCCGCCCTGATCATGGCCCACAACAAGACCCTGGCGGCCCAGCTCTACGCCGAGTTCAAGTCTCTCTTCCCGGACAACGCCGTCCACTACTTCGTCAGCTACTACGACTACTACCAGCCGGAGGCTTACCTCCCCAGCACGGACACCTACATCGAGAAGGACTCCTCCATCAACGAGGAGATCGACAAACTCCGCCACGCCGCCACCCACGCCCTCTTCGAACGGAGCGACGTGATCATCGTCGCCAGCGTCTCCTGCATCTACGGCCTCGGGTCCCCCGAGGCCTACTCGGGGATGCAGGTGAACGTGGTGGAGGGCCTGGAGATCCACCGGGACGATCTCCTCCGCCATCTGGTGGAGATCCAGTACGAGCGGAACGACATCGACTTCCACCGGGGCACCTTCCGGGTCCGGGGGGACACGGTGGAGGTCTTCCCGGCCTACGAGGAGGACCGGGCCGTCCGGATCGAGTTCTTCGGCGACGTCGTCGAGGCCATCTCCTGGGTGGACCCCCTGCGGGGGAAAAAACTCATGAAGGTCGACAAGATGGCCATTTATCCCGGGAGCCACTACGTCACGACCAAGGACAACCTCGAGCGGGCCGTGAAAGAGATCCGGGTCGAATTGAAGGAGCGCCTGGCCTGGCTGAAAGACCAGGGCAAGCTCCTGGAGGCCCAGCGGCTGGAGCAGCGGACTTCCTTCGACCTGGAGATGATGGAGGAGATGGGCTACTGTCAGGGGATCGAGAACTACTCGCGGCACCTGACGGGCCGGAAGCCCGGCGAGCCGCCGCCCACCCTGGTGGAGTACCTCCCGAAGGATGCCCTCATCGTCGTCGACGAGAGCCACGCCACGATTCCCCAGTTGAACGGCATGTACCGGGGGGACCGGTCCCGGAAGGAGACCCTGGTGAACCACGGGTTCCGCCTGCCCTCGGCGCTGGACAACCGGCCGCTTAGGTTCGACGAGTACGAGGCCTTCCCCCAGCAGCGCCTCTACATCTCTGCCACCCCCGCGGACTACGAGATCAAAAAGGCCCGGGGGCGCGTGGTCGAGCAGATCATCCGCCCCACGGGGCTCACGGACCCGGAGGTGGTCGTCCGGCCCGTGGCGGGCCAGGTGGACGACCTCCTGGCGGAGATCCGGGAGCGGGCGGAGCGGGGAGAGCGGGTGCTGGTCACGACCCTGACGAAGCGGATGGCGGAGCACCTGACCCGCTACTACGAGGAGCTGGACGTCCGGGTCCGCTACCTCCACTCGGACATCCAGACCCTCGAGCGGGTGTCCATCATCCGGGACCTCCGCCTCGGCGAGTTCGACGTCCTCGTGGGCGTCAACCTCCTCCGGGAGGGGCTCGACATCCCGGAGGTGTCCCTCGTGGCCATCCTGGATGCCGACAAGGAGGGGTTCCTCCGCTCCGGGCGGTCCCTGATCCAGACCAGCGGCCGCGCCGCGCGCAACGTGGCGGGCCGGGTCATCCTCTACGCCGACCGGGAGACCGAGGCCATCCGGACCTGCCTGGGAGAGACGAACCGCCGCCGGGAGGTCCAGCAGCGCTACAACGAGGAGCACGGCATCACCCCCGAGAGCATCCGGAAGTCCATCTCCGACGTCCTGTCCTCCGTCTACGAGGCGGACTACGTCACCGTCCCGGTTATCCGCGAGGAAACGGCGGCCTACGGATCGGAGGAGGAGATCACCGCCGTCATCGATCGCCTCAAGAAGGAGATGAAGGCCGCGGCGAAGGACCTGGAGTTCGAGAAAGCAGCGGAACTGCGGGACCGGATCAAGGAGCTGACGGACCTGATGCTGGCCATGGGGGAGCTGGGCTGAGGGGGGACGGCGGGCTTTCTCTCACCCCTGTTCCGGCGGTCCGGCGGCCTCCCGTCGAACCGTCGGGACGGGGGACCCCCCCTTCCCGGCAGTCTCTCCTACTTCCAGTCCCGCCCGTCGACGATCCGCTTGTCGTCGTCCTTGAGGGTCCCCGGTTCCAGGAACTCGATCCCGTCGATCCGGACGGTGCAGGTCTCCCGGAAGGCCTCGCGGAAGGCTGCTTCCAGCGTGGATGTGTCTCGGAGCACCTCCGCCGGCTCGATGCGCACGTCCAGCCGGTCCTCGTGGCCGCTCCGGCCTACGATCATCTGGAACTTCCTGATCTCGGGGAACCGGGCGCCCACCTGCTGGAGCTGACTCGGAGCGACGAAGAGCCCCCGGACCTTCACGGCGTCCCCCACGCGCCCGGAGATCCCCGCCAGGCGCAGCGCCGTCCTCCCGCAGGGGCAGGGCTCCTCGATGAGCCGCGAGAGGTCGCCTGTTCCGAAGCGGAAGAGGTAGAAAACGTCGTTGAACCGCGTCACGACGATCTCCCCCAGGGCACCCGGCGGGACGGCCTTACCCGTGGCGGGATCGACGATCTCCACGTAGACCTCCTCGCAGAGGTGCCAGCCCTTCTTTTCCCCGCACTCGTAGGCCACGTCGCCCACCTCCGTCGCCCCGTACATCTGGTAGGTGTCGATGCCGAACTCCCCCTCGAAGCGCTCGCGCAGGACCGGAAACAGGGGCTCCGCGGCAAAGCAGGCCTTCCGGACCCGGAAGTCCTTCCGGAAGTCGTGTCCCATCTCTTTTGCCTTCTCGATGATGGCCATCAGGAAGCTGGGCGTCCCCGTGTAGGCCGTGACGCCGAGGTCCCGGATCAGCTGCACCTGGGCCTGGGTTGAGGAGGCCCCAGACGGGATCACCGTGGCGCCGACCCGGCGCAATCCCCCGTGGAACGTCAGCCCCGCGGCGACCATGTGGTAGGAGAAGGCGTTCAGCGCCACGTCCCCCTTCCCCAGCCCCGCGGCCTTGTAGGCCCGGGCCCAGAGGACGTCGTTCTCCCCCAGGTGGGGCTCGTAGACGGGCCCCGGGGAAATGAAGATGCGGTCGATCTCGGCACCGGGGTTTTCCAGGCCCGCGTAGGGCGGGTTCTTGAGTTCCATCTCCACGAGCCGTTCCCGGGAGACGACCGGCAGCCGCTCGAAATCTTCCGCCCTCCGGATGTCGGAAGGACGGATCCCCAGGTCGTCAAACTGCCTGCGCAGGACGGCCGACTGCCGGCCGGCGCTTTCCATCATCCGCGAGAGGGCCGCGATCTGGCTTCTCTTCCTCTCTCCCCGGTCCAGGGTCTCCCGGTCATCGAAATACGGTCCCATGATGTCCTCCTCGTTCGTCCAAGATCGGAAGGCCGCCGCGGCGGAGATCCCGCGTCCCGGGGTTCTTCCTGCCCGGATTTGTAGGGGAAAGGGCTCTTTTTGTCAAACCGCATTCCCGACCCTCGGGCCGGAGCGGGAGGCCCCGGATCGATGCGGCATTCGTGACAAATCCGTTCCCTTGGAGGGATTTTGAACATTTCCGTCCTGCCGCATGGGCCGGAAAAATCGGCAACTTGTTGATATTCCCGTGTTCTGAATCTGGCCGGAAATTTGCTCTTGCTCCTTCCATTTAGCGAAGGAGCGGAAATCATGGTCGATCCCATCAATGCAGGCGACACCGCCTGGATCCTCGTGTGCTGTTCCCTGGTTCTCCTGATGACCCCGGCCCTGGCGTTCTTTTACGGCGGGATGGTCCGGAGGAAAAACGTTCTCTCCACGCTGACGCTCAGTTACGTCTTCATGGCCCTGATCGGAGTCCAGTGGGTCCTCTTCGGCTACTCTCTCGCCTTCGGGCCGTCCATCAACGGGCTGATCGGCAGCCTGAACTTCCTGGGCTTCGAGGGCGTCGGCGCCGCGCCCAACGCAGATTACAGCAAAACCATCCCCCACAGCCTCTTCGCCGCCTTCCAGATGATGTTCGCCGTCATCACCCCGGCCCTCATCACCGGCGCCTTCGTGGAGCGGGTCAAGTTCAAAGCCTTTCTGCTGTTCAGCTTCCTCTGGGCAACCCTGGTCTATGATCCCCTGTGCCACTGGGTCTGGGGCCAGGGGGGATGGCTGAGGGAAATGGGGGTCCTGGATTTCGCCGGCGGGACGGTGGTCCACATCGCCGCCGGCTTCTCGGCCCTGGCCTTCGCGCTGGTCATCGGGCCCCGGCGGGGATTCGGGAAATCGCCCCTGGAGCCCAACAACATTCCGCTCACCGTCCTGGGGGCGGGCCTCCTGTGGGTGGGGTGGTTCGGCTTCAACGCCGGCAGCGCCCTGGCCGCCAACGGCACGGCGGTGAACGCCCTGCTCACCACCAATACCTCGGCCGCCACGGCCGGCCTGGTCTGGATGCTCCTCTCCGGGCTGGACGGGCGGCCCAGCACCCTGGGAATCGCCACGGGGATGGTCGTGGGCCTGGCGGCGGTGACGCCCGCCTCGGGCTTCATCACCCCCCTGGCTTCGATGGTCGTCGGCGCCGTGGCGGCCCCCCTTTCCTACTACGCCATGCGCTTCCGGGACCGCCGCGGGCTCGATGAATCCCTGGACGTCTGGGCCTGCCACGGCGTCTCCAGCACCTGGGGCATGGTCGCCGCGGGTCTCTTCGCCACAACGGCCGTCAACGCCGGCGGCGCGAACGGCCTCTTCTTCGGGAACCCCGGGCAGGTGGGCATCCAGGTCCTGGCCATTGCCGTCACCATCGCCTTTGCCTTCGGGATGACCTATGTCCTGGCCAAGCTCCTCCACTGGAGCATCGGGCTCCGTGTCTCCCCCATGGAAGAGGAGGTGGGCCTGGACGTCAGTTCCCACGGGGAGCGGTCCTACTCGTAAAAAACGCGGGCCGGTGCGATCCGTTTCCTCGCCCGGCCCATCGCCATGACGGAGATTGTGCCATGCTCAAGAAGATCGAGGCGATCATCAGGGAAGACAAGGTCTGCGACGTGAAGAGCGCCCTGGCGGAGATCGGCATCGTGGGCCTGAACCTGTTCGAGGTCCGGGGCCACGGCCGCCAGGGGGGCGTCCAGCTGGTCGGGCGGGCTGGGACCTACCAGGTCAACATGCTGCCCAAGATCCAGGTCAACGTCGTCCTGTCGGACCGCAACCTGGAAGCGGCCCTGGAGGCCATCCTGCGATCGGCCTACACGGGCGAGCCCGGCGACGGGATCATTTTCGTCACTCCCGTGGAGGAGGTCATCCGCGTCCGGACCCGCGAGCGCGGCCAGGATGCCATGATGTATCCTGGCGACATCGACGCGCGGAAGACGGAAAAGCCCCCGGAAAGCAAACGTTGATTGTCCCGGCCCGGAACGGGAAGCCTCCCGTCCGTTTCCCCGTGCAGATCCCGCCGGAGAAACGGGGCATCCCCCTCAGGGGGGCGTGCAGACCCGGTCCCGGCCCTCTTGCTTCGCCCGCTTCACCGCCAGGCGGACGGCCTGGAGGATGTCCCCCGACGTCTCCCCGTTTTCCGGCGAGGCGGCCACACCCATGGAGAGGGTGACCCGCCGCATGTGCTGGTGCCCCGCCACCCGCTCCTGTTCCTTGATCATCGCCCGCAGGTTCTCCGCCCGCCGCCGGGTTGTGTCCAGGTCGCTCCCCGGGAGGATCAGGACAAACTCGTCGGCCCCCCAGCGGCAGGCGATGTCCTCGTCCCGGACGTTGCCGCCCACGAACGCGCCCAGGTCGCGGATGATCCGCTCCCCCTCCTCGACGCCGTAGGTCTGGTTGATGTGGCCCAGGTGATCGACGTCCATGAAGACGACGCCCAGGGCCTGCGCCTGCCGGCTCGCCTTCTTCAGCTCCCGTTCCAGCGTCGTCTCCAGGAAGCGCCGGTTGAGGAGCCCCGTCAGGGCGTCCCGGGTGGAGAGGCTGCTCAACTCCTCCCGGAGCTGGATGTTCCTCAGGGCCAGCCGGACCTGCTGGGCCGCCACCACGGCCAGCTGCTCCGCCGCGTCGACGGTCCGCCGCGATTCTTGGGCGGGGAGGTCGAAGCGGATGTGGAGGAGGCCGAGAAACGCGCCCTGGACCGTCATGGGCACGCAGACGGAGGCCCGGCCGTCGGTCTCCCCCTCGGCGTGACGGCAGAGCAGGCCCTTGGCCGTTCCGGCCACCAGGTGGGGCCGGTTCCTCCGGACCCCGTGGCAATCGGCGGGGGCGAAGACGGCCTCCCGGGGTTCCGGTCCCCAGAAGGCGCCAACCTCCAGCAGGTCCCGGACGGCATGGTGAAGGAAAAGGGCGCCGGCGGGAAACAGCCGGGGCATTTCCCGGGCCAGGACCCCGCAGGCCTCCTCCATGTTGAAGGAGGCGCAGAGGAGGTCCGCCATCTTGATCAGCCGCTTCACCTTATCTTTCGCGATGGCCATGGAGGGCTCCTTCGATTTTCTGTCGATAGGCCTCGGGCGCGACGATTCCCAGTTCCCCGAGGCGGGCGTCGAACTCCTGCATGGTCCGGACCCGGGCGGCGGTGTTGAGGAAAATCTCCATGTACGTGCCGCCGGTCCCCTCGATCTCGCCCCGGAAGGCCCGGTTTGAATCCAGCCGCTCCTCCACGGCGCCGGCCGCGCCGGCCTCCAGAAGGCGTCCCACGGACCGGTAGGCGGCGAACCGCTGGGCGGCATCGCACTCGTAATCCGTTGTCCGGATGCTGCGATCCACCCGCTCCAGGTCGATGCCGTCCACGACGGTTATACCCGGAAGCGTTTCCAGGTCCGCCCGGACCGCTGCCAACGCCTCGTCGAACCAGGGCTTCTCTCCGTCACTCCCGGCATTCGGATCCCCGGAAGAAGCGCCGCGGTGCAGATAGACAACCAGTTCCCGGCGAGGCGGCAATCCGGGGGGGGGAGGAGCGCCGTCGCTCACGAGGTCCACCCCCACGGACACACCGCGGCGCGCCCCGATCCGGCCGCAGGACTCCGCGACAGCCTCCCGCAGGGGCCCGACATCGGCCGTCCCGCCGGGACCGGGGAAAAACCGGGTCATGAGCCTGACCAGCCGCTCCCGCGGCTCCCGGCCGTCGCCGGCCCCTTCGCGGTCGACGCATTGCGCGAGCAGGTGGGCGCCGTAGCGTTCCCGGTCCACGACGGTCTTGGTCCACCCCTCTTCCCCGGGCGTGGAGACCACCACGTCGTGGATGCTCCCCCGGGCCAGTTTGCGCAGGGTGATCCGCATGAGCCGCCGGTTTTCGATCTCGAGGGCGTAGAAAAAGCCCCCCTCGGAGATCTTTCCGCCGGGCTCATGGATCTCCCCGAAATTGGAAGGGTTGAGGTACACAGTGCCGTCGATTTCCTCGAACCCCCACTGGTCGTGGAGATGGCCCGTCAGGCACAGGAGCGCCCGGTTCTCCTCGCAGTACCGGCGAAGCTCCGTCGAACCGCTTTCGCCCTTGGACGGGAGATGATCGTGGACACCGTGGGCCGGTTTGTGGGTCGCCACGATGTCCGGCCGCGCCTCCCCGAAAAACCGGACCATCTCGCTCGAACCCCGGTCCGCCCGGTATTTCACCGCGTACTGCTCGGGGATGCCCGGCGTCAGGATGTCGGCCCCCCCGTAGCCGGCGATCCGCAGGCCCTCCGCCTGGACCCAGTGCCGGTGGAGGTCCCGCTCGTGGAGGGAGGTGTACTGGAGATCCATGTCGTAGTTCCCCGGCAGGCAGAGGAGACGGGCGGACCGCTTCAGGCGCAGGATGCTCTCCAGGATCTTGTACTTCTGCTGCATGACCCGGCGGCCCCGGATCGTCTCTTCCTGGAACTCCGCCGCCTGCCGCCGGACATCCTCCGGCACATCCGCCCGACCCAGCAGGGCGTCGACAAAATCCTCCACGGCAATGTCTCCGTATCCCAACCGGTGGCGCAGCGCCGAGAAGGAGATCTGCCGCCGGCGGTACCGGGCGGCCATCTCCTCGGTGTAGAAGGGCCGGTCGATGAGGTCGCCGGCGATGATGTAGACGTCGGCACCCGTCCGGGCCAGCAGTTCCTTGACCCGATCGAAGGCGTCGTGGACGTCGGAGAGGTAAACGATCTCCATGGACCCCATCCAATGGGAGGATGGCTCCCTTATAGCACGAATCCCCGCCACGGTCAGCATCGGCATGGATCCCTCACCATCAAGCATGCCGAGAGCCCGCCGGCCGCGGGGGTGTGGCCGCAGAGCCGCCAGGCCGCAGATCCTCCATTGAAGTATGCGAGCGCTTCCCCTATAATGGGCGCGCTTGGACGTCACAACAAGGGCGGGAGCGACAGCTCATGAGGCACCCGGTCACACGGCAGGACAGGGAAGAGAAGGCGGAGACAACGGGACAGAACGGCAAGGAACCGCGGAAATCCGCCCCTGTCCGGTCGATTTCCTTCGACACGCAGGCACCCGTCCCCCGGAGCCTCCTGGCGAACCTCAAACACGAATACCTGCACCGCGAGGGCTGGGTGCCCCTGGAACGACGGGAGGGGCGGATCACCGTCCTGGTGGACGATCCGAACAACCTGCCGAGGCGGGACAGCATCGAGAGCCTGCTGAAGACGAAGCAGATCGAGTTCTGCCTGGCTACCCGGGAAGACATCCTGAAGTTCATCGATCGCTTCTACGGAACCGGGTATGCGAAGAATGCCGTCCAGGGAGGGGAGAGCGCAGCCGAAGACGGGGACCGTCGGGAAGAGAGCCCTGCCGTCAGCGAGGCGGACGGGACCATCGTCCGCCTGGTGAACGAGATCATCAACGAGGCCTGTGTGCGCCGCGCCTCGGACATCCACATCGAGCCGGACGTCCGGGACCAGGAAGTGGTTGTCCGGTTCCGCGTGGACGGCGAGTGCTTCCCCTACCGGAACCTCCCTTACGAGTACCGGGCGGCCATTGTCTCCCGCATCAAGATCCTTTCCAACCTGGACATCACCGAGCGGCGGCTGCCGCAGGACGGGAAGATCCGGTACACGCGGCCCGGCGGCGAGGACATCGAGCTCCGGGTGGCCACCATGCCGACCCACGGGTACGTGGAGGACGTGGTCCTCCGGATCCTGACCCGGGGCAGCATCATGACCCTGGCCGAGCTGGGAATGCCCCCTGAGACCCTGAAGCGCTTCATCGAACAGCTCGACAAGCCCTACGGCCTGATCCTGATCGTGGGCCCCACCGGCTCCGGGAAGACCACCACGGCCCACGCCGCCCTCCAGCGCCTCAACCGCCCCAACACGAAGATCTGGACCGCCGAGGACCCCGTGGAGATCACCCAGAAGGGGATCCGCCAGGTCCAGGTGCACCACAAGATCGGCCTGGATTTCAGCACCGCCATGCGGGCCTTCCTGCGGTCCGATCCGGACATCATCATGGTGGGGGAGATGCGGGACTACGAGACGGCCAAGATGGGCGTCGAGGCGTCCACGACGGGGCACCTCGTCCTCTCCACCCTCCACACGAACAACGCCCCGGAGACGATCGTCCGCCTCCTGGACATGAAAATCGACCCCTTCGGCTTCGCCGATTCGCTCCTGTGCGTCCTGGCCCAGCGCCTCGTCCGGCGCCTCTGCGTCCACTGCCGGGAATCCGTCCCCGTCGGCCGGGAGGAGTGGGACGAGATGGCTCGACAATACGGTGAAAAGGCCTTTGCCTCCCTGGGGCTGGAATACTCGGAAGACCGTCGGATCAGCCGGGCGAAGGGGTGCCCCGAGTGCAACGGCACCGGTTACCGGGGCATGATGGGCATCTACGAGCTCCTGGTGGCCAGCGACAGCATCAAGCAGATGATCATCAGCAGGAAGTCCATCGCCTCCATCCGGAAAGCGGCCACGGGAGAGGGAATGCACACCCTGCTGCAGAGCGGCATCCGGAAGGTGCTGGAGGGCGAGACGGACCTGATCGAGATCCTGAGCGTCTGCATGCGCTGACCGCCGGGAACCGTCGCCGCCGGACCCGACGCGACGGAGATCACACGCGGAAGGCGGAAGGACGGACGATCCATGGATCCGGGCGCGGCGCGGAAGAACGGGGCGCCCCGGAAGAACAACCAGGGAGGGGACCTCTTGAAGAGAAGAGTATTGCTGGGCGCCGCCTGCGCCGTTCTCATCATCGCCCTCGCGGCGGGTTGCCGCAACACCTTTGTAAGCGCCATCATCGCCGGCGATCAGCGGGCGGTCGCGGCTTTCCTCAGCGAGGGTGCCAACGTGAACGAAAAGGGGGCCGACGGCTTCACCCCCCTCCACTGGGCGGCCTACTACGGCAAGGCGGACATGATCCGCTACCTCGTCAGCCGGGGCGCCGACGCGAATGCCGCATCCCCCCAGTACGGCACGCCGCTGACCCTCGCGGCGACTTACGGTTTCAAGGATGCCGTAAAAGCGCTCCTGGAGGCGGGCGCGGACCCGAGCGCCCGGGACGGGGCCGGCAAGACGCCGCTGGATTACGCGAAGGACGGCGGATTCGCGGAGATCGCAACCCTTCTCGGCGGCACCCTTCCCAGGGACTCCCGTCCGGACGTGCGGACGGCACCGCAGCCCCGGCCCCCGGTACCCGCCGCAACGGCGACCCCGGCGGCCGGCAGGGAGGAGAGACCGTCCCCGGCCGAGAGGGACACTGCGATCGACGCGGCGACCCCCGTCCGGATCGCCGTCTACAGCTTCCACGCCGAGACGATCGATGTCTCCGGCACCTCGGCAACCGTCACGGCCACCCTCATCCAGTCGCTCCGGGAAACCCCTTCGTTCCACCTCGTGGAACGCAAGGAACTGGAGGAGTTCCTCAGCCTCAACGACCTGCGGCAGAACGCGATGCTGGCGGACATTCTCCAGGTCGGGGAAAGGATGGGAATTCCCTTCATCGTGGCGGGAAGCGTGTCTAAGAAGGGGGCCGTATACATCGTGCAGTGCCGGCTGGTGAACGTCCCGGAGAGGAAAGTGGTCCTGGACAGGCAGGTCCGCTCGTTCGGCGAGGCGGGGCTGGACCGGGAAGTGGAGAAACTCGGCGAAGCCGTCGCCCGGGCGATCCGGGGTGGCCGGTAGTGCGTCCCGCGACCCTTCGCCGCGCTGGGCGGCCCCCCGGCGCCGTTTAAGTCCGGGATTCCAGGATCGACGCCAGGGTTGCGCCGTCGATGTTCCCGCCGCTGAGGATGACGCCGACCCTCCCGGTCGGCCTCACGGCTCCGCCGAGGAGGGCCGCGACCCCCAGGGCGCCGGAGGGCTCCACCACCAGCTTCATCCGGTAAAACAGGAACCGCACCGCCTCCCGGATGGCGTCCTCCGTCACGGTCGCCATGTCGTCCACGTATTCCAGCACCAGGGGGAACGTGATCTTCCCCAGGGACGGCGTCCGCGTCCCGTCGGCGATGGTCGGCGGGTTCTTCACCGTGTGCAGGACCCCCGTACGAAAGGACCGCGTCGCGTCGTCCGCCGCCTCCGGCTCCACGCCGACGACCCGGCAGGAAGGGTGGATCGACCGGGCGGCGATGGCGGAGCCGCTCAGGAGCCCGCCGCCCCCGCAGGGCACCAGGAGGGCGTCCAGGGGCCCCGTCTCTTCGAACAACTCCAGGGCCGCCGTCCCCTGGCCGGCCACGACGTCCAGGTGATCGTACGGCGGAATCAGCGTTTGGCCGCCGCTTCGCCGCACCTCCTCGGCGATCTCCTCCCGGGTCTCCCGCTCCGGGTCGTAGGTCACGATCCGCGCCCCGTAGTCCTCCGTGGCGGCCCGCTTGACCGCCGGCGCGTTCTCCGGCATCACGATGACCGTCGGGACGCCGAGCAGGCGGCTGACCAGGGCCACCGCCTGGGCGTGGTTCCCCGACGAGTAGGTGATGACGCCCCGGGCCCTCTGTGCGTCGGAGAGTCGGGAGATGGCGTTGAAGGCCCCGCGGAACTTGAAGGCGCCGCCCCGCTGGAAGCTTTCCCCCTTCAGGAAAACGTTCGCCCCCACAAGCCCGTCGAGGGTCCGGGAGGTGAAGACGGGGGTCCGGTTCGCCTGGCCCCGGAGCCGCTCCCGGGCGGACCGGACGCGGTCGAAGAGCCCTTCCGCGGGGGGGATGCGCTCTGTCATTCCTCCCCCCGTCCGTCTATCTCCCGGCCGGCCCGGTGTCCCTCGTGGATCGCCTCCAGGAGCCGCCGCGGCTCCACCGCGTCCCCCACAGTCCGCCAGGGGATACCGATTTCCTTCAGGGCCTCCTCCAGCCCGTTCTCCGGCCGGGCCCCCAGGGCCGTGATCACCGCGGCCGCGGGGATCTCCCCCTCCGCATCGCCCTGCCGGTAGGAGACAGTCTCCTCCCCGATCCTCGTCACGGTGGCACCCAGGAGAATTCGGACGTCCCCCTCCTTCAGGCGCCGGTGAAGCCAGTAGCCGTGGGAGGTGTGCCGGCCGACGGGATGGGAGGGCTGCATCTCCAGGACCGTGACGTCCCTGCCCCGGGCGAGGAGCCAGTCCGCCGTCTCCATGCCCACCCAGCCCGCCCCGAGGACCACGACGGGCCCGGCGGGCACCTCCTCCCTGCCCGTCAGGACGGCCCGGGCGTCCCGTACCTGGCAGCGTCGGCGCCCCGGGATCCTCGGGACGGCCGGGGTGGATCCGGCAGCGAGGATCACCGCGTCGGGACGCCCCGACTCCAGGGCCTCCGCATCGATCTCCCGGTGGCGGTGAAGAAGGACGCCCCGCTTCTCCGCCTCGCGGACCGCCCAGTCCAGCCAGCCCAGGAAGGCCTCCTTGTGAGGCGGGCGACCGGCCGGGAGGACCTGTCCCCCCGGGGTCTCCTGCCGCTCGAAGACCTCCACCCGGAAACCGCGATCCGCGGCGGCCAGGGCGGCGGCGAGGCCCGCCGGGCCGGCGCCGATCACCCACAGGCGCCGCCCGGGCTCCACGCTCGCGGCGTCCCCCCGGTATTCATTGCCGCACTCGGGGTTGAACGTGCAGGCCGTGGGCTTCATCTCGTACATCAGCCGCTCGATGCAGCCCTGGTTGCAGGAGACGCACCAGCGGATCTCGTCCCGGCGCCCCTCCCGGGCCTTCCGGAGGAAGTCCGGGTCCGCCAGATGCTGTCTGCCGAAGGCGACGAGATCCGCGTCCCCGGCGGCGATGGCCTTCGCGGCCAGTTCGGGGTCGTTCACGCGCCCCACGGCAATGACCGGGACAGGGACCCGTTCCTTGACGGCCCGGGCCCGGAACAGGTTGAATCCCGCCTCCGTGTCCATGGAGGCGATGGTCAGGTTCCCCGGGGTGGAGTAGACGCCCACGGAGACGTGGAGGGCGTCGGCACCGGCGGTGACGAGGAGGGGCGCCAGCCGTTTGGCGAACTCCAGGTCGTAGCCGCCCGGGATCAGCTCGTCCGCGGAGATCCGGACGAGGACGGGAAAGCGGGAACCCACGGCCTGCCGCACCGCCGCCACGACCTCCAGGACGAAGCGCATCCGGTTCTCTTCGGAACCGCCGTACCGGTCCGTCCGCACGTTGGAGAAGGGCGACAGGAACTGGGTCAGGAGGTAGCCGTGGGCCCCGTGGATCTCCACGGCGTCCAGTCCCGCCTTCTCGGCCCGGGCGGCCGCGGCGGCGAAGGCCCCGATCACCTCGGCGATCCGCCCCGGGGTCATTTCGAGGCAGGGCTGCCGCAGGATCACGCTGGGGAGGGGAGACGGCGCCTCGGGCGTCCCACCGGCAGCGGCGGCAAAGGTCTCCCGGCCAGCGTGGTGAAGCTGGAGGGCGATCCGCCCCCCCTCGCGGTGCACCGCAGCGGCCAGGGACTCGAGGCCCGGGAGGAAATCGTCGCTCCAGGCGCCGATCTCCCGCTGGAACCCTTTTCCGCGGGGGTCCACCGCGCAGACCTCCGTGACCAGGAGGCCCGCGCCGCCCCGGGCCCGGCAGGCCAGATACTGCACCAGGCGCTCGCTCACGGTGCCGTCCGGGTTGCCGTAGCCGGTCCCCATGGCGGGCATGACGGCCCGGTTCTTCAAGGTGAGACCGTTGATGGTGACGGGTGAAAACAGGGAGTCCAGGTTCATCGTCTTTCCCCTTTCCGCCCCTCGGGACACGGGGCCATGCTTCGTCCACGGGAGCGGGCCCGACGCCCGGCGGGCGTGATCCGCAAGCGCTCCCTCCGCAAGGCGCAAGACCGCCGCGTATCAGCCCTGCGGCGGCGGGGCTTTCAGGTTTCCCCGTCGCCCCGGCCGGAAACGAAGCCCGGCTGCACAAACCGGGGGCCCGGGTATCGGTAGAAACCCTTCCCCGACTTCTGCCCCAGGTCGCCCCGCTCCACCCATTGCTTCAGGAATGCGGCGTTCTTCAAGGCCTGGGCCTCTCCGGTTTTCGAGGCCCAGTAGTCGGTGACCTTCCAGACCGTGTCCAGCCCGACGTGATCCATGAGCCCGAAAGGCCCGATGGGGACGTTGAACACACCCATCCAGGCGCGGTCGATGTCCTCCGCGGAGGCGACGTCCGCCGCCGCCAGGGTCTGGGCCGCCCCAAGGAGGGCCATGAACAGGTAATTGAAGAGGTAGCCGGGGTTCTCCTTGCGGAGGACGAGGGGGACCAGGCCCGTCCGTTCGCAGAACTCCCGGACGACGAGCACCGCCTTCTCCTCCGTCCCCGGGTGGGGCATGACGTCCACCACCGGGGTGGTTCGCAGGTCGTGAAAATGGAGGGCCAGCAACTTCCCGGGCCTGCCCGTCCGGGCGGCAAACATGGAGGGCACGAGGGACGACGTGTTGGTGGTGAAGAGGGTCCGCTCCGGGCAGAGGGCGTGAAACAGGGCGAAGACTCCCCCCTTCAGATTCGGGTCTTCCGGGACCGACTCGCTGACCAGGTCCGCATCCGCTGCCGCCCTCGCGGCATCGGTCGTGGCGAAGATCCGGCCGAGGACCTCCCCGGCCTCCGCCTCCGTCACCCTCCCCTGCCGGACCTGGCTCGCCGCGGCCTTCCGGATAAGCGCCACCGCCCGCTCCAGGATCGCTTCCTCCAGGTCGTAGAGGGAAATGTCGCAGCCCCGGAGGGCGAAGTGAAGGGCGATCTGCTGCCCCATGGTGCCGGCCCCGAGAACGAGAACCCGCTGGATATCCGCTGCATTCATGAAATTCCCCACCCCTTCCCGGCGCGGCCCGCGGCCTCACCGCCCCATCGTCCACCCGCGGGCGACGAGGCCGGGAAACCAACCCCGCCGCTCCACCCGCGCGCCTTTGCCATCCGTTTACAGGGAAACGTCGTGGCCCCTGCCGCGCAGATATTCCTTCACCTGCCGGATGCGGAAGGTTCGATAATGAAAGACCGAGGCCGCCAGAAGGACACTGGCCCCTCCCTCCAC
Source organism: Syntrophaceae bacterium (assembly GCA_041310335.1). Taxonomy (GTDB): domain Bacteria; phylum Desulfobacterota; class Syntrophia; order Syntrophales; family PHBD01; genus PHBD01. Next base: position 1,458 of record JBFYXW010000061.1, on the reverse strand, counting down.
GACGGCGGCGTGGAAATCCTCCAGCTTGCCCGCGCCGCCGGAGGCGATGACGGGCACCGAGACGGCCGCCGAGATGGCCCGGGTGAAGGCCAGGTCGTAGCCCTGTTGGGTGCCGTCGCCGTCCATGCTGGTCGGCAGGATCACGCCGGCGCCGCGGTCTTCGCACTCCTTCGCCCAGGCCACGGCGTCCTTCCCTACGGGCTTTGTACCCCCCGCGACGACGACCTCGAATCCCGACGGCATCGCCGCGTTCCGGCACCCGTCCACGGCGACGGTGACGCACCCGGAGCCAAACTTTTTCGCCGCCTCGCCGACCAGGTCCGGACGGCTCACCGCCGCGCTGTTCATGGAGACCTTGGCGGCCCCCGCCTCCAGGAGGAAATAGATGTCCTCCAGCGAGGCGATGCCGCCCCCGACGGTTAGGGGAATCGCGATGACGGCGGCGACCCCCTTCACCCACTCCAGGCGGGTCTTGCGGTTCTCCAGCGTCGCCGCGATGTCCAGCATGGCCAGTTCGTCGGCCCCCTCCTGCGAGTAGAACGCGGCGTTTTCCACCGGGTCGCCCGCATCCTTCAGGTCCACGAAATGAATCCCCTTCACAACGCGGCCGTTCTTCATGTCCAGGCAGGGCATGATCTTGATCATGGATGGATACCTCCTCGGTTCATTCGCTCTCGGTGATGGCCACCCGCTCCATCTGGTCTCCCGCGCGGATCGCGTCGACGACATCCAGGCCCGCCACGACCTTCCCGAAGACGGTGTGCCGTCCGTTCAGGTGCGGCTGCGGCGAGTGGGTGATGAAAAACTGGCTGCCGTTCGTGCCGGGGCCGGCGTTCGCCATGGAGAGGACCCCCCGCTCGTGGACCAGCGGATTGCCCGCGCACTCGTCCTCGAACCGGTACCCCGGTCCGCCTCGGCCGGTACCGGTCGGGTCGCCTCCCTGGATGACGAAATCGGGGATCACCCGGTGGAACGCCACCCCGTCGAAGAAGCCCTCGCGGGCCAGAAAGACAAAATTGTTCACCGTCACCGGGGCGTGCTCCGGGTAAAACTCGATCTCGATGGTCCCCCGGGCGGTCGCGATCGTCCCGCGGTATTTCCGGCCCGGGTCGATCTGCATCTCCGGCGGGCGGTCCCACTGCTTCATGGCCATGTCCTTACCTCCCTTTCAGGTTCATTTTCCGTCCGTTTCCCGCACCCAGGACCAGGCCGGATCGCCTTTCCCCGGCGCGGGGCCGGAATTCTCGGCTGTATGCCCGATTCCGCCGCCCCTGTCACGCTCATTTTGCTTCCGTCAGCATGCGCGGCATCCACACGGTGTCCACGTAACGGCCCTTTTTCCGGAACACCTCCCGGAAGCACCCGCACTCGACGAAGCCGTGCTTCCGGTGAAAGCGAATGCTCGGCTCGTTGACGGCCGAGACGGCCGCCAGGACCGTGTGAATCCCCTTCGCCCGG
>JBFYXW010000060.1:0-11938 GCA_041310335.1 Syntrophaceae bacterium | reverse complement strand
CGCCCTGGATGAGGCTGAGGTGGTACAGGAATACGCCCTGCGTCACCAGGACAAGCACGTAGAACAGCCAGGGGAGGAGATCCCTTCGCATTCCCGACAGGAGGAACAGCGGGTACAGGAGGAGGATCCCCCCCATCAGCAGCCTCGTTCCGAGGACATCCGGAGCCCCGATGGGGTCGTGGACCCAGTCCCACCCCCACAGGGAAACGGCAAGCAAGACCGTGGCGAATCCGACCAGGATCGCAAAGACCCTGGTTTCCTGGAACTTGGCTTCCCGGTATTTCGCTTCGGTGGCCCGGTCGAAGCGCAGCAGGAATTTCATGGACAGACCTCCGTGGCTGCAGGGTGGATCGTTCGTGCCTCGCTGCTACGCCCCCGGGATTTCCATCTCCAGGAGCGCCGAACTCAGCGACTTGCCGTGCAGGTCCAGGGACAGCGTGCGCGTCACGCCGCCGCCCAGGGCCCCGTGGAGGACGAAGTTGAGGGCCCCCAGGTCCGGGAGTTCGTAGCGCACCACGTCCCCCCATGCGATTTCGGAGAGGAAGGCCTTCACCCTCTCCGCCGTGACGTGCCTCTCCAGCAGGGGATAGTCCGCCGGATCGCGGGCGATGACGGAGACGTTGGCCGTGTCGCCCTTGTCGCCCGCCCGGGAATGGGCGATCTCGCGCAGTTTCATTCAGGTCACCTCGTAGCGGACGGAGGGACGGACCAGGGCGCGCGGGACGAGGGTGGAAACCACGGCCACGACCTCCCGGGCGGATTTCCAGGCCCCGGCACCGCCGGCAGGCCCGTTCGTGTAGAGGCTTTCGACCTCGTTGCCGATGCGGAGGGCCTCCCTCTCGGTCCAGGTTCGTCCCGCCACCCGGGCCCGGACTTCCCGGGGCTCGGGTCCCATCCGGGACAATCCGTCCCCGTGGAGGGAATCCAGACCGATCAGGTCGCAGCGGAGCTCCCGCAGGCCGATCCCCGTCCGCCGGAGCCGCTCGGCGACAATGTCCAGGGCCAGGCGCCCCCGGGCGACGGCCCCGGGCCCCCCGTAGCTGATCTGCCCCTCCCCGATCCAGCCGTCGACGCAACCGACGGATACCTTCAGGAGGGGCGGCCTTTCCCTGCCCCGTCCGCCGGTCACCCGCACGCGGTCCTTCCCGGCCTCTTCCACCCGCACCCGGGAGAAATCGGCCACCACGTCGGGGGTGATGTAGGAGGCGGGGTCATGGATCTCGTAGAGCAGCTGCTCCTTGCAAGTGGCCGGCGTCACCAGGCCGCCCGAACCGGGGACCTTCGTCACGGTGAAGGCGCCGTCCTCCCGGACCTCCGCCAGGGGGAACCCCAGCCGTGCCAGGTCGGGCACGTCCTGGTACCCCGGATCGGCGAAATAGCCTCCCGTGACCTGGCCCGCGCACTCCAGGAGGTGCCCCATGACGACGGCCTGCCCCATCCGGTCCCAGTCCCCCAGGGACCAGCGGAAGGCGTGGATCGCCGGGGCGGCGAAGAGGGCCGGGTCGGCCACGCGGCCCGTGATCACGACGTCGGCGCCCTTGTCCAGGGCCTCCACGACGCCCCCGGCACCCAGGTAGGCGTTGGCGGAGATCAGCCGCTCCCCCAGGGACGAGACGGCCTCCCCCGTCTCCTCGATCACGAAATCGCCTTCCCGCACGAGATCGAGCACGTCGTCCCCCGTCAGGACGGCAACCTTCAGTCCCCGGAGGCCCATCTTTCGGGCGATGTCCCGGATTTTGCCGGCCCCCGCCAGGGGATTGGCGGCCCCCATGTTGGTGACGATCCGGACCCCCTTCTCCCGGCACGCCGGCAGACAGGCCTCCATCCGCGCCGCCAGGAGGGGGTCGAATCCCGCCTGCGGGTCCGCTCTCCGGGCCTGCTGGGCCAGCGCGATGGTCCGCTCCGCCAGGCACTCGAAGACCAGGTACTGGATGTTCCCCTTCTCCGCCAGTTCCACCGCCGGCTCGATCCGGTCACCCGAATAGCCGGCCCCTGCCCCGATGCGAATCGATCTCATGCAACGCCCCGTTTCCGAGGATGGGCGTTCACCGCCTTCCGCAGCACGCCGCGGCCGCCGGTTCCGGTGTCGTGAATGCTCCGCGGCCCCGGGGCCCTTCCCCGGAAGAACCATATCATATTTTTGACGCCTCGGCTCCGGTCTTGACCATCCCGCGACGGGAAAGGGTCTTGCAGAGACCGCGCGACTCCCGGCATTCACGGGACACGCCGGGCCTAGACGGCAAGGCGTCACGTGCCGGCTCGGCCGCCGCAAGACCCATTGATGCAAAAAAAGGGCCATCCCCCCGGGGGCATGGCCCTTTCGTGCAGAACGATCGATCCGTTCCGGTCTCAGAGCATTTCGAAGATGCTGGCGGCCCCCATGCCCCCGCCGATGCACATGGAGACGATGCCCCGCTTGGAGCCGCGCCGCTTCATCTCCGCCAGAAGCTGGGCCGTCAGCTTCGCCCCCGACGCGCCGAGGGGGTGCCCCAGGGCGATGGCCCCGCCGTTGGGGTTGACGTCGCCGGCCTGGAGCCGGTCCTCTATCCCGATCACCCGAAGACTGTAGAGGGCCTGGGAGGCGAAGGCTTCGTTGATCTCGAAGACATCGATGTCCTTTGTCTTCAGACCCGCCTGCTTCAGGACCTTGGGGACGGCCACGGCCGGGCCGATACCCATCTCTTCCGGGGGGCAGCCCGCCACGGTGAAATGGGTGAGCTTTGCCAGGGGCTTGGCGCCGATGGCCTTGGCTTTTTCCAACGTCATGACGAGGCTGAAGGCGGCGCCGTCGGTCGTCTGGGACGAGTTGGCCGCCGTCACGTTGCCCCCGTTCTTGAAGGGCGACTTCAGCTTGGCCATGTCGGCCAGGCTGACGGGCCACCGCACGCCGTCGTCGGTGTCGAAGACGAAGGTGTCGCGGATCCGTTCCCCGTCCTTCCTCACCTTGTAGCGGAAGGCCTGGATCGGGATGATCTCGCCCTTGAATTTCCCCGCCTGGATGGCCTCGTGGGCCCGGCGGTTGCTCTCCATGCCGAAGGAGTCCATGTCTTCCCGGGACACGCTGTAGCGGGCGGCCACGTTCTCTGCCGTCAGGCCCATGGAGATGTAGACCCAGGGGAAGTCGGACGGCCAGTCGGAGTTGGGCCGGAGCACGCCCCCGCCCATGGGGATGTGGGACATGGACTCGACTCCCCCGGCGATGATGACCTCGGCCCAACCGGAGTTGATCCGCGACGTCGCATCGGCAATGGCCTGCAGTCCCGAGGAGCAGAACCGGTTGATGGTCATGCCACAGACCGACTGCGGAAGCCCGGCTCCGACGGCCAGGATCCGGCCCATCTGCATTCCCTGCTCCCCCTCGGGAAAGGCGCAACCGGCGATCACGTCGTCCACGTCGGCCGGGTCCAATGACGGTACGCGGGCCATCAGGCCCTTGATGACCTGGATGCCAAACTCGTCGGCCCTCGTTCCCGCAAGGCCTCCCCTTCTCGAACGCCCGCCGGCGCTCCGGACGGATTCCACGATAACAGCTTCACCCATGATTCTCCTCCTTCGTAAGCGGCGGTGCGCGGTTCGGGCAACCGCGCACCGATCTTGTATGATGTTAGTTGCGCAGGGGCTTGCCCGTCGTCAGCATGTGCATGATCCGGTCCTGGGTCTTCTGCTCGCCGCAGAGGCTGAGGAACGCCTCCTTCTCCAGGTCCAGAATATTCTGCTCCGTCAGCAGGGTCCCCTCGGCACAGTCGCCGCCGGAGAGGATGCGGGCCACCTTCTTCGACACGTGGACGTCGTAGTCGGAGACGTAGTTCCCGTGGCGCATGTTGTAGAGGGCGGCGCTGGCGATCCCGCGGAGCGCCTCCCCCATGACGGGGATCAGGGCCGGCCGCGGGGGCTTGTAGTACCGGGACATGCCCAGGACGAGTTCCTTGGCGTCCCAGAGCTGCTGATCCCGGTTGAGGCTGATGTTCTCGGTCTTGCGGATGTACCCCAGGTCCATCGCCTCGGCGGCGCTGGTGGAAACCTTTGCCGTGGCGATGTTCTCGAAGGCCTTCGCGTAGAACTGCTGGAGGTTCAGGCCCCCCTCCACGACGCCCGTGGGGAGGCCCTCGGTGAGGCGGAGCATGGTCTCCTTGCAGCCGCCGCCGGCGGGGATGACGCCCACGCCGACCTCCACCAGTCCCATGTAGGTCTCCCCGCAGGGCTGGCAGCGCGCGCCGTGCATGGCGATCTCGCACCCGCCGCCCAGGGCCAGGCCCGCCGGGGCGGTGACCACGGGCTTCGAGAGGTACTTCATCCGCATCAGGGTGCTCTGGATGGCCGTGATGGAGTCCTCCACGAAGTCCCAGTCGCCCCGCTGGATGGCGATGAGGACCTTGAAGACGTTGGCGCCGGCGGAGAAGGCCCGGAGGTCGTGGTTGCCGACGACCATGCCCAGGAAGTCCTTCTCCACGATGTCGCAGGCGTCCGAGAGCATCTGGATCATCCCGTCGTCAATGGCGTTCATCTTCGTGTGGAACTCCAGGCAGGCGACTCCGTCGCCCATGTCGACGAGGCTCGCGCTGGCGTTCGACCGGACGAGTTTCTGGCGCTCCTTCAAGGACGGCAGGAGGATGATCTTCGGGTTCTCCTCCAGCTTCACGTAGCCCTTCTTGGCGAAGTCGTAGTAGTACAGGCCGTCTTCCTTCTTCAGGTAGAAGGACTCGCAGCCCGCTTTCAGCATCTCCTCGATCTTCTTGGGTACCTTTTTCTTCAGCTTCTTCATCACCTCGACGGCATTGCGCACGCCCACGGCGTCCCAGGCCTCGAAGGGGCCCAGTTTCTGGTTGTAACCCCACTTCATGGCGTTGTCGATCTCCAGGACCCGGTCGGCGATCTCGGGGATCCGGTTGGCCGCGTAGATGAAGTTGTTGCAGAGGAACTCCCGGACGAACTCCGCCGCGGCGTCCTTGCCGTTGAAGAGGACCTTCATCTTGTCCGCCGTGTCCCCCTCGGCCCTGTTTGCCGCCGACACGGAGGCAAAGGAGACCTTCGCGGCGGCGCCGTACTCCATGGTTTTCCAGTCCAGGACCAGCTTCTGCTTCTTGCCCCGCTCGTCCTTGGTCTTCTTGTACATCCCCTGCCGGGTCTTGTTGCCCAGCCACTTCTTCTCCATCATGGCCGTGAGGAAGTCGGGGGGGAGGAACCAGTCCCGCATCTCGTCGTCCGGGACGGCCTCGTAGAGGTTCTTCATGACGTGGTGGCCCGTGTCGAGACCCACCAGGTCCAGGGTCCCGAAGACGGCCGTGCCGGGCCGGCCCATGGCCTTGCCGAAGATGGCGTCGATCTCCTCCACCTTCATGCCCTTTTCCATCATGAGGTGGATGACGTTGGCGATGTCGAACAGCCCGATGCGGTTCCCCACGAAGTTGGGCGTGTCCTTGCAGACCACGACGCCCTTCCCGAGGACGTCCTCGCAAAAGCACACCATGAAATCGACGACCTCCCGCTTCGTCTCCTGCCCGGGAATGATCTCCAGGAGCTTCATGTACCGGGGGGGGTTGAAGAAGTGGGTCCCCAGGAAGCGCTCCTTCAGCCTGGGACTGAACTTCGCCGTGATGTCACAGATGGGGATCCCGGAGGTGTTCGTCGAAACGATGCAGCCGGGCTTCAGATACGCTTCGATTTTCGCGAAGAGCTCCTGCTTGATCTTCAGGTTCTCCACGACGACCTCGCAGACCCAGTCCACGTCGGCCAGGAGGTTCAGGTTGTCCTCCAGGTTCCCGATCTGGATCATGGAGGCGTTTTTCTTCGCGAAGAAGGCCGCCGGCTTCGCCTTGGTGACGCCGGCCAGACCGTTCGTGGCGAAGCGGTTCCGCCAGGCGGGGCTCTTCTCCGTGAGGCCCTTCGCCTTGTCCGCGTCGGTCAGTTCGAAGGGGACGATGTCCAGAAGGACGCACTCGATCCCCGCATTGGTCAGGTGGGCCGCGATGGTGGCTCCCATCACGCCGGCGCCGAGAACAGCCGCTTTCTTGATCTGATAGGACATGGTTTCTCTCCTCTTTGGATGCTGCCGGCCCGACGCCGTCGTATGCCGTTTCAGGTCGCGGCGGCGCCCGGGCGGGATGGATGTCGCTTTACACGCCGAACGACTCGTTCGGAATCTCCAGGGCGATCTTGTCGCCCGCCTTGACGGCCTCGCACCGGCCCTTGACGACCGCCAGGACCTCTGCGGCAAAGAACTTTGCGCTGGCGATCTTGCCGGCGTAGAAGGCCGCATCCCGGTTTTCGCGGATGAAGGCCCGCTGCCGGCCCTTGGACTTCTCCGCCCCCGCTTCCGCATAGAGGGCCTGGAGCTTCCCCTCGGCGGTGCAGGCGGCCTGGAGGAGGAAGTGCCCCATGAGGACGTCGCCCATGATGTCCAGGTAAGGCGACGCGTAGAGGACGGGGACCAGGAAGCTGGCGCTCTTCCCCAGGGAAGCGAAGGTCATGGTCAGGTCCACCCAGGCGTTCATGGCCTCCTCCAGCCGGGCGGCGTAGGGTTTCAGGTCCTCGCTGGCCTTCGCCCGGGCGACGGTGGCGCCGATCTCGCCCGCCATGTTCATCACGTTGGCGCCCTTGCGCATCCCCAGTTTCCGCCCCACCAGGTCCAGGGACTGGATCCCGTTGGTGCCCTCGTAGATGCTGGCGATCTTGCAGTCCCGCATGTACTGCTCCACCGGGTATTCCTGGCAGTAGCCGTACCCGCCGTAAACGTCGATGGCCTTGCCGCAGACCTCGAAGCCCCGGTCGGAGGAGAAGGCCTTGCAGATCGGCGTCAGGATTTCCACGAACCCCTGCCACTTCTCCTTCTCCGCCTCCGTCCCGGCCACCTCCGCCCGGTCCATGCAGCAGGCGGTGAAGTAGTTCATGGCCCGGAGCCCTTCCACGTAAGCTTTCATCCACAGGAGGTCCCGCCGGACGTCGGGATGCTCGATGATGGGGACGGCCTTCGCCTCGGGGTTCTTCATCTCCCAGACGGGGACGCTCTGGATCCGGTCCTTCGCGTACTGGACTGCGTGCTCCAGGGCGGCGGTGGCGTGGGCGAGGCCCTGCATGCCCACCTCGAGGCGGGCCTCGTTCATCATGTGGAACATGACGCGCATGCCCTGCCGCTCCTGGCCAAGGAGTTCGCCGATGCACTTTCCGTCCTCGCCGAAGTTGAGCGTGCAGGTGGCGTTGCCCTTGAGGCCCATCTTGTGCTCCACGTTGCCCGTGTTGACGTCGTTGAATTCGCCGACGCTGCCGTCGGCATGGACCCGGTACTTCGGGACGAGGAAGATGGAGATGCCGCCGGTGCCCGGGGGATCCCCCTCGATCCGCGCCAGGACGGGATGGACGATGTTGGGCACCAGGTCGTGGTCGCCCGCGGAGATGAAGCACTTCGTGCCGGTGATCGAGAAGGTGCCGTCGGGATTGCGGCGAGCCGCCGTCTTCAGGGCGCCCACGTCACTCCCGGCGCCGGGCTCGGTGAGGCACATGGTGCCGCACCACTCGCCGGCAAACATTTTCATCATGTACTTCTGCTTCTGCTCCTCCGTGCCGAAGCGCTCGATGAGGCCCGCCGCCCCGAAGGTGAGGCCGCTGTACATCAGGAACGCGATGTTGGCCGAGGCGAACAGCTCCGTGATGGCCGTGCTCACGACGACCGGGAGGCCCTGGCCGCCCACGTCGGGGGACTTCGTGGGGCAAAGCCAGCCGGCCTCGACAAACGTCCGGAATGCGGCCTTGAAGGACGCGGGCGTATGCACCTTGCCGTCCTTCAGGTGGCACGCCTCCTTGTCGCCGTCCACGTAGGTGGGGAGGATCGTGTTGACGGCCATCTTCTCCGCCTCGTTGAGCATCATTTGGATGTCGTCATTGGAAAAATCCTTGAACTTCTCGCTTGCGAAGAGCCCGTCGATGCCGAGCTGCTCGAAGAGCACGAACTGCTGATCCCGCATGCTCACCAGTGAATTGCCCATGATTCAGGAACCTCCTCTTTCATAAAATGGTTGGTTGCGATTCATTCCGTCAGACGCAAAACCCGGACGCCCTGTCCGGGCCCGCGGCACGCACTATCTCCCGTAGCCCGGCACCTCACCCGTCGCGAGCCCCTCGATCAGGATGTCCAGCACGGAGTGCACGGTGGACAGGATGCGATCCCTCCGGCCGAGATCCGGGCCCGTGAACAGGTGGAGCGAGATGGCCCCGTTCAGGAGGCCCCAGGCGGCGTTGCGGATCGGTCCCGGCCTCAGGCTCGGGCGAAACTCGCCCCTCTCGACGCCGTAGCGGAAGATCCGACCGATTCCCTCGGCGGCCTCGTTGGTTGTGCGGATCAGCCGGCTGTTCAGCTCGGAGGAAGGCCTCCGCTGATCGTTGTGGAGCATGAAGGTCATGAGAATCCGAAACAGTTCCGGCTCGGAAAGGAAAAAGTCCACGTAGAGGTCGGCAGTCCCGCGGAGCACCTCCGCGGCGCTCCCTCCCCGTTCATAGAGCCTGTCGAGTTCGGTCCGGAATCTGGCGATTTCGGTGAGCAGGATGTGGGTGTAGATCTCCTCCTTGCCGGAGAAGTAAAGGTAGATGGACCCCTTGCTGAATTCGGCCCGCTTGGCGATGCTCTCCACCGTGACGTTCTTGAAGCCCTTCTCGAAGAAAAGCTTCCTCGCTGCCCGGAGGATGGTGTTCCGGCGGCTGTCCTTTTCCCGTCGTCGTCTTTCTTCGAATCCCATGGTCCTGTTCTAAAAGGGGGTTCCGGGTGAGCGGCCCTCGAACGGACCGCTGCGCAAAGGGGTTGGGCCGCGGTCCGCGCATCAAACGGAAATGTTTTTGCAAGACGAGTGCCAACCGCCAGTCAGTTCCATAATAAGGATAATATTGCGATATTCCCGTCGACCCATTTGCAGGACGGCTCTTTTGCGCCATATGTTGCGCACCACCGTCCATATGTTGAATGCCCCGGGGCGGGGTTTGGTTCCCCGTTCTTCTGGAGGAAGCGGAATTGCGAGGGCTGCGGCGTCTGGCGGCGATCCCGCCGGAAAGACTGGCGCGGATGACGCGTGCGGGGTGCCGGGTCGACGGAAATGGGCGGGTAACCGGCCGAAACGACAGGGGCTGGAGGGAGACAGCAGGCTGGGCAGGAAGCGACAACGGGCTGTCCGCGGGCGTTCTGCCGCCGGCAGCCCTGCGGGAAGAGGCCGGGGGCCGGGACGCCGAACCGGCCCCCGGCGCCCGGCGCGAGGAGGGAACTCAGGAAAGGACGATCAGGGCGTCCACCACCACGGGGTCTTTGCCGGAAAGGATCACCGGGTTCAAGTCGATTTCCGCCACGGAATCGAGGTCGATTCCGATCCGGCCCAGCTGGATCAGCATATCGGCGAGGCGTTCCCGGTCCGCCGCCTCCATGCCCCGGACGGCGTCGAGAATCGCGCGGGCCCGGATTTCACCCATCATCGCCATCGCGTCCGCCCGGTCGAGGGGGGCCTTCCGGAACACGATGTCCCGCAGGATTTCCGTGAAGATGCCCCCGAGGCCGAACATGACGCAGGGCCCGAACTGGCCGTCCCGGGTCAGCCCCATGACGAGTTCCCGCCGCCCCCGGATCATCTCCTGGACCAGGACGCCCCCCTTGTGGCCGCCCAGGTCGCGTTTGATCTCCCGGAAGGCCGCCAGGGCCTCCATTTTCGTCCGGACGTCCACGCGGATCAGCCCCTTCTCCGTCTTGTGGGCAACGTCCGCGGAGCATCCCTTCATCACCAGCGGGTACCCGATCTTCGCCGTCGCCGGCGGGACCTCCGCTTCGTCGTGGACGAGGACTTCCCGCGTCACGGGAATCCCGTAGGCCTCCAGGACCCGTTTCGCCTCGTACTCCGAAAGGGTTTTCCTCCCTTCGCCGCGCGCCCGCGCGATGATTTCCCCCGCTGATTCCCGGCTCATGACGCACCCCCTCTTCCATAGCGGTGATGGACGTGTCCGATGGCCCGCATGGCCTCCCCGATCTCGTCGAAGACGGGGATCCCCCTCTCCAGGAAGGCCTGCCGGGCCTTCGCGTGGTATTCCACCATGTCCAGGTCGGTGACTCCCCTCCTGGGGTTCGGAAGGACGTAAACGATGGGCTTGCCCGTCCGCCGGACCACGCCCTGCATCCGGTCGGCCAGTTCCCGGTAGGAAAACGCCTCCTCCATCGTCTTTCCCATGTCTTGCGCGAAGGCCTTGATGTGGTGGAGAAGCAGGATCATGAGCTGCAGGTCGATCCGCTCGTCCCGGGCCGTGGCGGAGAAGATCCTCTCCAGCGGCTCCGGGGGCATGAAGGGGTTCGCCACGTCGACGGGGTTGACCCCGCTCGCCCCCGAGCCGGGCAGCATGGCCTCCACCTGCCTTCTCACCTCTTCCTTGAATGGGGGGATCTCCAGTCCGCAGGCTTCGGCGGCATCGCAAGCGGCGATGCCCAGGGCCCCTCCCCCTCCGGCAACGGACAGCCCCCGGTAGGCCCGGCCCGGAAGCAGGGAAAAGGCCAGGCAGGCCTGGGCCATCTCCTGGGTGTCCCGGACCCGGACTGCCCCGGCCTGCCGGATGACGGACTCCCAGATGACCCGGCTCCCCCCGAGGGACGCGGTATGGCTGACGACGGCCCGGCCGCCCGCCGATGACAGTCCGCCCTTGAGGATCACGACGGGTTTCCTCGCGGAGGCATACTTCAGGGCGTCCAGGAATTCTTCACCGTCCCGGACCCCCTCCACGTACATGGCGATCACGCCCGTCTCCGGGTCATCGCCCAGGTAGCGCAGCAGTTCGGTTTCCCGCAGGTCCGCCCCGTTGCCGAAACTGACCACCTTGCTGAAGCGGAGACCCATCCACATCCCCGTCATGGCAAAATCGCTGGCCATCCCCCCGCTCTGGGACAGGAAGGCCACGGGACCGGATTCCCTTGACAGGTCGGGGTTCGGGAAGAAGGTGAGGCCGCTTTGGGGACAGTAAATGCCGAAGCAGTTGGGGCCGATCACCCGGATCCCCGTCCCGGCAATCCGCCGGACCTCTTCCTCCCGAGCGATGCCCTCCGGGGTGCCCAGTTCCCGGAACCCGGAGGTGATGACGACGGCCCCCGCGGCACCCTTCTGCCGGGCGGCCTCCAGGACCGGCTTCACCGCCTCCGCGACGACGGCGATCACGACGAGATCCAGGCCCCCGGGGATCTCGTCCACGCTCCGGTAGATCTTCAGACCCGCTATCTCGCCGCCCTTGGGGTTGACGGGGAAGATCTCGCCCCCGAAGCCCATCCCCTGGAGGGCCAGGAGGTACCGCGTACCGTAACCGACGCCGCCTCCCGGGGACACGCCGGCGATGGCGACCCGCTTCGGATGGAACATCCTTTCATAATCCGTCCCCAACGACCGGGCCTCTGCCCGTTGCGCGACACCGGATGGATCATCATGATCCGTTTTCATGCCGCCTCCTTTCCTCCATCGTTGCTCATCCGTCCTGTTCTATTGTCTCGCATACGATCGATTCGATCCTGCTGTTTCATCGCCACAGGTCCCTGAGCATCCGCTCCAGGAGCAGCCTCTCTTCCGGCTTGAACACGGACAGGACCTCCCTGTTCATGGACTCGACGTCCCGCAGCATTTCGTCCCGGACCCGGAGGGCCTTTTCCGTGAGATGGAGATGCGTGACCCGCCGGTCCCCGTCGGGGGTGTTCCGGACGAGCCAGCCGCCGTCCGCCAGCCGGTCCAGGACGCCCGACAGCGTGGCGCTGTCCAGGACGAGCCGCTTGCCCACTTCCCCCGACGAGATTCCCTCGTCCTGGTAAAGGGCGTTGAGGACAAGGGCCTGCATGGGCGTCAGGCCGTAGCGCTGGAACATGGGTTTGAACCGGCCGTGGACCCGCTGGTTGGCCTTGGCAAGGATGAACAGGATCACGTCGTCGTAATGCACGGAGCGCCCCCCA
>JBFYXW010000059.1:0-7243 GCA_041310335.1 Syntrophaceae bacterium | reverse complement strand
ACCCGGCCGGCGCCGATGTGGAGGTGCCCCGCCTCGGAGTTCCCCACGGTCCCCGCCGGGAGCCCCACGGCCTCCCCGGCGGCATCCAGGGCCGCATGGCGCTGCGCCGCCAGGAGCCCGTCCATGAAGGGGGTGTCCGCCCGGGCGATGAGGTTTCCCTCGCCGTTGGGATTCAGCCCCCACCCGTCCAGGAGGAGGAGCAGCAGCCTCTCCGCCCGGGGCGCCGGCCCTGCGCTTTCCAGGAGGCTCCGGCCCGTCATGGCGGCGGGCGCCGGGAGGCCCAGGAGGCCCAGGACCGTGGGGGCCACGTCGGCCAGGGAGCCCCGCGGGCGAAGCGGAACCGGGCCCGCCGGGCCGAGCAGGATGAACGGCACGGGGCTGTCGGTGTGGCCCGTGTCCACGGCGCCGTCGGGGTAGTACCACTTCTCCGCGGACCCGTGGTCGGCGGTGACGACGACGGTCCAGCCCGTCCGGAGGGCCTCGCCCGCCAGGGTTCCCGCGGCGCGGTCCACCGCCTCGATGGCCTTCAGGACGGCCCCCTCGTTTTCGACGTGGCTCACCACGTCCACGTTGGGCAGGTTCACGAAGACGAACCGGGCCGCGGAGTCCCCGAGTTTTTCCAGGACGGCCTCCGTGATGCCCGCGATGGACATCTCCGGCGCCTCGTCGAAGAGGGCCACGTCTTTCCGCGTGGGGACGACGATCCGCTCCTCCCCGGGCAGCAGGCCCTCCCGTTTCCCGCTGAGGAAAAACCCGGCGTGAATCGCCTTCTCCGCCTCGGTGATCCGGAACTGGCGGATGCCGTGGCGGGACAGGACGTCTCCCAGGGTGTCCAGGACCGCCTCCTCGGCGGGAAAGGCCACCCGGACGTCCAGGTCCTTCCCGTAGGAGATCATCGTGGCAAACCGGAGGTCCAGCCCCCCGTTCACCGGGAAATGCGGGAAATCCTTCCGGGTCAGGCTCTCCGTCAGTTCCCCCTCCCGCTCGCCCCGGATGTTGTAGAAGATCACCGAGTCGCCCCGGCCGAAGCGCCCGACGGGGCTTCCCGCGGCGTCGCACAGCACCAGGGGCGGGAGGGTCTCGTCCTCCTGGCCGGACCGGTACGCATCCCGGACGGCCCGGGACATGGGAAAGGAAAGTGGAGTGGTCATGAAAACGAACCTTTCACGGGATTCTTTCAGCCCGACCGTTCTAACGAAAACCCCGGGGGGTGTAAAGGGGAACTTGCGGCGGGCCCCGCTCGGAAGGGCTTTGGGGTTGAATTCACGCGGTCGCCATGATAGGGGAAAACCGTTCCCCCAACGACAGAGGCCAGGATCGAGACCACCCCATGATTACAATGAAAAAAACCGCCCAGGACATCCTGCAGGAAGAACTGCTGAAGGAACGGATCGCCGTTCTCACCCGGGCCAGCGAGCGCCTGGCGCAGGTTCTCGACCAGTTGAAGGGGATCGAGGCGGAGATCGAGGAGGACCTGGCCCGCCTGAACGCACCGGAGGACGAACCGGTCGGGGCCGGGGCCCGGCGGGGGGACGGGCTGATCCCGGGCATCAACGAGAAGATCGCACAGTTCAACGCGACGCGGGAGCATGCGGAAGTCCGCATGTACTACCTCATCGTCACCCGCGAGGCCCTGGGGCTCCGCCGGCACCAGCGGATCCAGGAGTTCTACCGCATTCCGTCCAGGAAGCGGCGCCTGGCGGAGGGGTGATGGACCTCTACCGGAAGCAGCGCCTCAAGATGGTGGACACCCAGATCCGGGCCCGGGGAGTCGGGAATGCGCGGCTGCTCAAGGTCATGGAGACGGTCCCCCGCCACCTCTTCGTCGACGAGGCCATCGTGAGCCAGGCTTACAACGACAGCCCCCTTCCCATCGACGAGCACCAGACCATCTCCCAGCCCTACATAGTGGCCCTCATGACGGAGGCCCTGGAACTCACGGGCCGGGAGAAGGTCCTCGAGATCGGCACCGGCTCGGGCTACCAGGCGGCGATCCTGGCGATGCTGGCGGACCACGTCTTCTCCATCGAGCGGATCCCTTCCCTGGCCACGAAGGCCCGGCGGCTCCTGGAGGGGATGAACCTCTTCAACGTGGCCATCCGGGTGGCCGACGGCACCTACGGCTGGCGCGACGAGGCACCCTTCGACGGGATCATCGTCACCGCGGGGGCGCCCGCGCTTCCGGACCCCCTGATCGCCCAACTCGCCGTGGGGGGGCGCCTCGTCATCCCCGTGGGGGGGCGCCAAACCCAGATCCTCATGAAGTACACCCGCCTGTCGGAGGATCCGGGAGACCTGAAAACGGAAAACCTGGGGGGATGCCGCTTTGTGGACCTCGTCGGAGACCACGGCTGGCAGCCGTACTGACGGAGCCGCGGGAGGGCCCGTATCCCCCCTCCCCTTCCAGGCGCCCCTTCGCCTTTTTCTCGCCATCCTGCCTTTCCTGCTGGTCTTCCTGGCGGTGTCCGTCCTTCCCCCGCCGGCCGACGCCGCCCGCGCTCGTCCCGCCAAAGGCGTCTACCACCTGGTCAAGAAGGGCGAAACCCTGTCCCGCATCGCCCAGGCCTACGGCGTGCCCGCCGAGACGATCCGGGAGGCGAACCGCCTCACCCAGCGGGACCACGTGGAGGCCGGCCGGGCCCTCTTCATTCCCGGGGCGAAGGACGTGATCGAAGACACCCGCCCCCGGGCGGCCAGGGGGCCCGCCAAGCCGCCGCCGGCGAGGTCCGTTGAAAAGAAGACCGGGGACAGGGAACGAAAGGGCCCCGGGGAGATACGGGAAGCGAAGCCTTCCGGAAAGGCCGCGCCGGCAAAGGAAACGGCGAAACGGCCGGGGACCCGCGGGACCCGGCCCGCGGAGGCCACCCCCGCAAAGCAGGCAAAGCCCGACCGGCCGGCGGTGAAAAAACCGGGAACGGCCGAGGCGGGCGGGCGGGCCGGAACTCAGGCACCGGCGAAACCCAACGCGAAGGCGCCGGTCCGAGCGGAGCCCCCGGAGGCGCCGGCGGGGCGTATCACCGTCGCCGAGGGGCTCGTCTTCTTCTCCGAGGCGGACCGGGAAAAGGCGGAGAAGGCCGAAGCGGAGGCAAAGGCCCGGGCCGCGGCCGCCGCGAAGGAGCCGCTCCCGAAGCCCCGGGAGGAGACGAAGCCGGCGAAGACGGCCCCGCCGGAGCCGCCCCACCCGGAAACGGCCGCCCCGCCGGACCGCAAGGCTCCCCCGGAGGAAAAGCCGGAAAAGGTCAAACGGAAAAAGCTCCTCTGGCCCGTGAAGGGCCGGGTGATCACGCGGTTTGGACTCCAGCCGAACGGCATGCATTCCAACGGCATCCGGATCGCGGCGAAAGAGGGGGCCCCCGTGCTGGCCGCCGAGCGGGGCACGGTCCTTTTCTCGGCCCCCCTGAAGGACTACGGCGAAACCGTCATCCTCCGGCACGACGATTCCTACGCCACGGTCTACACGAACATGGGAAGCCGCCTGGTGAACGCCGACGACAGTGTCCGGGCGGGCGCCCGGATCGGCCTGGTGGGGCGGGACGAGCGGGCCGCGGCGGGAGCGCTGCACTTCGAGGTCCGCGTCAAGAACAAGGCCTACAACCCCTTGCTTTTCCTCAACTGAAGAACCATATTACCGCATCCTGTTGTTTGGAGTATTCCCACATGAACGGCACCTTTGAACTGGGCCCCATCCGGCCCCCCAGCGAGGCCAAGAGCCTCCTCATCCGGCTGACCCGCAACTGTCCCTGGAACAAGTGCGCCTTCTGCCACACCTACCGGGGCACGAAATTCGAACTCCGCCCCGTGGAAGAGATCAAGGACGACATCCGGGTGATCCGGGCCATGGTGGACCGGATCACCGAGACCTCCTGGAAATACGGCCACGGAGGCCGGATCACCCGGTCGGTGGCCAACCATTTTTTCGAGTCCGACGAGAACCAGAGCGACGGCATCCGCTCCGTCGTCGCCTGGCTCTATTTCGGCGGCGAGTCGGTCTTCCTCCAGGACGCCAACTCCATCATCATGAAGACCGACGACCTGGCGGCGGTGCTGGACTTCATCCGGGAGCAGTTTCCCCAGGTGAAGCGGATCACCTCCTACTGCCGCTCCAAGACGGCGGCCCGCAAGAGCGTAGAAGAGCTGAAACGCCTGAAGGAGGCGGGCCTCTCGCGGATCCACATCGGCCTGGAGAGCGGGTGCGACCCGGTCCTGGACTTCATCCGGAAGGGCTCCACCGCCGCCGACCACATCCAGGGCGGCCGGAACGTCGTGGCCGCGGGGATCTCGCTCTCGGAATACGTCATCCCCGGCCTGGGGGGCGACCGCTGGTCCAGGTCGCACGCCGTGGAGACGGCGAAGGTCCTCAACGCCATCAACCCCGACTTCATCCGCCTGCGGACCCTCCAGGTCGTCCCGGGGACGGAGCTCTACACGATGCGCCAGGACGGCGCGTTCCGCCCCCTGCCGGACGAGGAGATCCTCAAGGAGATCCGCCTCTTCATCGAGACCCTGGAGGGCATCACCTCCACCGTCGTGAGCGACCACATCCTGAACCTCCTGGAGGAGCTGGAGGGGAAGCTCCCGGAGGACAAGCCGAAGCTCCTGGCCATGATCGACCGGTTCTTCGCGCTGCCCGACCGGGACCGCCTCATCTACCGCCTCGGCCGGCGGAAGGGCATCTACCGGCGCCTCGACGACCTGTCCGATGCCTACACCTACGACCGCCTCGGGGAGATCATCGACTCCTATGCCACCGCGGGCAACGGCGCCATGGACCGGGACCTGATGAAGATCATGCAGCAGTACATCTGAAAAAGGGGAAACGCTTCCGCGACGGCGGAAACCCCCGTGACAGCCCTGCCCGGGACGGCCAGCCAGCTGCGCGTGGCCGAGCCTTCCTCTCCCTGTTCCCGAAAAGGAAAACACGGGATGGCCCCCTGGAACCGGAAGCCCTGGAGACAATCGGTTGATCCGCAGCGCGTCCAAGACCGCGACTGACGGTTGCCAAAGAGATGACTTCGTGCGAGGGTAGCGGGAAAAATCCCCGGTAAAGGAAGACAGGCCATGAAGATCACGCGTCTCGAGCAGCTGGAAAAGGCCCCCATGGCGATGGAGGGAGTCAAGGATGTCTGGAAGCAGGTCCCCCTCGGGAAGGCCGACGGGGCCCCCATGTTCTCGTTCCGGGTCTTCACGATCATGCCCGGGGGGCATACGCCCTACCACACCCACCCCTTCGAGCACATGAACTACTTCATCGAGGGGGAAGGGATGGTCGTCCTGGAGAGCGGTGAGGAGCGGCCCGTGAAGAAGGGCGACTTCGTCCTCGTCCTCCCCGGCGAGAAGCACCGCTACCGGAACCCCTCGGCGGACCGGCCCCTCGTCATGATCTGCGCGGTGCCGAAGGACTACGAATAGGCGGCATTCCCGGCCCGTGACATCGTGACAGCCCCCGCGCCAGGGACCGGCTGCCGTCCGCGGGGGCGCGGCCGGACGGCGGTGAAACACGTGCTCGACACGGGAGGGCGACCCATGAAGACCGTCTTGGAAAAGCGGCAGACCTGGATGCGGGGCCTCTTCCCCGGCGGGGTCCCCCGCCTGTGGTGCCCCCTCCTCACCCACTACGGCCCCGGCGGCGCCATCGACTTCACCCGCATGGAGGCCCACCTGGAGACCGTCGCCCCCTGGGTCGGCGGGTACCTCATCCCCGGCACGACGGGGGACGGCTGGGAACTGGACGAGGACGAAACCCTTCGGGTGACGGAGTTCGCCGTAACCCAGGCCCGCCGGCGGGGCTCCCGCCTCCTCATCGGCGTGCTGAGAAAAGCGACCGTGGAGGTCGAGGGGACGCTGGCGCGGCTTCTGGACATCACCGGCGTCCCCGGGGAGGAGGGCGACGAGGCCTCCGCCCGGGCCTGGAGCGTCCTCGGCGTCGCCGGCTTCACTTTCTGCACCCCCGCCGGGGACGAACGGACACAGGAGGAGATCGAGGCGGGCCTGTCGGTCCTCCTCGACCGGGGGCTCCCCTCGGCCTTCTACCAGCTTCCCCAGGTGACGGGGAACGAGGCGGCCCCGGAGACCTTCGCCCGCCTCGCGGCCCGCTACCCCCGCCTCGTCTTCTTCAAGGACACCAGCGGCAACGACCGCATCGCCCTGTCCCCCGCGGACAAGGGCGGGATTTTCCTCGTCCGGGGCGCCGAGGGGGACTACGCCCGGTGGCTCCGGGACACCGGCGGCCCCTACGACGGGTTTCTCCTCGGCACGACCAACTGCTTCGCCCGGGAACTGGCGACCGTCGTGAAATGCCTGGAGGAGGGGGACCGCGACCGGGCGGCGGCGATCGCGGAGCGGGTGACGGCGGCATTCGGGGCGGTCTTCGCCCTCGTCGGGGCGCTCCCGTGGGGGAACGCCTTCACGAACGCCAACAAGGCCGTGGACCACTTCCTGGCCTTCGGCCCCGGGGCGGATGTCGGGCAGGGCCCGCTCCTCCACGCGGGGGAGCGCATCCCCGGCAGCATCCTGGAGACGACCCGGGAGATCCTCCGGCGCCACAGCCTGCTTCCCGCGAAGGGCTACCTGGCGTAAGCAAAGGGAAAACCACCGCGCCCTGGATCAGCCGATATTCGCGGGGGCGCGGCCGGGGGTTCCCAGAGGAGCAATTGAGAAGCGTTTCCTGCATCCGGGGTCCCGGTTCACTCCCGGCTGCCGAGGGAAACGCTTCGGCGCGGGGGGTACCCCCGTTTCCAGCCCCCGCGCCCCAGACCGGCCGACATCCGCGGGGGCGCGGCCGGAGCACAAAACCGGAACGCAAGAAAGGAGATCAACGGAATGGCAAGCCTGCTCGTGGACGATCGGGACCAGCGCTTCGTGCTCTACGAGATGCTGGGCATCGACTCCCTCTTCGGAACGGAGCGCTACGGCGCCTTTTCCCGGGACTTGTTCGACATGGTCCTGAAGGAGGCGGAGAAGTACGCCACGGAGGTCCTCTTCCCGACCCTCGCCGAGGGCGACCGGGTGGGGTGCCGCCTGGAGAACGGGAGCGTCTTCGTGCCGCCGGGTTTCCACCGCTGCTATCAACTTTACCGGGACGGGGGCTGGATCAGCATGATCGCCTCCCCCGAGGCGGGGGGCCAGGGCTTCCCGCTGATCATGGAGGTGGCCGCCAAGGAGTGGTTCGTCCACAACGACGCCTTCCTGTCCTACCCCTACCTGACCCAGGGGGCGGCCCACCTGATCGAGGTCTACGGGACGG
>JBFYXW010000054.1:0-18298 GCA_041310335.1 Syntrophaceae bacterium | reverse complement strand
CATGGGGGTCCCGTCGGGGTAGCAGGGCCAGTTCTTGACCTGCTCCCTGATTTCCCCGATCAATTTGGCCAGGGCCGCGTCGGCCCTGGCGAAGGATTCTTTCGGGGGTTTCTCCAGGCCGACGAATTTCAGGTCCTTTTCGAGCATCTGCAAGATTTCCGCCTTCCGCGCCTCCGGGTTCAGGTAATACTGCAGGTCCCACGTCCCGAGGTTGCCCTTGCTTTCGGCCAGCAGCTTGGACTGGTTCTCGAACGACTCGGCGACCTGGTTGATGTAGAAGGTCGCCTTGTTCGTCACGGCCCTCTTGAGCCACGCATCCCCGTCGATGGCCATCTTGCACCAGACGCTGTACCTGTTCAGGCGGTCACCACCCGGGTCGTCCGTCACGCCCTGGAACCGGGTCGTACAGCCTTCGCTGATTTCCTTGAAGGCATCCCTGGCCTTGGCGAGTGTGTCGTCGGCATAGGAAAAAAACCTGTTGGGTTCGTCGTAATACTGAATCCAGAATTCGTAAATGCCTCTATGCTTCCAGTAAGCCTTTACGAACTCCTGACGCACTTTTTGTCCGGCCAAATCCGCTGCCTTGTGCTCCTTGATCACCCCGTTCAGGTCTTTGAGGTAGTCTCGGGCTGTGGAGATGTCCCCTTGCAATGCAGCCACCTCCGGGTGCTGCTTGTTGCGCACCATCCTCAACTCGTTCTCGGCGTTATCGATGGCCATCTGAACGCTTCGCTGCTCGGCGATCACTTCCGCGGCGCGCGATCGCGGGACGTTCCTGCGCAGGTCCTCCCGGATCTTGATCCCGGCGATCGCTTGCTTGCCCCGATCCAGTCGGATCCGGCTGTTCGAATCGAGAGGCTGGGCAAAGGGCATCCCTACTCCGGGGACCGCCTTGTCCGAGGTTGTCGATGTCGGTGCCTTCTTGGCGGGTTGCGTTACCGATTGGGTTGCCTTCTCCAGCGTGTCCGTCACCCCCTTGATCTGGTCAAACATGCCCGCCTGGGCGGTGGAACAGAAAACGAAGACGAAAACAAACAGGATAATCCGCTTCATGGCTCCCTCCCTTGTGTTTCCAGGTTCGACCACCGGGCCGGACGGTTGTCCGCCTCCTGTCCGCGCTGGCCTCCAGGCCAATCTTCTCTCGAGGTTTCGGGATCCGTTCCGTTTCTCGTCACGGCACGCCTGGGTTCGTGGTTTCCGTTACCTCCTTCCGTTCCCAATCGGTTGAATTCAGTGGAGATCGTATCGCTGACCATAGGGGAAACGGACCTTCGTGTCAATCGGCTCGGTCCGCCCTCGGACCCGTTCATCGCGCTTCCCATCGGGACCGCGCCCGCTCCGCCGGCCTTCCCGTGGGCCGGGGGAACTCCCCCAGGAGCTCCTCCAGGAGGAGCGGCGCGTCCGTCGGGGTGTCCCCGCAGGAGCCGGCGCTCTCGACCTCCCCACTCCACAACGGAGGTCCCCCTGCGGAGGACCCGGTCTCGAACACCCGGATGCCGATCTTCCGGGAGAAGCGGGTCTCGGTGAAGGACCCCTTGACGTAGAGCCTTTCGTCCTTCAGGTCTCCCCCCGGCCCGGCGGCGGTCTCGATCCGGAGGGGCAGGCACTCGTAGGCGATGGAGAAGAGGATTCCCGGCCTTTCCCCTTCGCGGACATAGCCCCGCCCTTCGAGAATGCGGGCCGCCTCCGCCGCGATCGCCTCCACCGCCCGGCGCTCCTCGCCGGCCACGGGCGGGATGCGGAAGCGGGTTCCCTTGCCCGGGATTCCGTCCCCGGACGCCTCCGCGCGGACGGTCATGGAGAGCGCGCCAGGGTGATCGGAGGCCGGCAAGGGAGAGGCTGCCGAAAACAGGAGCAGAAGGAGGGCGGTCAGCAGGATCAGGATGCGCATGGATCTTTCCTCCTCGCGCGGGCGGGGTCCCGGGAATCGGGGCGGGGGCTTCTTTCTTTTCTCACAGGGCCGCCCCCTCCCTTCTTCCCTTCTCCTCGTCCACGAAGGCCAGGAGGATCCCGCCGGCAATGAACAGGACCGCCACGGACAATATGCCGAGCCGGGAGGCCGTGGTCCCCTCGAAACCCGCCGCCCGGGCGGCGAGTCCCGTGACCGCGACGAGGGCGGGGCCGAAGATGACGGAGAACTTCCCCACCATGTTGAAGAAGCCGAAGAACTCGGCGGGCCGGTCCGGCGGGATGATCCGGGCGTAGAAGGACCGGCTGAGGGCCTGGATCCCCCCCTGGACGAGGCCGATGGCCGCGGCCATGACGAAGAAGTCCTCCCGGGTCCGCATCAGGCTCCCCCCCAGGGTGACCAGGAGGTAGACGGCGACGGCCAGGAGGATGGCCCGCTTCGTGCCGATCCGGTCCCCCAGGCGGCCGAAGGCCAGGGCCGCCGGGAAGCCGACGAACTGAACCACCAGGAGTGCCAGGATCAGGTCCTGCGAGGCGAAACCCAGGGCAAGGCCGTAGTCCACGGCCATCCGGATGATGGTGTCCACCCCGTCGATGTAGAACCAGTAGGCCAGGAGGAACAGGAGAATCGTGGGGAAGCGGCGAATCTTCCGGATGGTCCCGGCGAGGCTCCTCCAACCCTCCCGAAACATCCCGACGAAGGAGACCCGCGCTCCGGCGGACGGCTCCCGGACCCAGAGGAACAGGGGAATCGAAAAGAGGAGCCACCAGGCCCCCACGGAGACGAAGGAGGCCCGGACGGCCTGGAGCGGGTCGGCTAGGCCGAAGCGGGCCGGCTCGAGGTTCATCCAGATGTTGACGGCCAGGAGGATCCCCCCGCCCAGGTAGCCCAGGGCGTAGCCCAGGGCGGAGATGCGGTCCATGTCCCGGTGAGTTGCCACGGCAGGGAGGAGGGCGTCGTAGAAGACGTTCCCGCCGGAGAAGCCGAGGAGGGAGACGCCATAGAGCAGAGCCGCCGCCTGCCACTGCCCCGCCTGGACGAGGGACAGGCAGGCCGTTGCCAGGGCCCCGAGGCAGAGAAAAAAGAGGAGGAAGCGCTTCCGGGACCCTCCCCGATCGGCGGTGGCCCCCAGGAGGGGGAAGAGGAGGGCCGCCACGAGGCCGGCGGCGGCATTGGTCAGGCCCAGCCGGGCCGTGCTGACGACGGGATCCGCCCCGGCGCAGCAGAATTCCTTGAAGAAGACGGGGAAAAAGCCTGCCATGACGGTGGTGGCGTAGGCGGAGTTCGCCCAGTCGTACAGGGCCCAGCCCCAGACGGGTCTCCGCCTCCGGGGTGGTTCCGCCTGGCTCGCTGTCGCTGTCGAATCGTTCATGGCGAATGGGGTTTACGGATCGGGGCGGCGGGTGTATGATCCCCGCGTTCTCCGATTCTTATCCTGTTTTCCGGGGATTGCCAAGAGCCGATGCCGCCTCTCCTGATGGATTCCGTCCTTCCCCTCCTGGAGCGCCTCCGGGCCCTCTCCGGTGGGGACATCCGCTTCGAGGAGCGGGAGGACCACCCCGTCCAGGCCACGGTGTCCCTGCCCGGCCGGGACGAGCCGGACATCCGGGTCCTCTGCCGGAGGTCCCACGACGAGGGCGTCAACCACGCCGTGGCCAGCGGTTGCCTCCATCTCCTGCGCCTTTACCAGGCCCCCGAGAAGGAGCGCTTTGTCCCCGTTTCCAGCCGCCGGACTCTCCTGACGTTCCTGATGGAGGAGGAGGAAGACCTGCGGCGACTCGCCTCGGTCTTCGGCCGGGAAAAGATCCGGGAACTGGCGGTCCTGTGGTACCAGGGAGCGGTCTTCCAGCTCACGCGGATGCCCACGGACATCGCGGTGGAGAAGGAACTCCACGACGCCCTCCCGGATCTGCGTCCCATCCAGGTCCGGATGCTCCAACGGCAGTGGCGTTCCGCCATCGGGGTTCTTTCCCCGGACGCCCGGGGCTACATGCCCAAGCGGATCCACTACGCCTCCAACGTCATGAACTACGTTTTCTTCAAGATCCTCGAGGACCACCTGCGTCTCGAGTGGACGGCGCCCTACCTCAAGACGGTTTTCCTCTTCGACGGCGGCGCCCTGGCGGAGGCAACCCGCCGGGAGTACGGGGAGGGGCACGCGGGCGACCGGGCCATGATCGACCGGTGGGCCGGGAAGGTGGGGCTCACGGGCTGGTACGAGTGGGTCCCGTGGCGCGACAGGCCGTGATCCCGGTGCGGTGTGCTCGCCGGGCCAGCCGATCCGAAATCCTCCCGCCGGCATGACCGCTGCGCCGGGGAGCCGCCCGGCGATCCTCTCCTTTCGGAACCGGAACGCGCTGCGGAGAACCCCGATCAGGAGGCTGGTCCGCATGTCCGGTCTCAAATCAGGGTGGCTTTTTTCGCCGAATTCGCATACAGGGGAAACCGTCCAATCGTTACCTGCAGGGAAGGAGTTGTACCATGAAAGAGAAGAATTCGGTTTTCCGCGGGGCGTCCAAGTACGTCCTCGACGACGAACTGGCCAAGATCGTCAACGTGTCCATGGCCCTGGAAATGCCCCTCCTCCTCAAGGGGGAGCCCGGGACGGGCAAGACCATGCTGGCCCATGCCATCTCCGAGGCGCTGGCGATGCCGCTCATCGCCCTGAACGTCAAGTCCAGCATGAAGCTCGTGGACGCCCTCTACCAGTACGACACGCTGACCCGCCTCAACGACAGCCGGTTCGGCGACTCGAAGCGCGACGTCAGCAACATCGAGGAGTACATCCGCATGGGCAAGATCGGCCAGGCCTTCACGGCGGAGGCCCGGACGGTGCTCCTGATCGACGAGATCGACAAGGCCGACACGGACTTCCAGGACGACATGCTGGACGTCCTCGACCAGATGCAGTTCGACATCATCGAGGTCGACAAGACGATTTCGGCCCGGAACCGCCCCGTCATCATCATCACCTCCAACGCCAAGAAGGACCTCTCGGACCCCTTCCTGGGCCGGTGCAACTTCCACCACATCGCCTTCCCGGACCCGGACATGATGCGCCTCATCCTGGACGTCCACTTCCCGAACCTGAACCGGGAACTGACGGACGTGTGCATCTCCACCTTCTACCGCCTCCGGGAATTCACGGGCATCGAGAAGCGGCCCGCCACGCGGGAGTTGATCAACTGGATCCGCGCCGTCAAGGCCGACCCGGACTTCAAGGTGACGTCCCTCAAGCAGGGCGCCGTCCCCTACCTGGGGGTCCTCTTCAAGAAGAGCCTGGACCTGGAGAACGCGGGCCGGCAGCTCAGGATGCGCGCGTAGGGAGCAACCCGTGTTCGTCGAATTCTTCTACACCCTCCGGGACCGGGGAGTTCCCGTCAAGCCCACGTCCTTTTTGAAACTGCAGAAGGCGCTGGGGATGGGGCTCATCTGCTCCGTCGAGGACTTCTACACCGCCGCCCGGTCGATCCTGGTGAAGAGCGAGCGCTACTTCGACACCTACGACCAGGTGTTCGCCCACTATTTTCGGGGGGTGGTCCTGAAGGACCCGGAGGACGTGGAGCTCTCCGAGATGGCCCGGGCCCTCCTGGAGGAGTGGCTGAAGAGCCCCGACGACGTCGCGGCGGCCCTGGGGATCGAGCAGGAAAAGCTGGCGGGGATGACGCCGGAGGAGCTGCTCCGGTACTTCTTCGACCGGCTGAAGGAGCAGACGAAGGCCCACCACGGCGGCAACCGCTGGATCGGCACGAAGGGGACCTCGCCGGTGGGGCACTCCGGCGACCACGAGGGAGGGATGCGGGTTGGCGGGCGCTCGCGGAACAAGTCGGCCATCAAGGTGGCCATGGAGCGGCGCTACCGGGACTACTCCCAGGACGGCCCCCTGACGGAGAGCCAGATTGGCGAGGCCCTCAAAAGGCTCCGCCGGATGACCCCCGCGGGGCCCCGGGACGTGGTGAACGTCGAGAAGACCATCTACGAGACGATGCGCAACGGCGGCGAGATCGACATCGTCTTCGACCGCCGCCTCAAGGACCGCCTCAAGATCATTCTCATGATCGACAACGGCGGCTGGTCCATGGACCCCTACGTGGCCATCGTCCAGACGCTGTTCAACTATGCCCGGAGCCAGTTCAAGGACCTGACCATCTACTACTTCCACAACACCCTCTACAGCCGGGTCTGGCTGGACCCCCAGCGCCACCGGAAGCCGGAGGTCCTCGAGGAGTTCATCCGCAAGGACCCGGAGACACGCCTGATCTTCGTGGGCGACGCCAGCATGGCCCCCTACGAGCTGATGCACACCAACGGCTCCATTTACGTGGACCAGAAGGAGCACCGGGCCAGCATCGACCGGCTCAAGTTCCTCGCCCGGACCTTTCGGCACGCCGTATGGCTCAACCCCCAGGGGCAGGACGAGTGGGGCTACACCTGGACCGTCGGGGTCATCCAGCAGGTCTTCCCCATGTACGAGCTGTCCCTCGACGGCCTCGACAAGGCGGTGCAGCACCTGATGGCGCGCCATTAGTGAAAAAGAGGTCAGATTTTATCTGACCTCTTTTTCGCCAGGATCATCGTCCAGATGATCATTTGCCGGGGAACAGTCAGGTGTTGACCCCCTCGGCGACGAGCTTTGCCTCCTGATTCCGGACCCTCCACTTGTAGGTGACGAACCCTCCCCGCTTTGCCTCCTTCTTACCGGACACCTCGACTTCGGCGGACAGGCGGTCCCCCGGGAAGACGGGCGTCTTGAAGGAGACGTCCGTCGCCGAGACCCAGATTGCGTCCGCCAGAAACCCCTGTTTGGCCATCAGCCCCATCATGCTGGCGATGATGTAGATGCCCGGGGTGACCCTGTCTTTGAACCCCATGTTCCGCGCGAAGCCGGCATCCAGGAAACCGGGCAAATCCATGCCCGACATCTGGGCCACGATGTCGATTTCGGTGCCGGTGATGGGCTTCGTGACATTCGACCTGTAAACGTTGCCGAGTTCAATTTCTTCAAAGCGCATGCGTCAACCTCCTTTCTCGAAGCGTTGCCACGGGTTCTGTCGGGACACCCCATCGCAAGGGAAACCAGCAACCCGGCTGACGGTGCCCGCGGCCTCCACCTGGGCCCGCAGGCCTGAATCGTCCGCCGGGACCTATTTGATGAGTCGGAAGAGTTCCTTTGCCTTCGGGTGGGCCGCTGTCTCCAGGAGCTCGAAGAGAATCATCTCCGTGCTGGCCAGGATGGCCCCCTCGGCGGTCATCCGGCCGATGCCGATCTCCCGGTTGGCCGCGGTCCGGGAGGACACGGCGTCCGCCGCCAGGTGCACCTCGAACCCCGCTTCCAGCAGGTCCAGGCAGGTCTGGTAGACGCAGACGTGGGCCTCGATCCCCAGGAGAATCACCTGTTCCCGGCCGGTGGCCTTCATGGCCGCGGCGAAGGGGGCGTGACGCCAGCAGCTGAAGGTCTCCTTCACGACGGGTGTCACGTCCGGCAGGAGATCCCGGATCTCCGGGATGGTCCCGCCGATGTTCACCTGCTCCGTGAGGATGACGGGGACTCCCAGGAGCCGGGCGCCCATGAGGAGCTTCCGGCTGTTCTCCAGGAGAAACTCCCGGTCGTCCATGGCGCGGTAGAGATTTCCCTGGATGTCGATGGCGACCAGGATCGACTTGTCGATGCTCGGCATGGCGGCCTCCTGTTCGTCCCGTCCGGACAGTCCGTCCGACGGGGGATCGTGAGCGGGGATTATTGGAAGGGCACCCTTCGGGGCGGACCCGCCCGGAAGAGGGAACTGCTCAGGGGCGTGTCCGGGAGGAGCCCCTGGAGAAAGGACGCCGCCTCCAGGAGCCGTTCCAGGTCGATCCCCGCGGGGATGCCCATGGACTCGAACAGGAACACCAGGTCTTCCGTGGCCACGTTTCCGGAAGCCCCGGGGGCGAAGGGACATCCGCCCAGGCCGCCGACGGCGGCGTCGAAGACCCGGACGCCCGTCTCCCAGGCCTTGAGCGCGTTGGCCACTCCCAGTCCCCGGGTATTGTGAAAGTGGACCCCGAACAGGACGTCCGGAAATCCGCCCAGGCAGCCTTTCAGGATTTCCTCCACCTGCGCCGGATGGCCCCAGCCGACGGTGTCGCAGAGGGTGATCTCCCGGATGCCGAGGCGGGCCGTCCGTTCCACGTATCGGAGAATCGTCGCCGTGTCCAGGTAGCCCTCGAAGGGACAGCCGAAGACGGTCGCCAGGTTCACCCGGAAGGAGAGGCCCGGCGCCGACCGGAACGCCTCGAGAACCCGGCGGAGGGCCTCGAGGGATTCCTCCGGCGTCTGGCGGACGTTGTTCAGGTTGTGGGAACGGCTGACGGAGAAGAAAAAGTCGAGCTTGTCCACGCCCGCGGCGACAGCGTTCCGGGCGCCCTGGAGGTTCGGGACCAGGGTGGTCAGGACGACGCCGTCCGTTTTCCCGTGTTCCCGCACCCCCGCGAGGACCTCTTTCATATCCCGGAACTGGGGAATGGCCTGGGGGTTCACGAAGGCCCCGGCCTGGATCTCCCGGATGCCGCTGGCCGCCAGCTTCCGGATCAGGTCGATCTTGCGCCCCGTTTCCACGAAGGCGGACAGGTTCTGGAGGCCGTCCCGGGGCCCCACCTCCACGATGTGAAGACCGGCGGGGTTCATGAGAATGCGCCCCTGTGAGGGAAAGTCGGATCGTTCATCAGGGTGCCCATCTTAAGGACAGAAATTGGGAAAGTCAACGGCCTTCGGGGAAGGGGGCGATGTCGGCGGTGTGCACCGCTCCGTTCCGCATCCGCCGGGGAAAAGACGAAGCGGGCGATCCGGACCGGTCCGGTCGGAAGCGACCTGCTCGGATGGAGGAGAAGCGCCCGCGTGTCTGTCGGATATCCTTGACAAGCGGCCCGTTTTCGCATAGGCCACGGCCATGCGAAAAACCCGTTTTCCCTTTGTCCTTGTCGTCGCCCTGGGGCTGGCGATTTTTCTTTTTGGCGGGACCGCTGCGGCGCAATCCCTGGCCGATCTCGTGCGCCCGGCTTTGACGGCCCGCGTCGAGGCGGCGGTCAACTCCAAGCCCCCCCTTTGCAGGGCCGATGTGTCGTGTCGCTCGCCCCGCCTGGCGGAGTTTTACCGCCTGAGGGCCTTCGCGCCCGCCTGGGTCCAGAAGGACGGTCCCTCGCCCCAGGCGGACCGCCTGCTGACGGTGCTGCGATCGGCCGGCCAGTACGGCTTGTATCCCGCGGATTACCACGTAGAGGCCATCCAGGGACTTCTCGGCTCCTGGCGGGTCTCCGGGAAGTGGCTCCCCGGCGAGGGGGCCGACTTCGACCTCCTGTGCACCGACGCCTTCCTGCTCTTCGGGTCCCACCTCCTGTCGGGGGTGGTGGACCCCAACGGGCTCTTCAAGATGTGGGAGGCCCGCCAGCGGTTCGTCGACTGGCCCGCCTACCTCCAGGACGCCCTGGCGGCCCGGACGGTGGATGTCCACCTCCAGGTCCTCAAGCCCGAGTACCCGGGGTTCGACCGCCTTGCGGCACACGTGGCGGAGTACCAGAAACTCGCCGCCGCGGGCGGGTGGCCCGCGCTGCCGGCGGGCAAGTCCCTGAAAAGGGGGATGGCCGACCCGAGGGTGCCGCTCCTGAGAACGCGCCTCATCGCCGGCGGCGACCTGGCACCGGCCGCCGCTTCGGAAGGCACCCGGTTCGACGATACCCTCGACCAGGCGGTCCGCCGCTTCCAGCGGCGCCACGGCCTGGCGGAGGACGGCGCCGTCCACAAGGAGACCCTGAAGACCCTGAACGTCCCCGTGGAGCGCCGGATCGCCCAGATGCTCGTGAACCTGGAGCGCTGGCGCTGGCTGCCCCAGGAGGTGGGGAACCGGTTCCTCTTCATCAACATTCCCGATTTCAGCCTGAATGCGGTGGAGAACGGCCGCGTCCCGCTGAGCATGAGAATCGTGGTGGGGAGGCGGCACAGCCGGGATCCGAAGATCGACTACAAGACACCGGTGTTCACCGGGCGGATGACGCACCTGGAGATCAACCCGTACTGGAACGTGCCCTTCAACATCGCCGTCAAGGAGTACCTGCCGAAACTGCAGAAGGACCCGCTGTCCCTGCAGAAGCAGGGGATGAAGATCATCGTCGGCCGGGACACCGTCGTGGATCCCCAGACGGTGGAGTGGGAGAAGATCGGCGAGAAGACGTTCAAGTACCGCATCCGCCAGGACCCGGGAGCCTTCAACGCCCTGTCCCACATCAAGTTCATGTTCCCCAACCGGTTCGACGTCTACCTCCACGACACGCCGCAGCGGAGCCTCTTCAAGCGGACCGTCCGGGACTTCAGCCACGGCTGCATGCGCGTGGAAAAACCGATTGACTTGGCGGTCTATCTTTTGCAGGATGAGGCCAACTGGTCCCGGGAAAAAATTCTGGCCGCCATCCGCAAGGGCAGAAACCAGGCGGTGAATCTCCCGGCTCCGGTCACCGTGCACATCGCCTACTGGACCGCCTGGGTGGACCCCGACGGGACGGTCCAATTCCGGGACGACATCTACCGGTACGATTCCGTGCTCGAGGCGGCGCTGGGCACGAAAACGTCCATCCTTGCGGCGTGGAACGGCGGCCGGGAGGCCGCGGCGACGTCCCTCAAGGGGAAGCGGACGGAAAAGAAAAAGGATCGTTTGGGGATCCGCAGGGAGGTGAATCCGACGTGGACGAGAAGCGCTACGAACTGAATGTCCAGCTTGCCCAGATGCTCAAGGGCGGCGTGATCATGGATGTGACGACGGTGGAGCAGGCGAAGATCGCCGAGGAGGCGGGGGCCGTGGCCGTCATGGCCCTGGAGCGGGTCCCCGCGGACATCCGCGCCCAGGGCGGAGTGGCCCGCATGTCCGACCCGGGCCTCATCCTGGAGATCAAGCGGTCCGTGTCCATCCCCGTCATGGCCAAGGCCCGGATCGGCCACTTCGTGGAGGCCCAGCTCCTGGAAACCATGAAGATCGACTACATCGACGAGAGCGAGGTCCTCACTCCCGCCGACGAGGAGTGCCACATCGACAAGACGAAATTCTCCATCCCCTTCGTCTGCGGGGCCCGCAACCTGGCGGAGGCGCTCCGGCGCATCGCCGAGGGGGCGGCCATGATCCGCACGAAGGGCGAGGCGGGGACGGGCAACGTCGTGGAGGCGGTCCGGCACATGCGGACCATGAACCGGGAAATCCGGCAGCTCGCGAACATGCCCCTGGAAGAAGTGACGGGGTTCTGCAAGGCCCACGGCATGCCCTACGAGCAGGCCCTGCAGGTCCGGGAACTGGGCCGCCTGCCGGTGGTGAACTTCGCCGCCGGCGGCCTCGCCACGCCGGCCGACGCGGCCCTCATGATGCAGCTCGGCTGCGACGGCGTCTTCGTGGGATCCGGGATCTTCAAGGCGGCCAACCCCGCCGCCCGGGCCCGCGGCATCGTCAAGGCCACGGCCTTCTTCAACGACCCGCAGAAAATCCTCGAGGCCTCGCTGGATCTCGGTGGCGCCATGCCGGGCCTGGAAATCGCGCAGATCCCCGAGGACAAGCTCCTGGCGGGGCGGGGCTGGTGATACCCCGGCGGGGACGGACATTTCTCCGACGATGAACCTTTCCGAGCCAAGCACCCGGCCGGAGCCGGTCCTCGGCATCCTGGACCTGCAGGGTGGGGTCCTGGAACACCTGGACCACCTGGAGCGCATCGGCATCCGGGGCGTCCCCGTCAAGAGGCCGGAAGACCTCGCCCCCCTGGCGGGCCTGATCCTTCCGGGCGGCGAGAGCACCTGCCTGTCCCGGCTGCTTCGGATCTTCGGGGTCGACGAGGCGATCCGCCGCGAATTCAACAGAGGCATGAAAATCTGGGGGACCTGCGCCGGCACGATCCTCCTGGCCTCCCGGGTCCGCGGGGAGGAGCCCCACCTGGGCCTCGTCGACATGGAGGTGGAGCGGAACGGCTTCGGCAGCCAGCTCGACAGCTTCACCGCCGAAGCGGTCATTTCCGCCGTTTCCCCCGATCCCCTGCCGCTCACGTTCATCCGGGCCCCGAAGATCCTGGAGGTCGGGAAAGGGGTACAGGTCCTGCTCCGCATGGACGACTTCATCGCCGCCGTGGAGACCCCCGGCGTCCTGGCGACGGTCTTCCACCCCGAACTGACGGGAAGCACCGCCTTTCACCGCTATTTCGCCGCCAAGTGCGGCCTCTGCCCGGTGCCGGACGTTCCCGCCCCGGATTCCCGCTGGAGCCGGACGAGCTGGACCCGGCACGCCCGCGTCTGCTGAAGGGCCCCATGCACGTCGAGCAGTTCCGGTACAGCGCCGACAACCTGGGCTACCTCGTCTGGAACGAGGCGGGGGCGATGGCCGTCGACGGGGGAGCCGCGGAGGAGATCCGCTCCTTTCTCGCGGAACAGAACATTCCGCTCCGGCTCGTCACGAACACGCACCGCCACTACGATCACACCCTCGGCAACGACGCGCTCCTGGCGGCGACGGGGGCCCGGTTCGTGGACCCCGGGAACCTGCCCGACGGCGGCGGGATCGAACTGGGTGGGGAGGCCGTCCGGGTCCATCGGACGCCCGGGCACACGGAGGATTCGGTCTGCTTCCAGGCCGGCGGCGCCCTCCTCACGGGGGACACCCTCTTCAACGGAACGGTGGGCAACTGCTTCTCCGGGGACCTCGCCGGCTTTTTCCGGTCCATCCGGCGGCTTCTGGCTTTTCCCGGTGAGACCCTCATCCTGGCCGGACATGATTACGTCCGGGATTCGCTGCTCTTCGCCCGCCGGCTGGAGCCGGCGAACCTCCCGGTCCTCGAGGCGTACTGGCGGGTCTACGATCCGGCCTTCGTCTGCTCCTCCCTGCAGGAGGAACGAAAGGTGAATCCCTATCTCCGGTTCAACGATCCGGGGATCGTCGAGGTCCTTGCGGAGCGGGACCTTCCCCGGGCCACCGAGGAGGAGCGCTGGCTGTCCCTTATGTCCATCGAGTGAGCGCCGTTCCGGGCGGACGGATCATCCCCCCGGCATTTCAATCATCGCAACAATCAAGCGTGGAGGTTTTCGATGCCCCGGAAAGACGGAAAGGTGTTCTGCCTCAATCACCCCGAACTGGAAATGGTCCTGCAGAACGAGGGAAACGAGAAGACGTTTCACGTGATTCGCCTGGCGACCCTGAACCGGGGGCGGATCGAGATGGAAAACAAGTCTACGGGATTCGACTTCTACTCCTGCCGGGAGTGCGGTTACTCCGAGACCTACCTGACGGCGGCGGAACTGGAACTCCTCAGGAAAAAATAGCAGGACTACCGGAGGTCCAGGCGCCAGGACCGGAGTCTCCGGACGGGGTGGTAGGAACTCTTGGACTTGGCCAGCTCGGGCAGGCCCATGTCGCTCTCCTTGTTGACGTACTCGAAGCCGGCGAACAGGAGCCGGGCGCATTCCCGGTCCAGGTATTGGTAGAGCCCCCGGACGGAGGGGTAGGCCTTCTCGAAGTTGAGGGTCGCCATGGTCCCGTTCAGCCGGGAGGCGATCCCGAAGGCGCTCACGTCCCCGTCGATCCGCACGAGGATCCCGATTCCCTCGGTGGCCTCCAGGTTCTCCACGGCGTTGATCACGGCCTGCCGCTCGCAGAGGAGCGTGCCCATCACCTCGGGGTCCATGTTTCCCCGCTGGCTGCACCACTGGTCCAGGAACGCCAGGCACTCCCCCGCGTTTTCCCGCCGGATCGGCTCCACCGCCACCCGCCCCCCGCTCACGAAGACCTTCTCGAACTGGTGGATCAGGTTGCGTTTCCGGGCGTACCGGTTTCCCTTGAGCTCCGCCAGGTCCGCCGTCCGGTAGATGTAGTCCTCGTACTCCCGCTGCTCCGAGAGGCGAAAGCGCGCCTCCAGGGCGGGACGTCCCAACCGCTCGACCCAGTCGTCGGGGACGTGCCAGAAGGTTGGAATGCCCGCGCGTCGGGCGAGGCGGGCGAGATCCTCCGCTCCCAGCCCCTCCGGCGGGGGGACCGGCAGGACGAGGTAGCGGTCCTGCGGGTCCAGGTCGGACCGGAAGGCCAGGATCACCGAGGAATCCTCGACCCGCCAGGATGTCCGGTAGACATGCCCGTTCCAGGCGAGGAGGGAGAGAAGGGAGTAGAGGCTCAGGTCGTAGGCCTGCCGCTCGAAGCGGGGCTTGAGGACGGGATAGTCGTCGATCTCGAGGGGCTTGAACGTCATCTTGATTTCCGGCAGCGGGCGAGAATCCGTTGGGCTTCCTCTTCCGACGGCTCATGGAGGAAGCAATGGTCGACGGGATCGGCCGGCATCGTCAGCCCTTGTAAATGTAGCGTTCCAGGAGGCGGTGGTAGGGGGTCCAGTCCGAATCCTCCTCCGGCGAGGCCTCGATGAAGGTCGTAAGGGCGTTCACCTTGGCGTCCAGGTCGTCCATGTGGTGGACGATCAGGGCCTCCAGGGTCTTGGGGCGCTTGGGGGAGCCGAACTCCAGGACGCCGTGATGGCTCAGGATCAGGTGCCGGAGGGCCATGGCGGTCGGTTCGGGAAAGTCCGGCAGCCCGGCGATCCGGGCATCCAGCATCTCGACCCCCATGACGATGTGCCCCACGAGCCTCCCCGCGTCGGTGTATTCCACCATCCGGTCGTAGGAGAACTCGTGGATCTTGCCGATGTCATGGAGGATGCCCCCCGTGATCAGGAGATCCCGGTTGGCGCCGGGATAGTGGTCCGCCGCCCGCTCCAGGAGCCTCGTCACCGACAGGGTGTGTTCCAGGAGCCCCCCGATGGTGTTGTGGTGGAAACTCTTGGCGGCGGGGGCCCGCTTGAAGCGCCGGACGAGGGACTCGTCCCGGAAGAAGGCCATGAGGAGGGCCTTCAGGTGGGGCGTGGCGATCTTTTCCACGAACCCCATCAGTTCGGCGAACATCTCCTCCGGGTCCCCCTCGGAGACGGGGAGGAAATCCATGGGATCGACCTCGCTCTCCTCCAGTTTCCGGAGCCCCAGGACGTTGAGCTGGACGGCGTTCCGGTAACTGACGGCCCGGGCGTTGATCTGAACGAAATCGCCCTTCTTGAAGGCCTGATCCCATTCGGGTGCGTTGTCCCAGACCTTTCCATCCAGTTCTCCCGTGCGGTCCTTCAGCCGGAGGTTGAGGTACGGAGCCCCTTTCTGGGAGTAGGCCATGCTCTTTTCCGCCACCAGGAAGACCTCGCTCACCTTGTCCCCCTGCCGGATGTCCCGGGCGTATACATTTTTCATGCTGTCAGTCCTATTCGCGATTCGTGGGTGTAGATGGTCATGGAGTCGCCGCGGATGCCACCGACCAGGGTGATGCCCGCCTGTGCCGCGAGCCGCACCGCCTGCACCGTGGGTGCCCCCAGGGACAGCAGGACGGGAAGGCCCATCCGGGCCGCCTTGGACACGATCTCCAGGGACGCCCGGCCCGTGCGGACGACGATCTTGTCGGTCAGGTCGATCCCGCCCAGGAGGGCATGGCCGGAGAGCATGTCCAGGGCGTTGTGGCGGCCGATGTCCTCCCGGACGGCGAGGATTCTCTCCGGATCCGCCAGGGCGGCGCCGTGGGTGCCCCGGGTTCGCTCATGGAGGACGCAGGCCTCCACGAGTCCTTCGACGAGATGAAACGCCTGCTCCGGCGTGACCGTGATCATGCCGGGGGTCGAGCCTGTTCCGGCGGACCAGCGCCCCGCTCCCCGGGCGCCGCTGGAGGTGATCGTGTTTCCCGTCCCTGCCGCCTCCGGCCGTGATTTGCCGCCCGCCGTAAAAACCGCGACGGACAGGACCTCCCCCGGCCACCCCGGGGCGGGTCCGGACGGATCGGGCCTCTCGATGCGGGTGATGTCCCCGGCCTGCCCGATCCAGCCCTCGGAACGGAGAAAGCCCGCCGCCAGCTCCTCCACGTGCTCTCCCGTGCAGGCGATGGCGGCCACCGGTCGTCCGTCCAGGAGCACCTCCAGGAGGACCTCCCGGACGACCGGTATCGCCGCGGACCGGAAGGAGCCCTCGCGATACACGAGGGCCTTCATGACCTCAACGGGTTCCGTCAGCGGGGCGGTCATCCTTTTCCCTTTCCCGGAGGACCCGGTGGTCCCCCACCCGGATCGTCAGCTTGGCCTGGTCGAAGTACTCCATCAGGGGGATGATGAACTTCCGGGACAAGCCCGTCAGATCCTTGAAATCCGTGGGGTTGGCCTTGCCGGCCTTCCGCAGGAAGGCCCGGTAGTCTTCCCGGAGGCGGGCCAGCACGTCCCGGTGGAAGTGCAGATCCTCGTTGATCCGGACAAGGGAGCCCTCCTGGATCAGGACACCCAGGATCTTGTCGGCTTCCCGCTTCCGCTCCCGGAATCGCTCGGAGAACTCCCGGACCGTGGGCGGGGCGTAGCCAGCTTCCAGGTAGAGCTGCAGGATCTCTCCCCGCAGGTCCTCCTGGCTGCCCTGCCAGTCCACCCGGTGCTCCGCCTGGCGGACCGTGTCCCGCTCCGCCAGGAGGCGGCCCGTCTTCTCCAGGTCCCGCAGGGCCGTGGCGAAGAGTTTCGGGGGGATGTAGGATCCCGCCGTGCTGCGCAGTTCCTCTCGCGGAATCCCCTCCTTCAGGGGGTTTTTTTCGTGATAGGCCGCCACGGTGCGCAGGATCCGCTGCTGGACGTCCTCGTGGGCGGTCCGGGACACGGCCCGCCAATCCTCCCGATCCATCAGGACGGCCCGGCGGTCCGTCAGCAGCCGCTCCAGGACTTTCCGCAGGACCGTTTCCGAAAGTCCCGTGCGGGCTACCAGTTCCTTGAGGGCGGCCCCGGCGAAGCCCGAACGCTCGAGAATGACGGAGACCCGCTCCGCTTCGTCTCCCGCCGCGAGGAGATCGAAGTCCCGAAGGATGTTCTCCTTGTGGGACTTGTGCTTCCGGGCCAGCGGGTCCAGGATCGTACCGCCCCCCAGGGTGGTGACGGGGGAGTAGCTCCGGATGACGAACCGGTCTCCCGCCAGGGCCACCACGGGATGGTCCAGGTAGAACTGGACGGGGGCCTCCCGTCCGGGTGCCAGTTCGCTGTCTCCCGTGAGGAGGAGGATCCGGGCCATCGTCTCGCTGGTCCCCGTGTGAAAGCGGACCAGGGAGCGGTTCTTCAGCTTTTTCTCCTGCCCGGCGAGATACTGGAATGCGGTATCGATGCGGCGGGTCGGTTCGATGGTCCCCGGGCGGGCCAGGACCTCTCCCCGCTCGACGACGTCCCGGTCCACGCCCTGGAGGTTGATGGCCGCCCGCTGCCCTGCCTCGGCTGCCTGCACCGCCTCGTTGTGAACCTGGATGCCCCGGATCCGGGCCTTCTGGCCCGGGGGCAGGAAAACCACCTCTTCGCCGGTGGCGATCCGGCCGGTGACGACGGTGCCGGTGACGACCGTTCCGAATCCCCGCATGGTGAAGACCCGGTCCACGGGAAGGCGGAAAAGACCGGCGTCGGGATCCTCCTCCACGGTGGAGGCGGTCTGTTCGATGGCCGCCAGGAGGTCTGGGACCCCTTCCCCCGTCAAGGCCGAAACGGGCAGGACGGGGGCGCCGGCGAGGAAGGTTCCCTGGAGGAACTGGCGGATGTCCTCCGTCACGAGGTCGAGCCAGTCCCGGTCGACCATGTCGATCTTGGTGAGGGCCACCAATCCCCGGCGGATCCCCAGGAACGTGCAGATGGCGAGGTGCTCCCGGGTCTGGGGCATGACGCCCTCGTCGGCGGCGATGACGAGGACGACGAGGTCGATCCCGGCGGCGCCGGCCACCATGTTCCGAATGAAGCGCTCGTGCCCCGGCACGTCCACCACCCCCAGGGTCTGCCCCCCCGCGGTCTTCAGGAAGGCGAAACCCAGTTCGATGGTGATCCCCCGTTCCTTCTCCTCCTTGAGGCGGTCCGTGTCGATGCCGGTGAGGGCCCTCACCAGGGCCGTCTTGCCGTGATCCACGTGTCCCGCCGTGCCGACGACGATGTGTCTCATGATTCTCCCATCCGGCGGGCAATCTAGCAGAATCGGGGGGGATGCACAATCGCGAAACGCCCCGGCGCCTTCCCGGGGGGCATGTCCGGTCCGGGGCGCGGGGGCTGTCACGGGGGTTCCCGCCGTCGCGGAGGCGTTTCCGCGGGGGTGGGCTGGTCCCTGGCCTCCGGGGCGCCGCTGCTCCCGGTTCTTCGGGTGTCTCCGGCGGAGGGGTGCATTTTTTATTGAAATCCGGGAACGGAGTTTGCTAAAGAACCCACCTCTTCTGTCCCCCTTGGGGTCGATCGGAAACAAGTATGCGCATTCTTGGACTGGATTACGGGGAAAAGCGAATCGGGGTGGCGGTTTCCGACGAGCTGGGCCTCACCGCCCAGGGGCTTACG
>JBFYXW010000053.1:0-9398 GCA_041310335.1 Syntrophaceae bacterium | reverse complement strand
CAGGCCGCCTACGACCGGGGCGAGTACCGCTGGGCGGCGGAGCTTTTGAACCACGCGGTCTTCGGCGCGCCGGACCACCGGGGGGCGAGGGAACTCCTGGCCCGGACCTACGACCAGCTGGGCTACCGGTCCGAGGCGGCCACCTGGCGCAACAGCTACCTCACCGCGGCAAGCGAACTGCGCAGCGGGCCGCCGGAGAAGGGGATCGACCGGTCGCTGGTCGTGGAGGTTCTGGAGAACACGCCGGTGGAGCGGTTTTTCGAGGCCATGGCCTGCAGCCTGAACGGGCCGGCCGCCGAGGGGAAGGACTGGAAGATCAACGTGGTCCTCTCCGACACGGGGGAGTCCTTCGTCCTGTGGATCGAGAACGCCGTGCTGCACCACCGGAAGGCGAAGCCCGCCCCCGACGCCCACGCCACCCTGACCCTGACCAAGCCGCTTTTGATCCGGGTGCTGGCCGGCACGGCGGGCCTGCGGGACGTGGTCTCGGATCAGTTGAAGATCGAGGGGAGCCGGGTCGACCTGGTCCGCTTCCTCTCCCTGATCGACAAGGCCCCCGGCACCTTCGCGATCGTGACGCCCCGGTGAATGGCCGTCCTCCGGTTTCGGGTCCCGCCCGTCATTCGCACTCGATGACCTCGAAGCCGTCGCAGCCCCGGATCCCGCAGGTCTTGTCGTCGCCGATCACGTACGTGGGGGTCATGTAACCGATGTCGTAGGCGATCTTCCAGCTCCGTGCCTCCCGGTAGCCGTTGAGCTGGCAGAAGCGGTCGGCCGCCGGTTTCTGGCAGAGCCGGCTCCAGTGGAGGCAGATGTCGACCCGGTGGCCGCGGTACAGGGGCTTCTGGAAAACCTTTGTGGTCGCTGGCCGCACGGCCTGTTCGACCGGGGGCGCGGACCCCGACACACCGAGCTTGAGCAGGTCGGCGATGGTCGCCGTCTTGGCGATGTCGCCCCGGGCGGACCCGACCACCCGGGCGGTGGCCGTGTCGATGGCCTTGCAGGAAACGCGGATGCTGTCGCCGAAGGGTGTGATGGTTCCCGTGACGATCACGTCGGCCCCTGCGAGCTTCCCGATTTTCTTGATGGCGCTGGGCTCCATCAGCCCCGACATCGACAGCTTCTGCTCCTCCAGGAGCCGCTTGATGTGGTTGCGGTCCAGGACGTCGAACCCGGCGGACTGGGAGGTCATGTTGCCCGACATCTCCTCGGCGATGAACCGTCCGAGCTCGTTCACCTGGCCCTGGAGGTCGGTGAAGTCGACCACGGCGATGGTCTTCTTCCCCGCCTTGCTGATGCCGGAGGCGAGAATGGAGGACAGGTTGGCGATTTCCCGCTCGTAGGGGGAGGCGGGCGTGGGATGCAAAAGCACGAGCGACACGATCAGGGGAAAAAGGATGCCGCAAGCGGCGCGTGTTCGGATTCGCATGGTTCTCCCTTCGGTTGGCGAGGTTGCTGCATGATAAGCGAGCGTAATGAATTTGTCAAAAGTCATCACGTGGTACTGTTCCCAGCGGCGCCCCGGAGGGGCCCTCTTGACGGGCTGCGGGGACGGAGGTAAGGTTTCACTCCAGAACGATTTCTGTCGCGAGGAAGGAGGTTTCTGAACCATGAAGAGGCATGCGCTGCTTTTCGCGGTGGTGGTTCTGTCCGTCGCTTTGCTTGCCGGCTGCGGGACGATCCTGACCCATGCCAAGGCGACCAAGGCCATGCACGACGGGCGGTACGAGGAGTCCGTAGCCCTCTTCAAGGAGGTGCTGCAGAAGGACGGGAACAATTCGGAAGCCCTCAAGGGACTCGGGGAGACCTACCTGCGCATGAAGAAGCCGGCGGAGGCGGTAGCGGTCCTTGAGAAGGCGCGGGGCCTCGCCACGGGGGACAAGGTGGCGTGTATCAACCTGGGGCTGGCCTACAACCTGCTTGGGGAGTACGACAAGGCCATCGCCGTTTGGCGGACCGTCGTGGTCAGGGAACCGGACAGCAACCTTTCCCTGATGCTCCGCAGGCAGATCACGCTGGCCCTGTACCGGGACGCGGCGAAACAGGCGAAGGAGGCGGTGAAGCGGGAAGCCGCCCTGCAAACCGTTGCCGGGAAGCCGAACGTCCTGGCGGTCACCAATTTCGGCGACCGGGGGCTCTCCGAGCAGGCCCGGCCGCTCCGGAAGGCGCTAGCGGCGATGCTGATCACGGATCTCTCCAAGACGAAATCCCTCGAGGTCGTGGAGCGGGTCCGTCTGCAGAAGCTGGCGGAGGAGCTCAAGCTGGGGGAAAGCGGCGTCGTGGACGCGGGCACGGCCCCGCGGGTGGGGCGCTTGATCGGCGCGGGTAAGATCGTGACGGGCAGCATGGCGGCCGCCGGGGGTGAAAAGATGGACATCGGCGGTCTCCTGACGGACGTGGCTTCGGGCGCCGATGCGGGCAAGCAGGAGGCCGGCGGCCCCCTCCAGGAGTTCTTCAAGATGGAAAAGGCCCTCGCCTTCGGGATCCTCCGCGACATGGGGATCCGCCCGTCCAAACAGGAAGAGGAGACCATCGGCCGCTACGCGACCCAGTCCTATCCGGCCCTCCTCTACTACGGGCAGGGCCTGGACGCCCAGGACAGGGGTGAGTGGGACAAGGCGGTCGACATCTTCCAGCGGTGCGTCAAGGAGGATCCGAGCGGCCCCTGTGCCGCCGCTCTCAAAGAGGCTCCGTCGGGGGCGGACGCGGCCGCCTCGGTTGATGGTGCGGCGATGAGCGCGGCCGTGGGAGCGGCGGATGCGGCGGATGCCGCGGCGGCCGCAGAGAGCGGGGCGAGCGGCGGTGGCGGTGACGGATGCTGAAGGCAGGTTGCAATCTGAAAGGGCCAATGGGGGTGCCGGCAGACGGCACCCTTTTTTTTCGCCGATCTCCCGGCCGTTTCCGGGGTGATCGCGTTGTGGACTACGTTCTCAAAAAGACCCCTCCCTGCTCCCGGACGAGCCCCTTTTCCCGGAGCCGAGAGAGGTGCTTCTCCGCGTGGAGGCGCTCGCCCAGCTCGTAGAAGGCCCGGGGCTCCTTCGGCTTGCCGAAGAAGATCCAGGCCCCCGCGATCTCCGCAAAGGTCCGCGGCCTATCCAGGAAGGCCAGGTATCTCTCGTCCCGCTCGGCGATGGTGGCCTCGTAGCGCCGCCACCGCCCGTCCAGGGGGCCTTCGAGCACCCCCGCCCCGTGCCCGGCAAGCCATAGCCGGGCCGGCACGGCCTCGAGGCGGTGGATCGACGCCAGGGTGTCCTCGATGGAGGCGTGGATCTCGCCGTACCAGGGACCCGTGGACGCCAGGTCGTAGTCCCCCAGGAAGAGGATCTCCGGTTCGCGGAAGAAAAAGGCCAGGTGCCCCGGGCTGTGTCCCGGGGTCCGGAGGACCTCGACGGTCACGTCCCCCAGGTCGATCACCTCCCCGTCCCTGAGGAAGCGCGCCGGCTTCCGGGGCCGGAAGTGAAACTGGTCCCGGAGGACTTCCCGCCAGAAGACCCGCTCCGCCGGGTCGTCGATCCGGTACCAGTCCATGTAGATCTCCGGGTCCGCCAGCGGCGGCGCGTCCTCCTCGGCCATCCAGAGGGGGAGGTCGTCGAAGAGGTCCAGATGCATCAGGTGGTCCTCGTGCCAGTGGGACAGCCAGACCGTCCGGACGGACCCCTCATCCCGCAGACGCGTAAGCATCTCCCGGTCGGAGGACGGGTCGATGAGGACGCCGGACGCGGGGAGGAACAGGGAATGGCAGTGGGGATAGCCTCCGCTGTTCCTGCCGTGGATGAGGGTGAGGGGGCCGAATGTTTCCTGTCCCTTCATGACTGAGTTTACCTCCCGTCGTGACGCCCTGTTCTTTAGGGGGCGGGCCGGTGGATTGCAACGTAAATGTATGAGTGTGTCGCTGATGAACCGGCTTGACAAGGGAGTGTCTCGTGATGCTCTATGAGGGCGGTCTCACCGCTGCGGGGGACGGAGGGTTCCCGGCGGGAAGGGGGAGGGGCCGGAAAGGCGGGCAGGCAGGCATGGCAGGCCGCAGAACGAAAGGGAAAGCCGGAATCGTAACACCCAACGAGGCCATCCTGGAGAGCATCTCCGACGGCGTCTTCACCGTGGACAAGGACTGGCTTATCTCTTCCTTCAATCGGGCCGCCGAGGGAATCACCGGCGTTTCCCGCCGCGAGGCCGTCGGCCGTCCCTGCTCGGAGGTATTCCGGTCCAGCATGTGCGGTGCCGACTGCGCGCTTCAGCAGACCCTGAAAACCGGCAAGCCCGTCATCGGCAAATCCGGGTACATCATCGACGCGGAGGGAAACCGCATCCCCATCAGCGTCTCCACGGCGGTTCTGCGGGACGCCGACGGACGCGTCATCGGGGGTGCCGAGACCTTCCGGGATCTCTCCGAGGTGGAGGCCCTGCGCCAGGAGCTGGCCGGTCGGGTGCGGGTGGGCGACCTCGTGAGCCGAAGCCCCCTGATGCAGAGGGTCTTTGAGGTCCTGCCGGCCATCGCGGCCAGTCCGAGCACGGTCCTCATCCTCGGCGAAACGGGAACGGGCAAGGAACGGATCGCCCGGACAATCCACGACCTGAGCCCCCGCCGGGAGGGGCCCTTCATCGCCGTGAACTGCGGGGCCCTGCCGGACACCCTCCTCGAATCCGAGCTGTTCGGGTACAAGGCCGGCGCCTTCACCGGAGCGGGCAAGGACAAGCCCGGCCGCTTCGCCCTCGCCCGGGGCGGCAGCATCTTCCTGGACGAGATCGGGGAGATCA
The DNA here is from genome assembly GCA_041310335.1 of Syntrophaceae bacterium. GTDB lineage: Bacteria > Desulfobacterota > Syntrophia > Syntrophales > PHBD01 > PHBD01. The sequence continues at coordinate 4,640 of JBFYXW010000053.1, read as the reverse complement.
GCCCGGCCCTGCAGGTCCGCCTGCTCCGGGTTTTGCAGGAGCGGACCTACGAGCCCCTGGGGGGGACGCGCTCCGAGACGGCGGACGCACGGGTGATCGTCGCCACGAACCGGGACCTGGCGGAGCGGGTGCGGGCCGGGGTTTTCCGGGAGGACCTTTACTACCGCGTGAACGTGGTTCGCGTGGAGCTGCCGCCGCTCCGCCGGCGGAAGGAGGACATCCCGCTCCTGGCAGAGCAGTTCATCCAGCGGTTCAACCGGCTGCAGGGCAAGTCCCTCCGTGGGGTCGCCGCCGAGGCCCTCGGCCTGCTCATGGCCCACGATTGGCCCGGCAACGTGCGGGAACTGGAAAACGTGATCGAACGGGCCTTCATCCTCTGCCGGGAGGGATTCATCGACATCGGCCACCTCCCCGACGAGTTGATGGCCCGCGGCACCTCGGCGGGCGCGGATTCCGATATCCGCTCTGCCCACGAACTCCTCGACATCCAGTCCATCCGGGCGGCGCTGGAGCGGAATGGATACAACCGCCTGGCGGCGGCGCGGGAACTCGGCATCCACAAGACCACGTTTTTCCGGAAACTGAAAAGACTCCGAATCTCCCTTCCGAAAAAGGACGGGCGCTCCCGCCGCGCCGAAGAACAGTAGCATAGTCACACCTATCGCTCTGGCAGTCAGTAGCGCATCAGATACTCTGAAGATCTCCCCAGGCCGGCCCCTTCTTCGATAATCATCTGTAGAAACAGGTATATACGTTCGAGCCGCCTCTCCACAAGGCGTTGGCACGGAGAATGCAACGATTGATGTCGAAAGGATGCACGGGGCCTCCCATGAACGCAGCGTTTGCCTGTTGGAACAACCGAGTCGCACCGGTCTTCGACAACGCCCGGCAGATTTTGCTGGTCCGGGTCGAGTCCGGGCGGATCGTCTCGGAAACGCAGCAGGTTCTGCCCGGCGATCTTCCGGTGCAGAAGGCACTGCGCTTGGCGGAGTTGGGAGTCGGAACGCTGGTATGCGGCGCGATTTCCCGACCCCTCCACGGGATGGTCAGCGCCTACGGCATCCGGGTGATCCCCTTCGTGGCGGGGGAATTGCGGGAGGTCGTCCGGGCTTGGGTCCGGGGCGGCCTGGCCGGCGACACCTTCGCCATGCCGGGCTGCGCCGGGAGGGGGCGGGGCCGGTTCAGGGAAATGCAGGGCATTCATCGGGAGGATTCCATCATGAACGGAAGAGGCGGAGGAGGAGGCCAGGGCGGTGGTCGCGGCCAGGGTGGCGGTGGCGGCCAGGGCGGCGGTGGTGGCCAGGGCGGTGGTCGCGGCCAGGGCGGTGGACGTGGCCTGGGCCGGGCAGGCCAGGGACCGGGCCGCATGGGTGGTCAGAAAATGTCGGGGCCGGTGGGAATGTGTGTCTGCCCCCAGTGCGGACACAAGGAACCCCACCAACGTGGAGTTCCCTGCTTCGATCGGCCATGCCCCGAGTGCGGCACGGCCATGACGAGAGAATGAAGAAAAAGAACAGGATAAGGAGGACACGATCATGCCGAGAGGAGATGGAACCGGACCCAGGGGAATGGGTGCGATGACGGGGCGCGCGGCTGGATTCTGTGCGGGCTTTGGAGCCGCGGGATACATGAATCCCGCGCCCGGACGGGGCTACGGTTTTGGGATGGGCTTTGGTCGCGGGCGAGGTTTCGGCGGCGGCGGACGCGGCTGGCGGAACCGGTTTTTCGCCACCGGCCAGCCCGGTTGGATGCGGTTCGGCGCCAATGCAGCGCCGTTTAGTGACCCGATGTTCTACCAGGGATCCGACCCGGAAATGGAGAAACAGGCGCTCCGGAACCAGGTTGGTGCCCTGGAGTCGGAACTGGATGCGATCCGGAAGCGTCTCGCCCAGATGGAAGCCGGAAGCGCGGCGGAATAAGGGCCCCTGAAGTCACACCCCGGCGACCGCACCAGCAGAACCATCGGTGCGGCCGCCCGCAACGTCACCAAAGCATGAGAGGAGGTCCATTCGTGAAAATCGCCTTTACGACATCTGGAGAGAACCTCGAAGCACCCCTGGACACACGTTTCGGCCGGGCCCCGAAGTTTCTCGTTTATGACCTGGACACGAACACGTTCACGGTGATCGACAATCAAAAGACCATGGATTCCGCCCAGGGAGCGGGCATCCAGTCGGCCCAGACCGTGGCCCGGTCGGGAGCCAAGGCCGTGGTGACCGGGAATTGCGGGCCCAATGCCTTTCGTGTTCTCACCGCAGCCGGGATCAAGGTTTACAATGCCAACGCCCCGACATTGAGTGCGGCCCTCGATCTGTACCGTGCCGGGAAACTGGCGGAGGCCAACGCGGCGAACAAAAACGGGCATTGGGCGTGAACGGAGCAGCCATCACCTGCAGCCCCCGGTAGTCCGTTCCGGACATCCGCTCCGCAAGGGGCGCCCGCTGGAACGGACCGCTCCGGCATGAAGGGACGGCCCATGCAGAGCAATCTTTCCTTCCGCCTGATGTCCCTGGAGTTTTGCCTCCGGGACCGGCTCCGCCCGCCCATCCGGATCCTGGGCGCAGCAGGGGTCCAGGCCGGAATGACCATCGTGGACTTTGGCTGTGGCCCCGGCGGTTTCACGCTGGCGGCGGCGCGGCTCATCGGACCGAAAGGACTCGTCTATGCCATTGACCATCACCCGCTGGCTGCGGCGTCGGTTCGCAAGCTGGCAAAGCAGGCTGGTTTCACGAACATCCGGATGTTCTTGGGAGAAAGCCTGGTGGATATTCCGGAAGGAACCGCGGACATGTCGCTGCTGTACGATGTTCTCCACGACCTGCCGCGGCCGGAAAGTCACCTGATGGAACAGCATCGGGTACTGAAGCCGAAGGGCGCACTCTCGGTCATGGATCATCACCTGGAGGAAGCAGCCCTGCTGGCCATGGTTGCCCAGGGCGGCCGCTTCCGGCCGATTCGCAGAAATCGCTGGACCTTTGAATTCGAGAAGGTGGAAAGGGTGGGGGCGACGGCATGATTCTGGCCATTGCATCCGGGAAAGGCGGCACCGGCAAGACGACGGTGGCCGTGAATGTGGCCAGGGCGCTCCAATCCGACGTGCTGCTCCTGGACTGCGACGTGGAGGAGCCCAACGCCCACCTCTTCCTGCCGGGGAACCTCGACGCGGCGGAGACCGTCAGCATTCTCGTCCCGCAGGTGGACGAATCCCTCTGCGACGGCTGCGGCGAATGCGGCTCCTTCTGTGAGTACCACGCCATCGTTTCCTTCGGGACCCTTCCCCTCGTTTTCCCCGAGATGTGCCACGGCTGCGGCGGGTGCACGATGGTGTGTCCCCCGAAGGCAATCCGGGAAGTCGATCGGCGCATCGGGGTGGTCGAGACGATCCGGTCGGGAAACATCACCCTGATCCAGGGGCGCATCGATGTCGGCGTGGCCATGGCGCCCCCCCTGATCCGGGCGGTGAAGGCCCACCTGAAGGGCGACCTGCCGGCGATCCTGGATGCGCCCCCCGGGACGTCGTGCCCCGTGATCGCCACGCTCCGGGATGTCGATTTTGTCGTTCTCGTCACGGAGCCGACGCCCTTCGGCCTCCACGATCTGAAACTGGCCGTGGAGACGGTGCGGGAACTCGGGATTCCCTTAGGGGTTGTGATCAACCGGGTAGGGGTCGGCGACGACCGGGTGCACGAATACTGCAACGCCGAGGCCATTCCGATCCTTTTGGAGATTCCGGACGACCGGCGCATCGCCGAGGCCTACTCCCGGGGGGAACTCATCGTGGAGGCGCTGCCGGAGTATCGAGAGCTGTTCCTGGACCTGATCCGGAAAACCATGAACAGGCCAACCGACAAGGGGTGATGCGTCATGCCGACTTACGAATACGAATGCGACCGGTGCAGTGTCCGGTTCGAGCAGCAGCAGGGAATGAACGATGCACCGCTCGCCAAGTGCCCCGAGTGCGGAGGCAGCGTCCGGCGGCTGGTCAGCGGCGGGGCCGGCTTCATCATGAAGGGGACCGGTGCGGCTCGGACGGCGCGGCGCGGCGATGACTGCTCCCTGAGCCGGACGGGCAGGACCTGCTGCGGGAGGGCCGAGCGCTGCGACGATTCGCCGTGCTCGGGCGGGACATGAGCGACGTCAAGTTCCGCCATGTTTATGGGCCCGTTCCGTCGCGCCGGCTGGGCCGCTCCCTGGGGGTCGATCTCGTTCCCTTCAAGGTCTGCACCTACGACTGCATCTACTGCCAATTGGGAAGGACGACGAACAAGACCCTGCAGAGGACTGTCTATGTGCCCGTCGAGGAGGTCCTGGACGAACTGGAGAGGAAACTGGCGGGAGGGGATGTCCCGGATTACATAACCCTTGCCGGATCCGGGGAACCGACGCTGCACTCCGGCATCGGCCGGGTGATCGAGGGGATCCGCAACCGGACGGACGTCCCCGTGGCGGTCCTGACCAACGGCTCCCTGCTTTGGCTGCCGGAGGTGCGGGATGCCTTGATGACGGCGGATCTCGTGATTCCCTCCCTGGACGCCGGGGACGAGAGGCTCTTTCGCTCCGTGAACCGGCCGCACGAGGGGATCTCCTTCGAGCGCATGATCGACGGCATGGCCGAGTTCACCCGGCGGTTTCCGAAGGAG
>JBFYXW010000050.1:0-4793 GCA_041310335.1 Syntrophaceae bacterium | reverse complement strand
TGGGGACGCCGTTGACGAGGTGGGTGTACTTGGCGTCCTGGCCGCCGATCTCGAAGATGGTGTCCACCTCGGGGTCGAAAAAGCGGGCCGCCGTGGCGTGGGCGATGATCTCGTTGACAATACCAGGCGTCCCGGCGTGGAGGGCGGCGATCTGGCGGCCCGAACCGGTGACGCCAAGGCCGGTGATCCGGATGGCCCTGCCGGAGCGCTCCATCTGCCGCACCAGTTCGGCGTAGCAGGACCGGGAGGCTCCGACGGGGTCCCCCCCCGTCCGGAGATACACCGAGGCCAGGATGCGGCTGTCGGCGACCGCGAGGAGCACCGCCTTTGTCGTTGTCGAGCCGACGTCGAGGCCGAGGACGACGTCGCCGCCCGTCGGCGGGCCTTCGTTCCCGTTGCTTCGGAAGTCCACCCGGCTCGCTGAATCGGCCAGGGGGTTCAGGAAGTGGAAGGACCGGTGCTCCGCCCGGAACAGGGATTCCGGGGACGGGAAGGGGACGGTGTCGTTCTCCCGGGCCCACAGGGCGGCCCCCCAGGCCTCGAAGTAGGCCGCCTGGGGCGGGACGGTGACGGTCCGGATCTCCCGGCGCAGGAGGTCCAGGAGGACCTCGTTCCGGGCGACCCCGCCCACCAGGAGGATGCGTTCCCGGGCCGTCTGCCGGAGCAGCTCCAGGATCTTGCCCGCCATCATCCGGCAGAGGCCCGCGGTGATCCGTCCCTTCGGGATTCCCTTGTTGGCGGCGTGGGTGCAGTCGCTCTTGCAGAAGACGCTGCAGCGGCCCGAGACCCGGTAGGGATCGTCCGTCCGGGCCAGCGAGAGGGCCTCCGGGAGTCCGAGGCCGAGCCTCCGGATCTGCTGCAGGAAGAATTCCCCCGTCCCGGAGGCGCACTTGTTTCCCGTGTGGATGCCCGAGATCCGGCCGTCGGGGCCGATGCGGTACACCAGGAAGGTTTCGCCGCCGGCGCTGACGAGGGCCTCGAAGGGCCCGTTGCCGTCCAGGGACGCGCGGAGTGCCCGCTCCACCGCTTCCGGCTCGGAGATGGAGGTGAGGTTCAGGAGCCCCCGGAACTTGCGCCCCGTCACGGCGATGCGGCAGCCGTCGGCGGGGCGGTATCGCTCCAGGATCGACCGGACGGCCTCCCGCGGGTTTCCCGCGTGGGCGCTGCTGGAGACGAAGCCCTCCCGGAACCCGCCGCTGTCCGTCCCGTCCAGTTCCACGGCGGAGAGGGTCGTCGCGCCGATGCAGATGCCGATGGATTTCATTTCCCTGTTCCGGGGTCCGCGGGTCCTCCGAAGGTTTCCTCGTACGTCCGGGAGAAGCCGTCCTTGCCGGCGGCGAGCATCAGCGTCAGGGGCATCGCCTCCCGGGCCAGCGCCAGCATGGCGTCGCTCATGTTCCGGATGTCCCACTGGGCGTGCCCGTCGGAACGCAGGCGGGCGATGTGGTACAACTCCCGGGCGTTGATCTTCAGGCAGAGGCGCCGCCGGTGGGCGTTGGTCAGGATGTAGGGCGCCGCGGCGGGCGCGGCCCGGCCGATGCGCTCGAACGTTTCCTCCGTCTGGCGCATCACGTCGAGGAACCGCCCTTCCATCCCCGCATCGCGGATGGACGGGGGAACCGTCACCCCCAATGCAGGGTCGTAGTCCTGGACGGTCAGGGTGGCCATGCGGTGCCGCTTCATCTGGGCGAAGCAGGAGGCGCTTAGGACCAGCTCGAAGACCATCTCCGGGTACTCGAACTCCCGGAGGACCGCATCGTGGGGCTTCATGCGGCGGAGGGCCAGGAGAACCCATTCCTTCCGGCCCTCCGGCCCCATGCGGTCCGCCTCCTCGAGGCAGCGGGAGAGGGGCCAGCGGGTCGAGGAAAACAGGAGGGCCGCCACGGTCCGCCGGTCCGCATCGGGCGAGGCGTGGACCAGCGTGACCTCCCGGAGGGCCCTTCCCGCATCGGGACCGTTCCCTCCGGTGTCCCCGGCGAGGGCCGTCCCCCGCTCCCGGAGTTCTTCCCGGGTGAGCCGGTCGTACTCGGTGGCCTCGGTGTAGCGGATCAGGGAGGGGGCGACGGGCTTCACGGCATCGAGGAGATGCCGGCTGCAGGCGTGTGCCTCTGCCAGCGGTGAGGCGGCGAGCCGCCGGATCAGGAGTTCCAGGTTCCGGGCGTTGGCGGTCATGCCGAGCTGGGTTTCCGTGGCGAGGGCGATGGCGTAGCGGGCGTCCTCCTTGGCCCATCCTTCCAGGAGGGGGCGGTTCGCCACCTCGCCGGCCAGGTCCGGGTGGCGCGCGAAGACCAGGGGCCGGAGGGCCTCGTACAACTCCCCGTAGAGCTGCTGCTGGGCGCGGATGGCAGCCACGTAGGGCTCTGCCAGCCCGGCCCGGCTGACCTCCCCGGGGAGGACGAAGTCGTCCTGGAACAGGACGTAGCGCTGCGACTTTTCCGTGTAGGAGCAGAGTCGGAACCGCTCCACCTCCTCCACCAGGAGCCGGGAGATCCCCGTGATGTCCAGGTTGAAAACGGCGTGCTCGGCGATGGAACTGTGGCCCATGTCGAAGACGATGGTCCGGTTGGAGCGGCGGGCCTTTTCCACCTCGCGGCGCGCCGCCGCCCGGAGTTCTCCCACCGTCTGGGGGCTGCGGCTGATCCGGGCATAGGCCGCGGAGATGGTCTCGGGCGTCAGTTCCGTCTTCTCCGGCAGAAAATCCCGGAGGCTCTCCAGAAGGTCGGCATCCACATTGTAGCCGGCTACGCGAATGTCCATGCGGCGGTGTTCTCCAAAGGCACAGGATCCCGGGAGACGGTTTCTTCCTCCGGGGATTCTTGTTAAACGGCTTGATATGCTGGAAGATATCTGAGATTCTGCTCCGGCCGCCGGGCCGGACGAATACTGTAAAGGAGCCCCGGTGGCTTTGCAAGGGAGAATTGAGGGCCTCGCCCCCGCTGGCGGGGCGATTCCGTCGGGGCGCGGGGGCTGTCACGGGGGTTCCCTCCGGTCGCGGAAGCTTTTCCGCGGCCCGCCGGCTGCGTGTTGAGAAGCCGCAGGGGTGGAAAAGCTTCCCAATGCTTCCTCTGGGAACCCCCGGCCGCGCCCCCGCGGCTGGGTGGTTCCGCCGGTTCCGGGGAGCAGCGCTTCGGAAGAGAAAGGAGGACAGGGGATGGACTATGAAACGATCCGTGCGGAGGTCCGCCCGGACCGCGTGGGGGTGCTCACCCTCCACCGCCCGGAGTTGCGGAATGCCATTTCCATTCGGATGCGCCGGGAGGTCTCGGCCTGCCTGGAGGCCTGGAGGGAGGATCCGGCCGTCGGGGTGCTGGTTTTGACGGGCGCCGGCGCCGCCTTCAGCGCTGGCTTCGACCTGAAGGAGTTCCGGGACCCGGCCCTCCTGGACGACCTGTTCGCCACCTCGTCCCGCTATCACCGGGACGTCTGGACGTTCCCCAAGCCCGTCATCGCCGCCGTCAACGGGGTTGCCCTGGCGGGGGGGTTCGACCTGGCGAAACTCTGCGACATCCGCGTCTGCGGGCGATCCGCCGTCTTCGGCCACCCGGAGATCAAGTTCGGGTCCCCAGTGCTGTACACGCCCCTGCGGTGGATCGTCGGGGAGGGGATCGCCCGGGACCTCTGCCTGACGGGGCGGATGATGGGGGCCGAGGAGGCCCTCCGGACGGGGCTCGTGAGCGAGATCGCCCCGGACGGGCAGGTCCTCGACCGGGCCCTTGCCCTCGCCGCCACGGTGCTGGAAGCGCCGCTCCTGGCCCTGACGACCACGAAGGGCTTCATGATCGACTACGGCGTTCCCGGGATGGAGGCCTCCTTCCTCCTGGAGCACGACGAGGCCTTCCGGCGGGTCATCCCGGGTCTGGCCGCGACGGCGCGGAAGCGGTGAGGAACCCTTCAGAGATGCCGCGGATTCCGGGCCGAAGGATGAAGACCCGTTACCGGAACCGCTCCCGATCGCTCCGCTCCTTGGCGACGCTTTTCGCCAGGTTGTCGAGCCTTCCCTGGATGGACCGGATTTCCTCGTCCTTCAGCTTCCCGTCCCGCTGGGCCCGTTCGTAGTGCCCGCGGATCGCGTCCAGCCTCTTCTGGAGATTGTTCGTTTCCACGGGAGTCAGAGAGCCGCGCCGGGAGCCCTCATCGATCCGCTTCTGCAGTTCGGCGATCCGGTGGTCGATCCGGCCGGCCGAGCGGGTGTCTTCCTTGTCGTGCTTTTCCTTGGCGACATCCTTGCTCAGGACGTCGAGGCGCTGGTTGAAGTGCTTGGCCTCCCGGTCGGAAAGGCCGTTCCGGACGGCGCTGTCGAAGCCCCGGCGGATGCTGGTGAGCTGGTTCTGAACGCGCTTGGCCTCCTGTCCGGTCAGCGTGCCCGACCGGGAGCCCTCGTCGATCCGCTGCTGCAGATTGTCCATGCGCCCCCGGATCTGGTCTGCCGGACCCGCCCAGGCCGCCGCCGCGCCTGCCAGGAAAAGGAACGCAACTCCAATGGCCAGCATCTTCCTCATCGTGCAACCTCCCTTTCTTTGCCTGTCTTGTGGTTTCGTGAACGGTCGGGGTTCATGTCGGGATCCGGCTTTTTGGGATGTTCCGAGGCCCGATGCACCGTCAAAGAGGGGATCGGCGAATCTGCCTGCAGACTTTGCCACCGTGCCTGTATCTAGCACAATGGTTCGCCCTTGGCCAGCCTCCTTGAGATGGGCGCGGGACGTGTGGTATGCCTTCCCCGGAGGTTCCGCAACGACATTGCGGATCGGAAACAGGCGAGAGTGGCCAGGGGTGGAAAATGAAGATCCATCGGG
>JBFYXW010000049.1:0-3184 GCA_041310335.1 Syntrophaceae bacterium | reverse complement strand
GGCCCTCCCGTAGGACTCCCTGGCTTTCCGGGGAATGTAATTGTCCTGGCCGGCCCTGCGCAGCAGTTCCTCCCGCGTTTCTTCGTCGGTCCGGAGCCTCCCGTCGCCGGCCAGTTCCGTCATGATCGCCTCGAGGCCGACGATCCCGACGAGGGCGCCGTCGATCCGAACCCGAACGATGTCGCGTTCGCTCACGGCACACCTCAGAGAATGAAATTCCCGAAGAACCAGCCCACGAGCGTTCCCAGGATGACGATCGTGATGACATACACCACCGCCTTCTTCACCCCGAAGACCCTGGCAATGGCGATCCAGTTGGGCAGGCTCAGTCCCGGCCCCGTCAGAAGCAGTGTCAGGGCCGGTCCCTTGCCCATGCCCAGCTTCATGAGCGTGTCCACGAAGGGCGCCTCCGTCATGGTGGCGAAATAGCTGACGGCGCCGATCAGGGTGGCCAGGAAGGAAGCCATGAGGCCGTTGCCGCCCAGCCAGGCCCGGATCCACTCCTCCGGCAGGAGTTTCCCGATGACACCAACGAGAAAGACGCCGCCCAGGAGGAGGGGGAAAATGATCCGGATGAACCACCAGCTCTCCCGGAGCCAGGAGGCGATCTCGTCCCGGGACAGGGCCTTCCAGGCGTATGCCGCCAGGACGAGGGTGGCGACACCCCAGATAATGACCTTGGTCAGATAGGACCCCGTCTGGCCAATGTAGTTGGGCAGCAGAAGGGAAAACAGGATCAGGACCAGGAGGATCAGATGAGGCCGGGCGACGATGGCCTGGGGTGCATCGTCGGACCGGAAGGCGGCGATGGTCTCCCGCTTCTCCTTCCCGAAGAAGGCCGTCATGACATAACCCACGACAAAGGCCATGAGGAGAGAGGCAACGACCCGGGCGACCACGATCTCGTAACCCAGGATATTGCCCGTGTAGATCAACGACAGGATGTTTGCCGACGGGGCCACCCAGAGAATGATGAAGGCCACGCCGATCGCCGCGCCGCTGTAAAAAAGCCCGCTGGAAACGGGGATGACCGTGCAGGAGCAGGCAGCGACGAAAAAGCTGGCCGCACCGGCCAGGGAAAAGGATTTCAGCTTGCTGGCCTTCTCACCCAGGATCTCAATAATCGCCTGCTGGTTGATGAAGGCCACCATGGCCCCTGCCAGAAGAAAGGCCGGGATCAGGCAGGTCAGCACGTGGGTGGCCACGTAGTCCTGCAGGGCCAGGAGCCCCGCGACAACGAGATCGATGACAAGTTGCATGGTCGCTTATCTCCTCCAGAGCATGCGATGGATTCCCGTATCAATGCTACGGGTTTTCAAATCGGCGAACGGCAATTCAGGCGGCCGGTGTCTCCCGGGCGCAAATGAGCTTCCGGTCGATGTCGGAGAGGCCCTCCAGCAGGGGCTTCACCTCCGGGTCGTCGGACAGCCAGTGGCGCAGGTTGCCCAGCATGCTTGCCGCATACGGGCTGCGGCTGCCGTCCGAGACGGCGTAGTTCACCCAGAGCCCGTCCTTGTTGCGGCTCACGAGCCCCGCCTCCTCCAGGATCTTCAGGTGCTTGGAGACCGTGGGCTGGGCCAGACCGAGGACTGCCTGCATCTCGCAGACACAGAGCATGCGCCGCTGGAGCATCTTGACGATCCGGACCCGGTTCGGGTCCGAGAGGGCCTTCATGACCTTGACGAACGCATCCATATCGATTGCCTCCATATTGCTAATTGGCAATATATGGATCCCCTCGTCCCTGTCAAGCGGTTTTCTGATCCTGCCGCCTCCGCGGCGAAAGGGGGACCGGCTGCGATCGGTCCAAGGCGCGAGGGGTTTGCCGTGGTGGAACCCGCTCAACCTGTGCTAGGCTTCGAACAAAAACAGGAGGGCACCATGGGCTGGGGCGGATACGGACCGATGTACGGGGGCTGGTGGATCATGCCGCTTTTCTGGCTCCTGCTTCTCGTCATCCTCTTTTTCATCTTTCGGCATTACATCGGTCGCACCTGCAGCAGGCCGGAGCCGCGAATCGACCTGGGGGCCGAGGCCCTGCGGCAGATCCGGGAGGAGTTGCGGGCCCTGCGAACGGAAGTCGAGGAATTGAAGAAGCGTCTGCCGCCGCCCAGCTGAGGCGCCGGGGGATTGCCGCAATACAGGAAACGGCGGACTCTAACCGGCGCTCAGGGGGTGCCGCCGTCCGGGTTGCGGGAGGACAGGGGGACGATCACGGGGGGAGATTTGGACGCGTCGTACCGGGAATTGCACCGGCTGGGCGAACTGGAGCGGCGCGTCGAGGCGGCTGTCGCGGCCCTGGGGGAATGCCGCCTCTGCCCTCGCCGGTGCGGAAAGAACCGCCTGGCCGGCGAGACGGGCTGGTGCCGCACGGGCCGGAAGGCCAGGATCGCCAGCTTCCACGCCCACTTCGGAGAGGAGTCGCCCCTGGTCGGGTCCGGGGGGTCGGGGACGATCTTCGTGAGTTCCTGCAATCTCCTTTGCACCTTCTGCCAGAACGACGACATCAGCCACGGCCGGGCAGGGGAAAACGTGGAGCCCATCCAACTGGCGGCGATGATGCTGAATTTGCAGGAGCGGGGCTGTCCCAACATCAATTTCGTGACCCCCTCCCACGTGGTGCCCCAGATCCTCGAGGGGCTCCAGATCGCCGCGGACCGCGGCCTCTCCGTCCCCCTCGTCTACAACACCGGCGGATACGACGCCCTGGAGACACTGCGGCTCCTGGACGGCGTCGTGGACATCTACATGCCCGACTTCAAGTTCTGGGACAACACCTGGGGGGAACGGTTCTGCGGCGTGACGGATTACCGGGAGCGGGCCTGCGAGGCACTCCGGGAAATGCACCGCCAGGTAGGGGACCTGAAGATGGACGACGACGGGGTGGCCGTCCGGGGGCTCCTGGTACGCCACCTGGTGATGCCCGGGGAGGCTGCCGGCACCCCGGACGTCATGGCCTTCCTGGCGGACGAAATATCCCCCCACACCTACGTGAACGTGATGGACCAGTACCACCCCTGTGGGCGGAGCGCGGCGGACCCGCTGATCAACCGCCGCATCACGGGGCAGGAATATGCCGCCGCCGTCCGGGCAGCCCTGGAATCAGGTCTGCACCGCCTCGACAACCGGGAAAGCCGGCGCCGCCGGCTTTGAGGTTTCGTCGCAAACGGTCCCCTCCGTCGAA
>JBFYXW010000048.1:0-18800 GCA_041310335.1 Syntrophaceae bacterium | reverse complement strand
TCCGCACCCAGCTTCTTGAAGTCCGGATATTTCTCGGCGACCGCCGAGATTTCGGTGGCTCATACGAACGTGAAATCGCCCGGGTAGAAGCAGAGGACGACCCACTTGCCGAGATAGTTCGACAGCTTCACCTCGATGAACTTGCCCTTCTGGTACGCCGGCGCCGTGAAATCCGGGGCCTTCTTCCCGACCGTCACCATCTGCCTCACCTCCTTCTGCTGGGGCTGGGGGGTTGACCCTCCGGTTTCCTCCACTGCGGCCTCGCCCACGGGGCCTCCCGTGGGCCGGGCACAGCCCACTTTCAACTCCTTTGCCATGGGAACCTCCTTTCGCGGGTGTTATGGGTTCGACATCCGGACCCCTTGCGGGGGCTCACCGTGACAGGCAGCCGCTTGCAGCAGGACCCGCGTCAGGCGGGCTTGTCCTCCGGCAGGGTTTCGCCGAGGGCGAGGCGGCACAGGTCGCTGATCATGTAGTTGGCAAGGCCCATCCCCCCGGCCTTTTTTCTCAGCGTTCCGAAGCACATGGGGCAGAGGTACAACATGGCCTGTGCCCCGTGATCCTTCGCGTCCGCGATGTTCTGGTCTCGGAAGGGCTCGAAGTTCTTTCCCCGGGGGAAGAGCTTCAGGTTCGGCCCCGCCAACTCGACGCCGCAGCAGATGGCGTTGACGCCGTCAAACTCGCGCTTCACCCGCTCCACGCCGATGAGGTCGAGGATCTCGTCCAGGAAGGGATCCTTCTCCGGGGTGTACCGGGAGGCGCAGGGACGCTGGTAGGCGACCTTCATGTTCAGGGGCTTGATGTCGCCCTTGTGCTCCTTCAGATAGTCCCGCAGATACTCGAAGATGGAGACGGGGCGGAAGGGGAGGGTGACGCCGAACTCGGGGGCCATGCCCTTCAGGATGGCGTAGCAGTCGTCGTGGACGAAGACGATTTCCTTGGCCCCGGAGGCGGCCAGGTTGTCCACGAGGCCCTGGAGCCGGTCCCGCATGATGGACTCATCCCCCATGTGGGCGAAGAGGACGTTGCAGAAATAGTGGCGTCCCTTCAGGAGCGGAAGCCCCTCGAAGAGCCTGCCGTGGAGGGCCCAGGGCATGCTCCCCTCCATGACGCACAGGGACATGACCCGCTCGGCCGGGGCGACGGGCTTCGGCGTTCCTTTCGCCTCGAACCGGTCGGCCATCTGGGTCTTGAGGGCCGGGTCCGTGAAGTCTCCCGCCGCCTCCATCTTCTGCAGGATCAGGTCGAAGGGCCGCGCGTCTTTCGGGCAATACTCGTTGCAGGCGATGCAGGTGACGCAGTCGTAGAGCCAGTCGGCCTTTCCCTCTTCCACGAATTTCCGGAACGCCGCCGCCCCGCTCTCCTGGTCGAAGGGCAGGTAATGGCACCGCGCCAGGCAGTCTCCGCAGAAGTCACAACGGTCTTTGTGAAACATGATTCCCTCCTCGTGATGATTTCATGGCATTTCAGTCTGCCGATGTCAACGGGGTTACGGGTTCTGCGCCTTCTCGAAGCGCCGGTCCGACCGCACGGCGGCGGCGTTCTCTGCCCGGTTCTCCAGCCAGCCCGTCCGCTGCGGAGACCGGGTGTCGAAGGCCGGCACGTAGGGCTTGATGTCCAGGAGCGGCGTCCCGTCGATCACGTCGATGTCCTCCACGTGGAGGACGTTTCCCTCGACCCGGACGAGCCGGACGACGGACAGGCCGATGGCATTGGGGCGCCGGGGCGCCCGCGTCGCGAAGACGCCTCGGATCTGGTTGTCCAGGAAGGGCTTCACCTGGAGGGAATACCCTTCGGACAGGTGAAACGAATAGAGCAGGTGGATGTGCGAGAAACCGTCCAGGTCCTTCAACCCTTTCCGGTACAGGGGGTCCACCACGACCCGGCCCGCGACGCCCGCCGCGCCGGTGGGCTGGATGGGCATGTCGGCGGGGTCGAAGTAGGGTGACCGGATGGTGCCGATGGGCTGGTACGTGAAGCGCTCCGTCATGGCTCAGGTATCCTTCCGGGCGACGTAGAGTTGCCGCAGGTGATAATTGCTATAGTCCAGGAAGAGGCGGTTGGGAAAACTTTTTCGAAGCACCGTTAAGCCGTGCCGGACCAGGTCGTCCGCCGCCAGGTGGCAGGACGTGTAGCCCGTGATGACGATGTGCCCGGATCGGCTCAGCCTGGGGAGGGTCCTGCGCAGGATTGCCTGCGCCTGTTCCCGGGTGGTGACCTGCCGGTTCAACAGGCCGCAGAAGATCAGGATGTCGAAGGGCGCCTCCCCGGGCGGTCCCGCAGCATCCTCCCCTTCGCCGACCCGGACGTTCGGGATGCCCCGGCGCCCGGCCTCCTCGATGTTGTCCGGATTGACGTCGATGCCGTGGCAGTCCAGCACCCTCGCCAGTCTTGGTCTCCGGATCCGCTGCAGATCCGCGCACCCGCTGCGCTCCCACAGAGCTTCCCTTCTCCGAATGCCTTCCTGGAGCCCCTGGATCAAGTCCCCGCAGCCGCACCCGACGTCCAGGATGCGGTCGAAGGGCATTCCGGACGACCGGTCCGGGTTCGATCGTGAAAGGACGCAGAGGCGTTCCGGCCTTGCCTCCCAGCGACCGCGGATCTCTTCGACGGCCTCGATGACGGCCGGATGGATGCGGCTCCGGTAGACCGGGTACTCCGGGGCCTCGTCGAAGCGGCCCCAGTCCATGGAGCGGGAGGTGTTCCGCTCCGGGACGACCAACTCCACGTCGTTCGGCCCCCGGGCGGACAGGAAGGCGACCAGGCGGGCCTCCTCGTCCCGCTCGACGGGACAGGCCGTGACGGAGGGCCAGAATCCGTCGATGTCCAGGGGCTCGAGAGGATCCGCGAGGGCGGCGATGGGCCGATACACGCCCGCCGGGGTGTCCTCCGACCACAACTGTCCCTGCAGGAACCCGAGGTCCCGAAAGCGGATCAGGTTGAACCAGGGGCCATAAAGGTCCGTCCGGGGGCGTTCCCGGATCGAGCGGATCACGTTCGAAAAATCCGCCTCCGCCATCATGGATCGCGCTTCCGCCCGCCCGGCTTCCGGGCTCCCGCGACGCTCCGGAGGGCCCGGCGCAGGGTCCGGACGGCCAGGAGGGCGCAGTGCCGCGAATCCTCGGGCAGCCCCCCCAGGTGGGCCAGGACGGCCTCCGGATCGATCCGTACGCACTCCCAGAGCGTTTTGCCCGTCACCAGGATGGTCACGGCGGATGCGGAGGCCACGGCGGGTGTGCAGCCGTCGGTCCGGAAGGAGGCGCCGGTCACCCGTCCGTCCGCCACGAGCAGGAACATCTCCACGGTGTCTCCGCAGGGGCCCTTGTACTTCGCGTACCCGTCGGGGTTGGCCAGGGAACCGTAGTTCCGGGGCTCCGTTCCGTAGTCCAGGACCCGGTCGGAGAAATCCGTCCCGTGGCCCTCGTGTCCGATGACCGGGAAGAGCGGGCCCCGGTCGGGAATCGGTGACGTCATCGCTTCCAGCCCGTGGCCCTCCTCAATGATCGCAGGTGTTGATCCCCGTCAGCAGATTGCCCGCCATCCAGGCCAGGGCGAGCCGCTCGGGTTCCTCTGCCGGGGCGCCGACAATGACCTGGATTCCCCGGGATGCGAAGAGATTCTGCGCCCGGGCCCCCATCCCGCCCGCAATGATCAGGTCCGCGCCCTGCTCCTTCAGCCAGGCGGGAAGGACTCCCGGTTCGTGGGGCGGCGGCTGGAGATCCGTGCGGCGGAGAACCACCCGGCGATCCCGGTCGGCTTCCAGGAGGGCAAAGGTGTCGCAGTGGCCGAAGTGGGCGCAGAGCCTGCCGCCGCTGATGGGGATGGCGATGGTTATGTTCGCTTTCATGGCAACTCCTTTCCGTGCTGCTCCTTCAGTGGAGACAGTGGAGAATCGTTTTTTCCTTGAGGTCGAGGAGCATTTCGACGATCGGCCGGAATGCCGCCGCCGCTTCCGTCCCGCTGTAATGGTACACGAAGGGCGTGCCGCTGTCGGAGGCCTCAACGATCCGCGGGTCGATGGGTACGCGGCCGAGGAACCGGACGTCCATGGACTTGGCCATGGTCTCCCCGCCCCCCCGCTTGAAGATGTCGGTGACGGTCTTGCAGTTCGGGCAGACAAATCCGCTCATGTTCTCGATCACCCCCAGGATGGGCACCTTTACCTTCCGGCAGAAGTCGATGGACTTGCGCACATCCGACAGGGAAAGGTCCTGGGGGGTCGTGACGATGAGGGCGCCGCTGCTGTCCGGGATCAGCTGGGCCACCGAAAGGGGCTCGTCCCCGGTGCCCGGGGGAAAATCGATAATCAGGTAATCCAGGTCCCCCCAGTCGACGTCGGCCAGGAGCTGCTTGATGACGCCCATCTTCAGCGGGCCGCGCCAGATGACGGCCGAGTCCTTTTCGGGCACCAGGAAGCCGAGGGAAATCACCTTGAGGTTCTCCCCGTAGACGGCCGGGGACAACTTGGCACCCTTCGAGACCGGCGGCGGTCCCTCGAGGTGCAGGAGCTTGGGGATGCTGGGCCCGTGAAAGTCCACGTCCAGGAGCCCCACCATTTTCCCCTCCAGGGCCAGGGCAACGGCCACGTTGGCTGCCACGGTGCTTTTCCCGACGCCGCCTTTGCCCGAAAGGACCATGACCTTGTGGCGGATGCGCATCATCTGTTGCCGCACCCGCTCGTCGCCCTCCTGGGCTTTCTGCTTTTCGGGTGTCTCTGCTCTTGTTTCCCCCTTGTCTTGCATAGGGTTCAATCCTCCTCGTTCGTGTGCTTGCGATGTCCTTGCCGGGGACAGCCCCGATTCCCTCTCCCTTCGGCCATGGCGCGGCACCCGGGAAGGCAATAGCGCTCCCCGTCCAGCCGACCGGCACGAAAGGCATCCACCACGTCCTCCACGGGTCCCCGGACAAAGGAGACGATCCGGATACCTGCCGCCCCGATCCGGTGGGCCATGGACCTTGACAGGGCCCCGCAGATCAGGACGTCGATCCCGAGGGTCCGCAGGCGGGCCGCCCGGTCGAGCCGGGAGGATCCCTCCAGGGACTCGACTCCCTGGACCTGCCTCCCACCGGGAAGGCTTTCGATGACGACCACCTCGTCGGCCGCCTCGAAGACGGTCGAAACGTGGCCGTTGCAGACCGGGATGGCGATCTTCATGGGGATCTCCTCGCCGGGTCTTACTCAACAATCATGCCAGCAGCGCCCTGCTCGGATAACCTCTTGAAATGACGCCCGGGATTTTGAATTCCCGGGAGCGGCGAGGACGGAAAAAACGAAAAGAGGTCGCATGAATGCGACCTCTTTTCGTCTGCCCTGTCGCAGAGATGAGACTCGCGAGAGGTTCTGGACAGCACGTCCGGCCGGGTGCGCGGCTACGATTCGGTCTCCGTCACTGGGCGACCGGCGCCGCCGGATCCGACATCCACTCCTGGGTTGCCCCGTCGTAGAGCTTTATGTTGCGATAGCCGAGCAGTCCCCTCAGGATGAAGGCCCACGTGGGGCAGCATTGGCCTACGTCGCAGTATATGACGGCCTCCCGGTCGAGGTCCTTGCCGATGCCCGCCTCGGCAATGGCGGCGAGTTCATCCCGGGTCTTGAAGGTCCCGTCCTTGTTAAAGGCGCACGATGTGGGCATGTTCAGGGCCCCCGGAATGTGGCCGGCCCGGGGAATGCAGTCGAGTTTCCGCTTGCCCGTGAAGATGTCCTCTTCGCGGACGTCCAGGAGCAGGATCTTTCCCATCCGGGCCTGGACGTATTCCTTGTTGGCAAACATATCGGTTCGGAGTTTCGCCTGGAAGGGCTTCGTCACCGCTTTCACGGGCTTGGTGGTCAGGGGCTTTTTTGCCCGGATCCAGGCGTTGATGCCGCCGTTGAGGAGCGCCACGTGGGGAATCCCGGTGTACTGGAGGGTGCAGGCGACACGGGCGCTCTGGTAGCTTTCCTGGGGGGAGTCCACGCGGCCCAAAACGACCACGAGGGAGTCCATGCCGATCCCGGCCCCGCCGATCAGTTCCTGCAGATCGTCTACCTCCGGGAGCTCCGAGTACAGTTCCCCCCTCTTGAAGGCCCAGGCGCGGTAGAAGGAGCTGAGGGAGTTCGGGATGTGTCCCTCCCGGTAGTCCTCCGGCTTCCTCACGTCCAGGATGATGAGCCGGGGGTTGTCCAGGTTGGCCTGCAGCCAGTCGGCGGAGACGATCGGGGCGATCTCCCGCGCCTCTCCGGAGGCGGGGAGTGCGGCCAGCAGGAGAACCAGGAGCGCGGCCTGCAGGAAAATTCTCGTTTTCATGATTCCCCTCCTCGTGTTTTTCCTTCTGAAAGACCCTGTTATCAAGGGGCGTGCCGACCATACCGTCTTGCCCACAGTCGCCCCGACTATCCGTCAAGTCGCGTAGATTGTCAACTGCGGAGGAGGCCGCCCCGGAGGGAGGTGCTTTCCGGGGTCGCATTCATGCGACCCCGCCGTCCGGCTTATCCCGGTCGGGGATCCGGATCCCCAGCGCCTTGATCTTCCGGAAGAGGGTGCTCTTGTGGATGCCAAGTTGCCTCGCCGTCTGGAGCCGGTTCCAGCCGTTCCGGCTCAGGGCGTTCGTCACGAATGCGGCCTCCAGGTGCTTCATGGACAGGGGCTGGGCGGGAAACCCGGGGGACCCCGCCGTCTCTCGGGCAGAGAGGGATTCGGGCAGGTGCTGCGGCTGGATCGAACCCGACTTGCAGAGGATGAAGGACCGCTCGATGATGTTTTCCAGTTCCCGGATGTTGCCCGGAAATTCATGGGCCATGAGGCTGGCCATGGCCTCGTCGGAGACGCCCGGGATGTCCTTGTTCTGCAGGGCGCTCAACTGGCGGACGAAGTGCTCCGCCAGGAGGGGAACGTCTTCCATCCGCTCCCGCAGGGGGGGCAGGACCAGGCGGACCACGTTGATCCGGTAGTACAGGTCCTCCCGGAATTTTCCGGCCCGGACGAGGTCCTTCAGGTGCCGGTTGGTGGCGGCGATGATGCGGACATCCGCCCGGACGGCCTCGACGGAACCCAGGGGCTCGTAGGTCTTCTCCTGGAGCACCCGGAGCAGCCGGACCTGCATGGCCGGGGAGATGTCGCCAATCTCGTCCAGGAACAGGGTCCCCTTTTCCGCCCGCCGGAAGCGCCCCGGCTTGTCCCGCCGGGCGTCCGTGAAGGCCCCCGCCTTGTAGCCGAAGAGTTCCGATTCCAGGAGCGTGTCCGGCAGGGCGCCGCAGTTGACGGCGATGAAGGGACCCCCCTTCCGGGGGCTCAGGTTGTGGATCGCCCGGGCGAAGAGCTCCTTGCCCGTCCCGCTCTCCCCTTCCAAAAGGACCGTGCTGCCGCTTGCGGCCACATCCGGGAGGATGTCAAAGAGCCGGTGCATCCGGGGACTCTTCGAGAGGATGTCCTCGAATGAATACCTCCCCCGGATCTTCTTCCGCAGGTTTTCCTCGATGCTGATGTCCCGGAAGGTTTCCACGGCGCCGACGATCTCCCCGGCCTCGTTTTTCAGGAGGGCCGTCGAGATGCTGACGGGGATCCGGCGCCCCGAGGCGGTGATGATCCGGACGGTCCGGTTGACGATGGGCCGCCCCGTTTCCCGGGTCTGCCTGAGGAGACAGGTCTTCTCGCAGATGTCCGCCTTGAGGACCTCCTTGCAGGGCTGGCCGACGGCGTCTTGCCGGGGGACGCCGGTGATCTGCTCCGCCGCCCGGTTGAAGGTGGTGATGCGCCAGTCCCCGTCCACGGTGAACACGCCGTCGGCGATGGAGTCGAGGATGATGCTTTCCGCGTTTTCCGGTTTGGACCTGGCTTTCATGGTTCTTCGCTTTCCCGGGGTGGCGCCATCATAAGGAATCCCCCGCCGGATTTCAACCAGTGTTGCAGGATCCCCCAAGGGGCAGGACAGGGACCGGATGGTTCTCGGGCCCGAAGGCGGGAAGGGAGCGGCGATGCGGGGTCATCGAGGGGATCCGGAACGGCGGGAACCCGCCGTTCCGGACGGGAAAGGGGTTATTTCGCCTGCCCCGGGATCTTCATCTGGAACTTCGTGTGGCAGTCGAGGCAGTACACTTTGGACGGGCCGTGGGCCTTGTGGCAGACGGTGCAGGCGATCTCCCCGAGATGAGACTTGTGGGGGTTCCGGTCCTTGAAATCCTTGGGTTCCGTTTTGCTCGCCAGCTTCTCCAGCGGCCCGTGACAGGTCAGGCAGCGGGCGTTCTCCACCGTGTCGTCCGGCTTCGGCAGCGCCTTGCCGTGGCAGCTTGAGCAGGCCACGCCACGGTTGGCGTGGAGCTTGGCCGTGTATTCGTCCTTGGCCAGGGTGGAGTAGATCTCCCGGAGGAGATCCATGTCCTCCTTGGACGGGGCGCCCCAGCTCTCCTTCATGCCGATGAGGCCGAAACTCTTGCCGGGCGTCCAGGTGTGACAGGTCAGGCAGTCCAGGCTGCCCTTCGGGGGAACGTGGCCGGCGTGGATCTTGACGGAGAAGGGGTTTTTCTTCGCCTCGCCGCCCATGTCGGGGGCGTGGCACTGGAGACAGGAGGCCAAGTCGTTCCCCGTCACGGGGGGGTGGGTCTTGCTGACCACGGCCTTCAGGTCCGCGTGGCAGGAACTGCAGGCGACTCCCGCCTTTTGCGCCGCCCCGTCCGCCTTGCCGCCGGGAATCGCGACCACGGTGGCCAGGAGCACCGGCAGCAGGAACAAAAGCAGGTATTTTTTCTTCATAGGCTACCTTTCTGGAAAAAGGGGAGTCCGCAAAGCAGGGCTTTGCGAACCCCCCGGAAAGGTGGATCGTGCTTATGCCTTTTCCTTGACGGCTGTCAGTCCGGCCACGCGGCCGAAGGACACGGCGTCGGGGATGGCGTTGCTGCCGAGGCGGTTGGAGCCGTGGACGCCGCCGGCCACTTCACCGGCTGCGTAAAGTTTGGGGATCACGGCGCCGAAGACGTCGATGACCTGGGCGCTCGGGTTGATCCGGATGCCCCCCATGCAATGGTGCACCGCCGGCCACTGGGCGACGGCGTAGAAGGGGCCCTCCACGAGGGGGATCATGACCTTCGTCATGGGCTTGTTGAAGTCGGGGTCCTTCCCCGTCTCGATGTAGCGGTTGTGGTCCTCGATGGTCTTCACCAGGGCGTCCGCCGGGATGCCGAGCTTGCCTGCCATCTCGCGGATGGAGGCGGCCTGGACGAACCGGCCCTTCTTGAGGCCCGCGTCCACTTCCTCGTAGGACCCGCCCATCTTCAGGACCATGGCGCGGTTGAAGATGCTCCAGGTGGGCTTCATGTTGGCCCCCAGGTTGATCTGCGCGAAGGCGCAGACGTCCCGGCGCTCCAGCTCGCTGACGAAGCGCTTGCCCAGCTTGTTGACGTAGACGATTCCGTACCCCGGCCCGTTGAAGGGATACACCGCCGGCGTGTCGAGGATGCTCGTCTCCGGCTCCGCGAAGGGATAGAGCTGGATGAAGTTCATCTGCAGCGTGTCGGCGCCGACGGCCTGGGCGAAGCGGATCATCTCGCCGGTGGACCCCGGCTGGTTCGTGCAGCCGAAGGCAGGCACGAGGCGGGGGTTGTGGGCCATCCGCATCTTGATGTCCCGGCTGAAGCCGCCGGAGGCCAGGATCAGGGCCTTGGCGGCCTTGATGTTCAGGGTCCGGCGGCCCCTCTTGACTTCCACGCCGAGGACGGGGCTCTTGGGATCCGCGTCCTTCCGCCAGATCCAGGTGACCTCGGAGTTCAGGACGATCTTCGCG
Source organism: Syntrophaceae bacterium (assembly GCA_041310335.1). GTDB lineage: Bacteria > Desulfobacterota > Syntrophia > Syntrophales > PHBD01 > PHBD01. The sequence goes on along the minus strand of JBFYXW010000048.1, from coordinate 9,047 downwards.
CCGCGCTTCTCGGCGATCTTCCGGAGCGCCTCGGTGTACTCGCGTCCCACCCCGGCCACGGCCGAGTGGGTCCGGTAGGCCGAGTGACCGCCGGCCCGGGTGACCGTCGGGCGGATCTTGGCGCCGCCCTCGTCGATCATCCAGTTGAGGGCGTCCGCGGCTCCGTTGGCCATGACGGCCGCCAGTTCGGGGATGTTGTAGTAGTCGCCGCCCTTGAGCGTGTCGTTGATGTGCTGCTTGGGGCTGTCGTCGCCGAGGTTCAGCTTCTGGCGATAGTGAAACTCGCTATCCCAGGCGGCGTAGACGCCGCCGTTGATGATGGAGTTCCCGCCGTAGGTGGGCATCTTCTCCAGGACGACCGCCTTGGCGCCCTTGCCCGCCGCCTCCGCCGCCGCCGCCAAGCCCGCGAAGCCGGACCCGATGATGACCACGTCCCAGGTCTCGTCCCACTTGGCCGGGAGCTTCTTGATCATGGCCTCCGCCGTCCCGGGGATGCCCATGTTGAGGGCGACGCCGCTGGCGGCCGCCGCTCCCATGGCCACGGCGCCCTTCAGGATCGATCGCCTGCTTACACCCTTGCTTCCGGTCGCTTCCATTTCTTCTTTTTTCATCATGTCGTGCCTCCTTGAAAAAGTGCTGTCTGTTTCCAGGGACTGTTTGGATCCATCCCGGCATCGGCCTGCAGGCCGCGGTTCGTACCATGAACCGGGGCGGGCCCGGGAAAGGCGATGGACCGCTCCGACGCTTCCGTTTTTCTTGTCTGCGCTCCGGTGTACCTCCTTTATGAAATGGGTCTGATGCGCTCCCCGGGGGGGCGTGCTATTTCAGAAAGGGCTGCGGGATTCCCAGGAGGATTTCCCTTGCCCGTTTCCATTGAGAATCGATCCAGGGAAGGATCCGCTCCGCGTACGCGCGGATCTCCGCGTCCCGACCCTGCTCGGCCGCGTTTCGGTAGAGGCGGCTGTTCCGTTCCTGCTCGTCCGCCATGAGGCTCACGTACTGCCGATCGAATCCGGCGCCGAACTCCCCGGCCAGGTACCCCAGGGTCTGGTTCTGCAGGGGGTCCGGGGCGGTCTCCAGAGAAAGCCCCTTCCGGCGGGCCAGGGAGCGGAGGTCCGCCTCGATCTTCCGGTTTTCCCGGATCATGTCCTCCCCGTACCGCCGGATCTCGCCTCCCGCGGCCTGCTTCCGAGCCAGTTCTCCCAGGGAGGCCTGCCAGAGGCTGTTCGCCGCCGCCTGTCGGAGGAACGCCCCATCGGGCTCCGCAAGCGGCTCTGCCGCGGTCCCCTGGGCGAAGGCAAGGGCAACGGCGAGCAGGGTCAGGGCCAGGCCGAAGAGGGCCTGCTTTGTGTTGTTCGGGAATCGCATGTCCATTCCTTCCGGTTCGAGGGGGGCGGTTTCCGCTTCGCGTTCAATACGGTTCCGCGTGCTCCCGGTGCTTTCTCCAGTTCTCGGCGTACAGGGCCGCCAGTTCCGGGGAGTGGATGACCAGGAGGTTCTCGCCGTTCATCTCCTCCGAGGCGGTCGTGAAGTTCAGGGAGCCTGTGACAACCGTCCGGCCGTCGATGACGATCACCCGGTCGTTCGCGATGGCGTGTTTCCCGTCCAGGTAGACCGGGACGCCGGCATTCGCCAGCTGGACGGCGGGTGTCACGCCCTCCTGCCGCTCCGACCGGTCGAGGATGACGGCCAGCTTCACGCCCCGCTCCCGGGCGTCCAGGAGGGAGCGGGTGACGGCCGGGCTGAGGAGGGTGTGGGCCTGGACCAGGATCTCCGAGCGGGCCCCGGCAACGGCCCGGACGATGGCGTCGATGGCCCCTCCCCGGGGGCTGAAATAGACCTGGACCGGTGTGTCCTTCCCGAGGACCGCCTCCGCGGCGACGACGCCTCCGGGTCCCATGACCGGCAGGACGGTCAGGATGAGTGCGAAAGCCGGCAGGCGGATGTGCCGACGGGTGTACCCGGGGCGGCCGATCATGCGGAACATGATGCACCTGGCTTTCCGGAGCGGACCGTGCCGTTCCGGATGGTCTGTGGTCGATGAAGAGGAATAGAGAAGGAGGAAACGCTTCGAATAAACCGAAACCGCTTTGGATGTCCCGATACGCCTGACGCGCAAAACCTATACTACAGTTTCGGCAAGAAGGGCAGCATTTTTCTCTTCTCTTCCCCCTGCATCGCAATCTTGAAGTCAGGAATGCCGGAAACCCCGCCCGCAGGCAATGGGGGAGCCCCCTACTTTCCCGGGGTGGAGACCCCAAGGGCGGCCGGTCCCGGCGACCGGAACCGCGACTTCCGGTTCGGCATTGTCCGTGTTTGACAGGACGGCCCGGTTTGAGATAGAGTTTCGCAACATCTTTTTGAATTCATCATGAGGGTCCGGACGTGAGACGACTGTTGAGAACGTTTTCCCTCTCCATCCCCCTTTTCTTCCTGATGGTCCTGACCGCCGGCGCCGCCCAGACGAGTTCCTGCGTCACCTGCCACACCAGCGAGGCGATCCTCAAGGCCATGGTGAAGCCCCCTCCGATGGGGCAGGAAGGGGAAGGGTGAGCGGGGGCGCCTCCGCCGGTCAAGGCGGAAGAGTATTACAAAGGATATCTCGTGGACAAGGGCCTTATCGGGAAGGACGTCCACCTGAGGCTGCCCTGCAAGCTTTGCCACCAGGGAGACGACCGTTCGGCCGTCAAGGACAAGGCCCACAAGGGCCTGGTCAAGAGGCCCTCGGACAACCTCCAGAAGTGCGCCATGTGCCACAAGCAGATCACGGAGACCTACGCCAAGTCCCTCCACTACACCTCCGCGGGCCAGCGGGAGGGCGTCCGGCCCCGCTTTTCCCCGGTGGAGTTCAAGGTCTTCGAGGAGAAGGTCTTCGAGAAGTCCTGCCGGAGCTGCCACGCCTCCTGCGGCGACTGCCACGTCAAGTCTCCCCCTGTTTCCGGTATCAGCCTCGGCCTCGTCAAGGGCCACAAATTCGTAAAGAAGGACGAGGGGAAAACCTGCGCCTTCTGCCACGGAGGCCGGGTGTATCCCGAGTTCACCGGCGAGTTCGGAGGTTCCCCGGACGTCCACTACCAGAAGGGGATGATGTGCATGGACTGCCACAAGAAGGCGGAGATGCACGGCGACGGGACGGCCTACAAGACCAAGCAGGCGGTGAAGGACCGCCCCTCCTGTACGAACTGCCACAAGCTGGCGAAAAACCCCAAGCTCTACACCCGGGCGGCTCACGAAGGTCACACGGAATCCGTGACCTGCTACGGATGCCACTCCTCCGGGCAATACCGGGACTGCAGCGACTGCCATGCCGGTCACTCCAAGTCGTCCTCGGCCTTCCGTCTGGGTCTGAGCCCCCGGGACCGGAAGCGCCTGACGACCCTGCGTCTGATCCCCACGGTGCGGGAAACCTTTGCCGAGGCGGGCATCAAGATGGAGCATTTCGACACGTTGCCGAACTACTGGGACAGCCCGGTGCACAACGTCCGGAAGCGGACGGACCGGACCCGGAACTGCGACACCTGCCACGTGGAGCGGACGGGCTTCCTGACCCGGGAGCAGCTGATCAAGAACGGTTCCCTGGCGAACCGGGCGTTGATCTGTCCGATCAAACCGATCAAGCAGTGACAAACCAACCAAAGGAGGATGATCCATGAAACGAAGGAGCGTGCTGTTGGCGGTCGTACTGGCGGCCCTGCTGCTGCCCCTGGCGGCCTGGGCGCAGGCCCTGGACCCGATCGTCTCCACCGACTGGCTGGAGAAAAACCTGGCGAATCCGAACCTGGTCCTGGTGGACCTCCGGAAGGTGGAAGAATACAAGGCGGGCCACATCCCCGGGGCGGTCAGCGTCTTTTACGGGACCTGGGCGATCAAGAAGGGGGATCTCCTCAACGAACTGCCCCCCGCGGACGACCTGGCGGACGCCATCGGCGCCGCCGGAATCGGTGCGGATTCCCAGGTCGTCCTGATCGGCAAGACGGCCACCATGCCCGACCGCTTCGACATGACCCGGGTGGCCTGGACGCTCAAGTACATGGGCGTCGACCAGGTGGCCATCCTGGACGGCGGCCAGGACAAGTGGGTGAAGGAGAAGAAGGCCCTCTCCCAGGAGCCGGTGAAGGCCAAGGCAAAGTCCTTCAAGGCGAAGGTGAACAAGGGGCTCTTTGTCTCCAAGGCGTACGTCACGGACAAACTCGGGAAGGCTGCGATTGTCGACGTCCGGGGGCCCGCCTTCTTCGAAGGGAAAGAAAAGCTGCCCTTCGTTCCCAGGACGGGACGCATCAAGGGGGCGGTCAACCTCCCCGTGGGGGCCCTTTACACGCCCGAGGGCCTGTTCAAGTCGAAGGACGCCCTCGGCGAGCTGGCGAAAAAGGCCGTGGGGACGGACCCCGCCAAGGAGATCATCCTCTACTGCGACACCGGGAAGACCTGCACCGGCTGGGCCTTTGTCATGACGAACTGGCTGGGCTACAAGGACGTGAAGATCTACGACGGCTCTTTCATGGAGTGGGCGAAGGACGCCGCCGCCCCGATGGAGCCCTGACGCGCTGTTGAAAAGCGCCCGTCCGCCCCTCCGAGCGAGAGGCGGACGGGCCTGATCTCATCCCCGGTTGGTATTGATGGGAACCGGATCATGAAGCAACCGAAAGCGACCCTGCCGACCGGCCTCGCCGTGGTCCTCCTGCTGGCCTTCCTGGCTCTTGTCCCGGCGGCCTCATCTCCGGCTTTCGCGGCCCACCCGGACGTCTGGCTCCGGAACGAGCAGGGCGACCGGATCACCCCGTCGCTGAACCGGGTGGATCCCTACAGCCCGAAACAATCCTGCGGGGCCTGCCACAACTACGACGTCATCACCTCGGGCTACCATTTCCAGCAGGGCTTCGACGAGATGAGCGACCGTCACGACCCCCAAAAGCCCTGGATCCTCTCCCCGGGCATGTTCGGCAACTGGTCCCCCTTTGCCGCCGCGGGGCGGGTCGCCCCCAAGCGGAGCGGTGGTTCCCGGGAAATCGACCTGTCCACCTACGACTGGATCGGCGGGTACGGGAAACTCAACCGCAAGGCCGGCGTTGAGTCCGTCGCCTGCGGATGGTGCCACCCCGGGGGCGGCCCCCTCGAGTATGGCCGCCGGGCCGACGGCCGCCGCAACCGGACGGCGGATCACGTTGAGGCGGAGCGGGCGGCGAAATCGCCCCTCGACGGGGACTACTCCTCCCACCTGGCGCCGGACGGAAAGAGCCATTTCCGGGAGAGCGGTGTCCTGGAGGCGGACTGCCTGATCTGCCACCGGGAGGGCTACCGGTTCGAGGAGCGGATCGAGCAGATCAACCGCCGGAATTACCGCTGGGCCGCCACGGCGGGCGGCGGCCTCGGCAAGGTCAGCGGTGCTGTCTTTACCTACGCGAACCCGGCCGCGGGACCGGAGTCCCCGGACTTTCTGCGGGGTTCCTGGAACTTCACGAAGCGGCCCCTGGTCTCCTACGCCTGGACCGACGGACGCCTGTTCACGAAGGACGGGCGGCTCCGCGGTGCCGTCGTCTCCCGGTCGGTCCGGCCGGAGAACTGCCTGGCCTGTCACCGAGACAGCGACGCCAAGAACACCGGCACGGTCAACGCGGCTCCCCACGATGCCCACGCCCGAGCGGGTCTGCGCTGCACCGACTGCCACGTCCTGGCCGGGAGATCGAAGGCGGAGCGGCTCCAGCACCAGATCGCCAAGGGATGGACCCCCGCGGTGTCCGTGCGCAACGACTTGGACGGGCGGGACATGAAGACCTGCGGCGCCTGCCACTACAACGGGAAGTACAAATTCTCCCGGCCTGGCATGCCCGGGGAGGCCCGGGATCCAGAGGGCGCCCACGAGAAGCATTTCCCGAGGGGCTCCTTCCACTTCTCCCTCATCGCCTGCACGGCCTGCCACGCCGCGGCGCAACCCGCCCGCGGACTCGCGCTCCTGGACATGAGCGCCGGCCGGGAGGCTGGATTCACGGCGGATGACCTCGGCCTGGCCCTGGTCCCGGCTGATTACGGCCGGCCCGCGAAGGAACCCTGGCCGCCCTGGATGGCGCGGGGCCGGGCGGGGGAGATCCCCCGGGTGAAGTACCTGCCCCACGTGCCGAAGGTGAAGATCTGGTTCGGCGAGCGGATGAAGAACGGTGAAATCAGACCGATCCCCCTCCGGCACGTCCGCCGGGCCGCCGGGGAGAGCAAAGGATTGACGAGCCTCGCGGTGCACGGTTCCGGCGGAAAGAAGGTTCCGCTGCCCTCCGTCGTGACGGACACCGACATCCTCGGGATGATTCGGACCCTGCAGAAGAGGGGGTTCCGGGATGTGGTCTTCGTCTCCGACCGGGTCTACGGGTTGCAGAAGGACGGCCTCGTCGCGGCGCCCCTCGCGGATGCCGTGAAGTCCTACCCGGTGGAGCACGGCATCGTCCCCCTGGGTCAGAAGAAGACCCTTGGGGCCAAGGGCTGCACCCAGTGCCACGACGACGCGGCGCCGTTCTTCTCGAAGATGCAGGTGAAGAACCCGCGGGGGTTCCTGAAGGACGACTACCCGAACCTCAAGGAGCCGAATGCGGTTCCCCAGATGAGCGAGTGGGGGTTGACCCGTGTCCCGTCCCATGAGTAGAAAGCGTTTGTTGGGGCCCGATCCCTGCCGAAAACGCTTGCGGTTGCGGCAGGTCCTTGCGGTGGCGCTGCTCTTGGCTTGCTGGGGATTCCTGCCGGTCACCCTCCTGGCTGAAGAGGGTTCCAGCATCACAGCCGTGGAACTGGAACGGCTGATCCGCCAGGGTGACGGAACCGTCATCAACTGCGAGAGCTGGCTGGAGTGCATGGACTTGCGGATTCCCGGTTCCCACTGCCTGGCCGGAGGGCGAGAGGGTGAGAATCAGCGGCTCTCACGGCTGGCGCCGGAACGGAACCGGCGACTCGTCTTCTATTGCGACAGCGAAGACTGCCGGAAGAGCGTCCGCTGCACCGCAGAGGCGCTGAAAGCGGGCTATCGCCAGGTCTCCATCCTGAAGGGTGGTTTCCCGGCCTGGAAGGAGGCCGGCTTTGCCGTCGAGTCTATCCAGAGGGTCCCCCGACTCGCCTCGCCATCCGTTCGGGCAAAAGACCTCAAGGGGTGGCTGGACCAAGACCGGCCGCTGATCGTTCTCGATATCCGCGACCTCGAGTCCTACCGGGAAAACCACATCCCCGGGGCGATCAACATCCCCCTCGAAGAGCTTCACGAACGATACCAAGAGATTCCCCTGGGTCAGACGCTGGTGATCGTCGACAACAGGGGATACCGGTCCTTTTTCACGGCGTCCTATCTCAAGCGGAAGGGGTTCTACACCATCCGTCTCTTCGGAGGGATGCAGAAGTGGCAGGCGTTTATCGACAAGGAATGGAAACCGGGGAAGAAGAAATGATGAGCGTGATGGACAATCGTCTCCGCTGGTTTCAACGCATTTCCCCTGCCGTGGTGAGCACCCTGGTCCTTCTCTGCCTGGGTATGACCATCTCCGTTCCCGCTGCGGCGTTAACAAATGCGGACTGCCTGCGCTGCCACAGTACGGAGGCCTACCGGACAGGTTTTTCCCGTTCCGTTCACGGAAGCAACAGTTGCACCAGCTGTCACCGGGACATCACGAACCTGTCGGTCCACATGCGGGGAGACGAAAAACCGGCTGCCGTTTCCTGCGGCAGTTGCCACCAGGAGATCGGACGCCAGTTCAGGGGGAACTTTCACTATCTGCGCGAGGGCTTCCGCTGTGTGGACTGCCACGGAGAGATCCACACGCTCCGGAAGACGGAGGGCAACGTCAAACAGGTCATCGTCGAGAAGTGCACCCAGTGCCACACGAACGACGATTATGTCGCCTCCGGACATTCCGAAGCGGTGCTGCGGGGAAACCAGGATGCGGCCGTCTGTTCCGACTGCCATGGCCTGCACGACACCCGGGTTTATCACACTTCCTTCTTGACCTACCCGAAGGAGGCACGGCAGTTTTATACCGAGAAATGCAAGCGCTGTCACGGTGACGCCGCCCTCGCGAAACGGAACAACCTGTCTCCGGACATCGTCCGTCGTTACGAGGAAACGTATCACGGGAAGGTACAGGACGTCGGTTATCCCACCCTGGTGGCCGGCTGCGCCGATTGCCACACGACCCACAACATTCTTCCCAAGACGGATCCCCGGTCCAGCATCCATCCGACGAACCTCGTCGAGAACTGCGGCCGCTGTCACAAGGGATTCCATCCGCGGTTCGTGGAATACAAGGCACACCCGGATTACCGGGACCGGGAAAACTACCCGTCTCTCTACTGGACCTTCGTCTTCATGGAGATCCTCCTGGGGGGGACGTTCTTCTTCTTTTGGACCCACACTTTCCTGTGGTGGCGCAAGACATACTGGGTGAAGCATCGCCGGGAAAAGGAAGGTCACCTGCCGTCCCATTGCCTCCTGCCTGCCGAAGGGCTTGTGCAGGTCCAGCGGTTCTCGGGAATAGAGCGGATCATGCACGTGATCCTGATCATTTCCTTTTTCACCCTGGTGCTGACCGGCTTCCCGCTCAAGTACCCGAACGTGCCCTGGTCAAATTTCATCATGGCCCTGCTGGGCGGGGCCCAGACCGCGGGGTTGCTCCATCGGACCGCCGCCTTCGTGCTGATCCTGATCGTTGCCTACGTGGCCGTTCTGTCGCTGAAATATCTGTTCCCCAGGGGAAAGGGAACGAAAGGGCTGCTCCAGCGGCTCTTCAGTCCCGATTCCCTGGTTCCCAACCTGAAGGATCTGAAGGATATCCAAGGCATGTTCCTCTGGTTTTTCGACCGGGGGCCCATGCCCAAGTTTGAGCGGTGGACATACTGGGAGAAGTTTGACTTCTGGGCGGTCTTCTGGGGGATGTTCGCGATTGGCGGGTCCGGTCTCCTACTCTGGAAGCCCGAGTGGTCCTCCTGGATCGTGCCCGGCTGGGTCCTCAACGTGGCCACCCTGGTCCACTCGGAGGAGGCGCTCCTGGCGGCCCTGTTCATCTTCACGGTCCATTTCTTCA
>JBFYXW010000047.1:0-8044 GCA_041310335.1 Syntrophaceae bacterium | reverse complement strand
TTACGGGAAGGGCTTCGCCGAGTTCGCGAAAAAGTTCATCGAGGACGGGAAGAAGGCCCAGGTGGTCCTCTTCGAGGGGGTCACCCCCGGCGCGGTGGACTACTCCGCCGTCGTCAACAAGATCAAACAGTCCGGAGCGGAAGCCGTGATTTATGGAGGATATCATCCCGAGGCGTCCTCCATCGTCGGCCAGATGAGGAAGAAGAACATGAAGACCCTGTTCATCTCCGACGACGGGGTGAAGGACGACACGTTCATCAAGGTGGCCGGGAAGTATGCCGAGGGCGTCTACGCCTCCGGGCCGAAGGACACGAAGAAGAACCCGCTGGCCCTGGCTGCCATCGCCGCCCACAAGAAGGCCTACAACGCCGACCCGGGTGCGTTCTTCCTGGAGGGTTATGCCGCCGCCCTGGCGGTGGTCAACGCGATCCGGAAGGCCAAGTCCACCGAGTACAACGCCCTGGTGAAGGCCCTGCGGACAAACTACGTGGACACCCCCCTGGGAAAGATCCGGTTCGACAACAAGGGTGACGCCATCGGCGTCGGGTTCGCCATGTACCAGGTCAAAAACGGCGTCTACGCCGAGGTGAAATAATCGCCACCCGGGGACCCTCCCCCACGCGGAGGCAACCGTGAACAGGGGCCTTCCGGCCGAACGCGCCGGGAGGCCCTTCTTTCCACAGGGACCATGGACTATTTTCTCGAACTCTTCGTGGGCGGCCTGACCCGGGGCAGCATCTACGCGCTCATCGCCCTGGGCTACACGATGGTGTACGGCATCATCGAGCTGATCAACTTCGCCCATGGAGAAATCTACATGATCGGGGCTTTCACGGCCCTGATCGTGGCCACCGTGCTGGCCATGAGCGGGTTCGACGGCATCTCCGTCCTGGTCCTGGCTACGCTCGTGGCGGTCCTTTACTCCGCCTGTCACGGCTTCACGGTGGAAAAGATCGCCTACAAGCCCCTGCGCGGGGCCTCCCGGCTCTCGCCCCTCATCAGCGCCATCGGCATGTCCATCTTCCTCCAGAACTACGTGATGCTGGCCCAGACGTCGGACTTCCTCCCCTTCCCGAACCTGTTGCCGGAGGTGCCCTTCCTGGAGCCCTACGCGCACATCATGGGCTCCACGGAGTTCATCATCGTCGCCACCACGGCGGGGATCATGGTCCTCCTCACGCTCCTCATCCAATTCACGAAGATCGGCAAGGCCATGAGGGCCACCGCCCAGGACCGGAACATGGCCATGCTCGTGGGGGTCAACGTGAACCGGGTCATCTCGACGACCTTCATCATCGGCTCCGCCCTGGCCGCCCTGGGCGGCGTCCTCATCGCCTCCCACATCGGCCGGATCAACTTTTATATCGGCTTCATCGCCGGCATCAAGGCCTTTACCGCCGCCGTCCTCGGCGGGATCGGGAGCATTCCCGGCGCGGTCCTCGGTTCCCTCATCCTCGGGTGGACCGAGAGCTTCGCCACGGGCTACGTCTCCAGCGACTACGAGGACGTCTTCGCCTTTGCACTCCTGGTCCTGATCCTCATCCTTCGCCCCTCGGGCCTCCTGGGCCGCTCGACGACGCAGAAGGTGTAGGAGGGATCCATGAAACGGCTCGCCGAACTCCGCGAATCCCTCGTCATCGCCCTCTGGTTCATGTTCCTCACCTTCCCCATCCTGGTCATCCAGGTGAACACCATCGAGAAGACCATCCTCTGGCGCTGGCAGAACATGCTCTACGTGGGGCTCGGGAGTTTCGCCCTGTCTTTCGTGTGGCGGTATTTCCTGGGAAAGGTCGGCACGGGCGGGCGGCTTCGCACCGAGGGTGAGGAGGACCCAAAAACGCGCTTCCTTCGCCTGTCCGGCGACCCGAGGGTCCGCCGGGGAGCGATTGCTGCCGCGGTTCTCGTGGCCCTGGCGTTTCCCCTCCTCTCCTCCACCTACCAGGTGAACATCATGACGACGGCGCTGATGTACGTCGTCCTGGGGCTCGGCCTGAACATCGTCGTCGGCCAGGCGGGGCTCCTCCACCTGGGCTACGTGGCATTCTACGCTGTCGGCGCTTATACCTATGCGCTCCTGTACCAGCACTTCGGGATCGGCTTCTGGACGGCCCTGCCCCTGGGGGCCCTGATGGCGACGCTCTTCGGCATTCTTCTGGGATTCCCGATCCTGCGCCTCCGGGGGGATTACCTGGCCATCGTGACCCTGGGATTCGGCGAGATCACGAGGCTCGTCCTGGAGAACTGGAGCGAATTCTCATCCGGGCCGAGCGGGATCTCGGGCATCCCGCGCCCGGGGTTCTTCGGCTTGGAACTCAACATCCAGGAAGCCACGATCTACCTGTATTTCCTCATGATCGGCTTCACCCTCTTCACTGTCTTCGTGACGAACCGCCTCCAGGACTCACGGATCGGCCGGGCCTGGCTCGCCCTGCGGGAGGACGAGGTGGCCTGCCAGGCCATGGGAGTGGACAAGACCATGGCGAAGATGACGGCCTTCGCCCTCGGGTCCACCTGGGCGGGGATGATGGGCGTCGTCTTCGCCGCCAAGACGACCTTCGTAAACCCGGCGAGCTTCACCTTTCTCGAATCGGCCATGATCCTTTCCATCGTGGTGCTGGGCGGAATGGGCTCCACGCTGGGGATCATCCTGGCGTCCTTCCTCCTGATCCTGCTGCCGGAGTACCTGCGTGCCTTCAGCGACTACCGGATGCTCCTGTTCGGGACAATCATGGTGGTGATGATGATCTTCCGCCCCCAGGGGATCATCACGAACATCCGCCGGACCTACGAATACCACTTCGAGGGGAAAGGGAACGGCGCCGCCGACAAGCAGGCGTGAGAAGGCCATGGAAACGATCCTGGAAACGAAAAACCTGACCATGAATTTCGGGGGCATCAAGGCCCTCGACCGGGTGGACATGGACGTTCGCCGAGGCGAGATCTGCGCCCTCATCGGCCCCAACGGCGCCGGGAAAACGACCTTCTTCAACTGCATCACCGGCATCTATCCGCCCAGCGAAGGCGACGTCTTCATCGCCCCGACCGAGGGAAAGCGGCGGCGGATCAACGGCCTGCCGGTCCACAAGGTGACGGCCCGGGGGCTCGCCCGGACCTTCCAGAACATCCGCCTCTTCCCCGACATGACCGTCCTGGAAAACGTCATGGTGGGGCGCCACTGCCGGACGAAGGCGGGCGTTCTGGGGGCCATCTTCCGGGACCGGCCCACCCGGGAGGAGGAGAAGGCCGTCGTGACCCGGAGTCTGGCGATTCTGGAGCGAATCGGCCTGGCCGACATGGTGAACACCCTGGCCCGGAATCTCCCCTACGGGGACCAGCGGCGCCTGGAGATCGCCCGGGCCCTGGCGACGGACCCCTTTCTTCTGCTCCTGGACGAGCCGGCCGCGGGGATGAATCCCCGGGAGACGGACGCGCTGGAGGAGCTGATCCTGAAGATCAAGGACGAGGAGAACATCTCCATCCTGATGATTGAGCACGACATGCGGATGGTCATGAGCATTTCCAACCGGATCGTCGTCCTGGACTACGGGAAGAAGATCGCCGAGGGGACCCCGGCGGAGATCTGGGAAAACCCTGTCGTGATCAAGGCGTACCTGGGGGAGGAGTTCGAGACGGGGGACTGATTTGATGCTTGACGGATTCGGCAAAGAGTTTTATGGCATTCACCTCATATTTCGCCTGACCGGTTGCAATTCATGCTGGAATTGAGAAACGTCCAGACGTATTATGGCAACATCCAGGTCTTGAGGGACGTGTGCATGATCCTCCGGGAGGGGGAGATCATCACCCTCATCGGCGCCAACGGGGCGGGGAAGACGACGACCCTGATGTCCGTCTCGGGCATCGTGCCCCCGCGCTCGGGGGAGATCCTCTTCATGAACCGCCCCCTGGCCGAGATGAGCCCCGACGCCATCGTCGGCCTCGGCATATCCCAGGTTCCCGAGGGCAGGCGGATCTTTCCGAACCTGACGGTGACGGAGAACCTGGACATGGGCGCCTTCCTCCGGAGAGACCGGGACGGCATCCGGAAGGACCGGGAGTACGTCTTCGACCTGTTCCCGATCCTCGCCCAGCGGCGCCACCAGCCGGGGGGCACCCTGAGCGGCGGGGAGCAGCAGATGCTGGCCATCTCCCGGGCCCTGATGGCGAGACCACGGCTGCTCATGATGGACGAGCCGTCGCTGGGGCTGGCGCCGATGTACGTGAAGCTCATTTTCGAGATCATCCGGAAGATCAACCGGGAGAGCGGGACGCCCATCTTCCTGGTGGAACAGAACGCCCACATGGCCCTTCAGGTGGCCCACCGGGGATACGTCATGGAAAACGGCCGGATCACCCTGGAAGGAACGGCAGAGAGCCTGCTGCGCAACGAAGACGTCAAGCGGGCGTACCTGGGCCTCTGAAAGGCCCGCCGAAAGGAGCATCCATCTTGCTGGACAAACAGTTCCAGGAACTGATCGCCATGGCCATGCGGGAGGGCTATTCGGACGTGCACATCTCCGGAGGCTCCCCCCTGGTGTACCGAAAGAACGGGCAGATCCAGTTCGACAGCAAATATCGCTGGACCCACGAGGCCGTGGACGCACTCGTCGAGATGCTGGTCCGGGGAGAACACCTGCACCGCCTGAGAGCACGCCTGTCCGTCGACTTCGCGCGGACCGTCAGCAACACCCGGCTCCGGATCAACGCCTTCGTGACCATCCGGGGCTTCAGCCTCGCCATCCGGCTTCTGCCGGGAACGGTCCCGCGGCTGAACAACCTCAACGTCCATCCCTCCCTCCAGCAGTACTGCCAGAACCGGACCGGACTCATCCTGGTGTGCGGTCCCACCGGGTGCGGAAAATCGACGACCATCGCGGCCATGGTGGAGGAGATCAACGAAACCCGCGCCGCCCACGTCATTACCCTGGAGGATCCCATCGAGTACCGCTTCGTCTCGAAGCGCTCCTTCGTGGAACAGCGGGAACTGGGGACCCACATGCTCTCCTTCGAGCAGGGTCTCCTGGACGTCCTCCGGGAGGACCCGGACGTCATCGTCGTGGGCGAGCTCCGGGAGCGCCAGGTCATGCGCCTGACCCTCGACGCGGCGGAGTCGGGACACCTGGTCATCGCATCGCTCCACTCCTCCAGCCCCGAGGAGGCCATTTACCGGATCTGCAACGCCTTCCCCCTCGAGGCCCAGAACGAGGTCCGCAACCAGCTCTCCACGAGCCTGATCGTCATCGTCGTCCAGCACCTGCAGTTCCTGGACCGCACGGGCTTCCAGGTCCCCCTGATGATGATCATGCGGAGCAACCAGGCGGTCCGGGCGCTCATCCGGGACAACAAGATCTCCCAGCTCGAGAGCGCCATGCAGACCGCCAAGAGCGAGGGGATGTTCACCAGCGAGGCCTACCTGACGGATTACCTCAACTACCGGAACCAGTTCGTGCCCCCCTCGGCGGTCTTCCGCCCCTCCGAACTGCCGCCGGAAAGCCCCGAATACGCGCCGCCCCTTCTCTATTCCGGGGTGGTACGGCGGATTCCCCAGACGGCGCCCGCAACGGCGGAAAAGGAACCGGAGCGGCTCTTCCCCGCACACCGGCAGGAAACCGCCCAGGCCGGCGAGGGAGATTCGGGGGACTACCAGCTCACCATCGAGGAGAGTTCCTCCCTCGCGGATCTGATCGCCCAGATGCGGGAAACCCCGTAAGGAAGGCCTTCCCTTGATCTTCCTCCGGAACGTCCGCCTCTCCTTCGGGGCCAGGGTCCTCTTTGCCGGAATCGACTGGACCATCCCCGAACGGAGCCGCATCGGCCTCGTGGGGGACAACGGAACCGGCAAGACCACGCTGCTCCGGGCCATCCTCGGCCAGATGGAGCTGGACGAAGGCGCCGTTGATGTCGCCGGCCGCCGGGACCGGTCCGTCGGCTACCTCCCCCAGGACCTTGTGGAGCTCGAGGCAACCCCCCTTTTGGATTTCATCAAGGACCGCACCGGCATGGCGGATCAGGAGGAGGCGATCCGCCGCTGCGAGGAGGAGATCTCCCGCCTGGCCTCCCCGCCCCTGGGGCTTCTCGGGGAATACGAGACCCTGCTGACGGAATTCCGCAACCGGGGCGGCTACGGCTTCGAGTCCCGGGTCCGGCAGGTCCTCCGCGGCCTCGGCTTCCGTGAGAGCGACTTCGGCAAGGCCTGCGCCGACTTCTCCGGAGGCTGGAAGATGAGGATCCTCCTGTCCGTCATCCTCCTGTCCGACCCCGCCGTCATGCTCCTGGACGAACCCACGAACCACCTGGACACGGAAAGCATGGAATGGCTCGAGGGCTACCTGGGGAACTACGCGGGGACGCTCATCACCGTCTCCCACGACCGGATGTTCCTGGACCGGATGGTGAACCAGGTTGCCGAGCTGGCAAGCGGGAACATCACCTTGTTCAAGGGGAGCTACACGGCCTGGCTGGCCGAGCGGGAGCGGCGGCGGGAGGCCCTCGAGCAGGAGCGACTCCGCCGGGAGGGGGAGGTCCGGCGGACCCGGGAGTTCGTCGAGCGCTTCCGCTACAAAGCCACCAAGGCCCGGCAGGTCCAGAGCCGCATCAAGCGGCTCGAGCGCCTGGAGGTCCTGGAGGACCCCGGAGAGGCCCGGGCCGTGGCGATCCGATTCCCCGAGGCACCCCGGAGCGGCCGGGAGGTCCTGTCGGTTCGCGATCTCGCCAAGTCCTATGGAGACCTGGAGGTCTTCCGGGACGTCCGCTTCACCGTGACCCGGGGGGACCGGGTGGCCCTGGTGGGCGTCAACGGTTCCGGGAAATCCACCCTCACGCGGATCCTGAGCGGCGAGGAAGAGCCTTCCGCGGGCGTCGTGGAGCACGGACAGAACGTCCGGATCGGCTTCTTCTCCCAGGAGAGCGCCGAGAACCTGGACTACGAGCGGACCGCCTGGGAAGAGGTCCAGGACGCCGGCAGCCGCAGCACCGACCAGGGGCGGCGGAACCTCCTGGGGGCCTTCCTCTTCTCCGGCGACGACATTCACAAACCCGTGCGGGTCCTCTCGGGGGGCGAAAAGTCGCGCCTGGCCCTCCTGAAACTGATCCTCCTGGACACGAACCTGCTCATCCTGGACGAGCCGACGAACCACCTGGACCTGCAGACCAAGGACCTCTTCCAGGAGGCCCTCCTCCAGTATTCGGGTTCCGTTCTCATCGTCTCCCACGACCGCTCCTTCCTCGACCGCCTGGTGCACCGGGTCCTCGAGATCCGGGACGGGCGCCTCCGTGAATATCCCGGAAACTACTCTTATTTCATCGAGAAACGGGCCCGGGAGCAGGCCGCGTCCGGAGAGGACGGCGGACCCGCCCGGTCCCCGGAAGGGGTCCGGGAACCGGCGCAGAGGGACGCCCGCCGCCAGGTGGCGGAGGAGCGGAACCGCCTGTACCGTGTCCGAAGCGCCCTCCGGAAGGAATTCTCGGAGGTGGAGGAGCGGATCGGCGCGCTGGAGAAGGAAAGGGAGGCCCGCGACGCCCTGCTCTGCGATCCCGGGGTTCTCCGGAACGGCGAGCGCGCGAGGCTCCTTCACGGCGAGCGGAAACGGATCCAGGCAACCCTGGAGGATCTCTACGAGCGCTGGAGCGCTCTCGGCCAGCAGCTGGAATCCCTGTCGGCGGCACCCCCGGAGGCGGACAAAGCGCGAAACCCGTGATGGCGGGACCGCATTGTGATATAGAAGGACACTCGCACCCACGGTCAGGAGGATGCATCCATGGCACACCCGCAGGCCCCGCACCCGTCTCGCACCGGTCCGTTCCGGGTTCTTCTTCCCTGGCTCTGGGCCGCGCTCCTGCTCGTTCCCGCCTTGACCATCGCCGCGGTCGCCGCGGCGGCGCCCCCGGACCCGGCGGGTTCTTACAGCGTCCACCTGGCTTCGTTCCGGAGCGCGGACGGCGCCGTGAAGCAGGTCCGGGAACTCACCCGGAAGGGTTGGCCGTCGTTTTTCAGGAAAACCGCCGTCGCCGGCAAGGGAACCTGGTGGCGCGTGTATGCGGGACC
>JBFYXW010000046.1:0-7130 GCA_041310335.1 Syntrophaceae bacterium | reverse complement strand
CACTGGCCTCCCGGAGCGTACCGGGTAGTCGTCCTCGTCGACGGCCGGCCCCTGGGAGAAGGGATGTTTGAAATCCGGTAAGTTCCCTTCTTGATTGTCCATTCCCCGGGAATGGCGCTTGACTCCCGGCGCTGCCTCCATTACAAGAAAGCCGTCCCGCAACAAGCGCACATCGAGCCGATGAAGGGCTGAAGGAAAGGGTCCCCGTGAAGAAAACCGAAACGGATCCATCCGCCGGCCGGCGGATCGCCGAACTGGAAGAGAGGCTGGCCGCCGGCCAGCGGGCCATGAAGTCCCTTCAAGACTCGGAGCGGAAATACCGCCACCTCTTCGAGCACTCCCCCGCCATGGTCTCCCTGACGGACCTGGACGGCATGCTGCTGGACATCAACGAGGCCGGCGCCCGCATGCTCGGGTACGATTCCCGGGAGGAACTGATCGGCGTCGATTCGGCCCGATCTCTCTACCGGGACCCGGAAAGCCGTCTCCGCTTTCAGGAAATGATCTCCCGGCACGGATCCGTACGGGAATTCGAGACCCAGATGAACCGGAAGGACGGCAGCGTCATCGACGTCCACATCACCTCGGCGATCCGGAGGAACAAGAGCGGGGAGCCGGAGGGGTACGAAGGGTTCGTTGTGGACGTGACGGACAAGAAGCGGGCCGAGCGAAACCTCCAGGAGTCGGAGGAAAAGTACCGTACTGTCGTGGACAACGCCATCGCCGGAATCACCATTCACCAGAACGGGCTCTTCCAGTACGTGAACCAGCGGCTCGTGGAGATGCTGGGCTACGACTCCCCCGCCGAGCTCGTCGGCAGGCCCTTCTGGGAGGTAATCCACCCGGCGGACCGCCAACTCGTGAAATCGCGGGGCCTGAAACGCCAGAAAACCATGTTCTACCCTGCCCAGTATATCTTCCGGGCCCTCTGCAGGGACCAGTCCGTCGTCTGGGTGGAGCTGTGGGCCAGCCCCGCCCTCTACCAGGGCAAACCGGCCGTCGTGGCGATCGTCATCGACATCACCGGCCGCAAGGAGGCGGAGGAGAAGATCCACCACCTGTCCCGGCGCCTCATCGACGTCATCGAGGAGGAGAGCCGGCGCCTCGCCGCGGACCTCCACGACGAGTTCGGCCAGACCCTCACCTCCCTCCACTTCGGCCTGGAGGCACTGGCGGCCTCCCTCGGACACGACGCCGAACGGCAGGAGCGGTGCCGCACCCTGGTCCGCCGGGTCGAGCAGCTGGCCGACCAGGTCCGCAAGACCACGGCCCGCCTGAGACCGGATCTGCTGGACCACCTGGGTCTCATCCCGACCCTGGAATGGCACATCCAGGAATTCCTGAACCAACGAGAAGGCCTGGACGTCCAGTTCCAGGCGACGGGGTTCAAGCGGCGCCTCCGGGGCCCCGCCGAGATCGTCCTGTACCGGGTCTGCCAGGAGTGCCTCACCAACATCGCCAAGCATGCCCAGGCCCGAAACGTCCGGATCCTCCTGACCCATAGCCACCCCATGACGATCCTCGTGATCCGGGACGACGGGGTCGGGTACGAGCCGGACGAGGCGGGTCTTCCCGAGGGGAGCCCCCGCGGAATCGGCCTCCTCAGCATGCGGGAGCGGGTGGCCTCCCTGGGGGGGACATTCGACATCACCTCTTCACCGGGGCGGGGAACGACGATCCGGGTCGAGATCCCCGAGGAAGGAACCGAACCGTGAAAAAGATCCGCATCCTCATCGCCGACGATCACGCCATTGTCCGGGACGGGCTGCGCCAGGTCCTCAACGCCCACACCGACCTGGAGGTGATCGGCGAGGCCGAGGACGGCTGCCGGGCCCTGGAGGCGGCGAAGTCCCTCCGCCCCGATGTCGTCGTCCTGGACATCGGGATGCCGGGTTTGAGCGGGCTGGAAGTGATCGGCCTGATCCGGGAAGCCCAGCCGGCCGTCCAGGTCGTGGTCCTGTCCATGCATGCCAAGGAGAGCTACGTCCACCAGGCCCTGGCCTCCGGGGCCACCGGCTACGTCCTGAAGGCCTCCCCGAGTTCCGACATCCTGGAAGCCATCCGGGCGGCCCACCGGGGGGAGTATTTCCTCAGTTCCCGGATCCGGGCGGACGTCATCGGCAGCTACGTCAGAAGCCGAGAAAAAGCGCCCGCCCCCAAGGGGTACGAACTCCTGTCGGAGCGGGAGCAGCAGGTGTTCCGTCTCGTCGTGGAGGGGAACTCGACGGCCCGGATCGCCGACATCCTCTGCGTCAGCGCCAAGACGGTAGAGAAGCACCGCACCAGCGTCATGAACAAACTGGGGATCCACGACCGCCTGGAACTCCTGAAGTACGCCATCAAGATCGGCGTCGCCGACCCGGATCTCTGGGAAGGATAACACGGCTCATCCAAGGCCCGCCTAAGGGGGGCTCCCCCCCGGGAAATGGGGGGTGCCCCCCATTGCCATTTCCACCCTCTCTCCTTTAGAACGGATGCCAGATAAATCCAAGGAAAGGAGAGTTGGAAATGGATCCTAGCACCCTCAGCATCATCGGCATCTTGCTGTCCCTGGCCTTCATCGTGGTCTTCGCCCTCCGGGGATGGCACATCATCATCCTGGCCCCCATGGCCGTGATCTTCGTCGCGGCCTTTTCCGGCCTGGACATTCTTCCCACGTTGACCGGCCCCTACATGAAGGGGTTCGTCAGTTATGCGGGCAAGTTCTACCTCATCTTCCTGATGGGGTCCCTCTTCGGCAAGGTCATGGAGGACAGCGGCGCCGCCCGGGCCATCGCCGAGGGGATCCTGAAGGTCGTCGGTCGGGGGAACCCGATGAACGGCGTCATGGCCGTCGCCCTGATCGGCGTGGCCCTGACCTACGGCGGCGTGAGCCTCTTTGTCGTCATCTTCGCCCTCATCCCCATCGGGCGGCCCATCTTCAAGGAGCTGAACCTGCCGTGGCACCTGTTTGTCATCCCCTACGCCTTCAGCATCGGGTCCATCACGATGACCATGCTGCCCGGCTCCCCGCAGATCCTGAACATCATGCCGACGAAGTACATGGCCTCCTCCACCATGTCGGCCCCCCTGCTGGGCATCCTCGGCGCCATCGTCGTGGCGGCCTTCAACGTCTTCTACTTCAAGTACCAGCTCAAGAAGGCCCAGGCCCGCGGTGAGGGCTACGTGGCCCCCAGCGGCGTCGGTGTCGTGGCCGGCGAAGTGGCCGTCATGGACAAGCTCCCCAACGTGTGGCTCAGCATCGTCCCCATGATCGTGGTCGTGGTGATGCTCAACGCCTTCAAGCTGGACGCCGTCTACGCCCTGGGCGGCGGCGTGGTCGCCTGCCTCGCCTTCTTCTGGAAGTACTTTAAGAACATCCTCGACACCCTGAACAAGGGCGCCGTCAACACGGTCATTCCCATCGTGAACACCTGCGCGGACGTGGGCTACGGCATGGCCATCGCGGCCACGGCGGGCTTCAAGGTCATCGCCGCCTGGCTGCTGACGCTGCCGATGCACCCGATTGTCTCCCTGGCCATCGCCACGAACATGATGGCCGGCATCACCGGCTCCGCCTCGGGCGGTCTGGGGATCATCCTGGAGACCCTGGCGCCGAAGTACCTGGCCCTGGGCCTCTCGCCCGACCTGATCCACCGCGTGGCCACCATGTCGGCGGGCTGCTTCGACGCCCTGCCCCACAACGGCGTGGTCATCACCTTCCTCGCCGTCACCGGTCTCACCCACATGAACGGCTACAAGCACATCTGGTGGGGCCACATCGTGGCGACGATCATCGCCCTGCTCATCGTGATCCCCCTGGGCATCCTGATCTACTAGCAAGCGCGATTTCGCGGAGGAAACCATGAACGTCAAGGACATCAAGAAAACAGCCGTGCTGGGCGGGGGAGGCATGATCGGATCCGGCTGGGCCCTCAACTTCCTGTGGAAGGGCTACCCCGCCCATATATACGACATCAACGAGGAGGCCCTGCAGACCGCCCGGAACCGCGTCGCCGCGGGCTTCGACTTCCTCGTCAAGAGAAACATCCTGACGGCGGACAAGGCCCACGTGGCCATGGGCCTGGCCAGGTACACGACGGACCTGGCGGAGGCCGTGGCGGACGTCGGGTTCATCCAGGAGGCTTCGCCGGAGCGGTACGAGGTGAAGCAGGCGCTGCTGGCCCAGGTGGACCGCCACGCCCCGGCGGAGGCGATCTTCGCCTCCAGCACCTCGGGGCTCCTGATCACGGAGATCGCCAAGGAATCGGCCCACCCGGAGCGCTGCCTCGGGGCCCATCCCTACAACCCCCCGCACCTGATCCCCCTGGTGGAGATCGGCAAGGGGGAGAAGACCTCCGAGGCCGCTGTCGAGGCTGCCGTTGCTTTTTACCAGGCCCTCGGCAAGGAGCCCATCGTCCTCCGGAAGGAGGCCCTGGGATTCATCGCCAACCGCCTCTCGGTGGCCCTCTACCGGGAAGCAGTGGACCTGGTCGTCCGGGGCGTGTGCTCCGTGGAGGACGTGGACAAGGCCGTCACCTTCGGGCCGGGCCTGCGTTACGGGCTCATGGGCCCGAACCTGATCTACCACCTGGCCGGAGGCCCCTTCGGCCTGAAGGGCGTCATGCATCACATCGGCCCCACCGTGGAGTGGTGGTGGGAAGACATGGCGGACTGGAAGAAGTGGCCGGAAAACTGGCTGGAGGCGGCCCACGAGGGCGTGCTCCAGGAGATGGCCAACCGGCCGGCGGAGTTGGGCCGGACCAGCGAGGAGGTCGCCCGCTGGCGGGACGACGGACTCCTGGCCCTGCTGAAGTTCCACGGGAAGCTGTAAGCGGAAGAGGCTCAGGATTTTATAGAAATGTGCCTGTCGGAGAGACAGGAGATTGCGAGGGTTGACATGAAAGTAGCGATATTGGGAGCAGGGTCCCTGGGAACCATCTCCGGGGCGCTGATTACAAAAAATGGGGGAGACGTTGTTCTCATCGATGCAAACCGGGAGCACGTCGACGCCCTGAACAAGAACGGTGCGACGGTCACGGGCAAGCTGGACATCAATGTCCCCGTCAAGGCAATCACCCCCGGTGAAATGTCGGGCACGTACGACCTCGTCCTGTACCTGGTCAAACAGACATACAACGAGGCGGCGCTGAAGTCCCTCGTACCCCACCTGCACAAGGACAGCATCGTGTGCACCCTCCAAAACGGCGTGCCCGAGGAGGCCGTGGCGGCCTACGTGGGCCGAGAAAAGGTCATGGGATGCGCCGTCGGCTGGGGAGCCACCTGGCTTCGCCCCGGCGTGTCGGAACTCACGTCGGAAGCGGACAAGATGACCCTGGACCTGGGAGAGTTGGACGGGACGATCCGGGAACGCACCAAGACCGTGGCGGCCTTGCTGGAGAAGATCTGCCCGACGGAGATCACGACCAACCTGCCGGGAATCCGGTGGTCGAAACTCCTCATCAATGCCACGATGAGCGGCATGTCCGCCGCACTGGGCTGCACATTCGGGGATGTCCTGGACAATGAAAAGTCCCTGGCCTGCGCCACCTGGATCGGCAACGAGAGCATCGCCGTCGTCCGCAAGCTGGGCATCTCCCTGGAAAAGATCCAGGGGGCGGACCTGAATATCCTCGCCTTCCAGACGCAGGCCGAACTCACGGGGCGCATGGGAATCTACAAGCTGGTCTTCGGTCCCCACCGGCTCCTCAAGGCCAGCATGCTTCAGGACCTGGAGAAGGGCCTGAAGACGGAGATCGATGCCATCAACGGAGTCGTTTGCGAGAACGGTCGCAGGATGGGCGTAGCAACCCCGATCAACGATACGGTCGTCAAGATCGTATCGGGGATTGAAAACGGCAAGTACAAGGCGGTTTTTGACAACCTGTCCCTTTTCGAGTTGCCGGTTTTGCCGGAGTAGATGTGGCAAGGACCACGGAGAAAGCAAATCGTCAGAAAGGAGTTTCTGGATATGAAAGAGAAAGCAGTCATCACCTGTGCCGTCACCGGGAGCATTCACACCCCCACGATGTCGGAGTACCTTCCCATCACGCCCCAGCAGATCGCTGACGAGGCCGTCCGGGCCTACGAGGCGGGGGCGGCGGTGGTCCACGTTCACGCCCGCAACCCCGAGAACGGTTTCCCCTCCCCCGACCTGGGGCTGATCAAGGAAATCGTCACGAGCATCAAGAGCCGCTGCAACGCCGTCGTCTGCATCACCACCGGCGGGGGAGCCGGCATGACCCTGGAGCAGCGGGTCGCCCCGGTCACGGCCTACAAGCCCGAACTGGCCTCCTGCAACGCCGGGTCCATGAACTGGGGCCTCTTCCCCATGCTGCTGCGCTACAAGGAGTGGAAGTACGAGTGGGAGAAGATGATGCTGGGCATGACGGAAGACTTCATCTTCACCAACACCTTCAAGACCCTGCGGGAGTACTGCGCGGTCTTCAACGAGAACAAGACCAAGCCCGAGTTCGAGATCTACGACGCGGGCATGGTGAACAACGTGGCGTTCCTCATCCAGGCCGGCTACATCAAGAAGCCCGTCTACATCCAGTTCGTCCTGGGCATCCTGGGCGGCCTCTCCGCGAGCCCGGAGAACCTGATGTTCCTCGTGGAGCACGCGAAGCGGAACATCGGGGAGTTCGAGTTCTCCGTCTGCGTCGCCGGCCGGGCCCAGATCCCCATCTGCACCCAGTCGCTCCTCCTCGGCGGCAACTGCCGGGTGGGCCTGGAGGACAACCTCTGGCTGGAGAAGGGCCGGATGGCCAAGAGCAACGGCGAGCAGGTGGCCAAGATGGTCAAGGTCGCCAAGGAGCTCGGTGTCGAGCCGGCCACGCCGGACGAGGCCCGCCAGATCCTGGGCCTCAAGGGCATCGCCAACGTGAATTACTGATCCCCCCTCCGGAGGGGGCCGGTCGAAGTCGGGCCGGCCCCCTCCCCCTCTTCCCCAACGCATCCACCCTCTGTCTTGACAAACCGTTCCCTTTGCTGTCCTTTAGCCGAAAGGCCTTTCGGGGAAGGGCAAGGGGACCCCATGAAAGAAATGCGGACCGGCCTCCCGGAACAGGGAGGCCCACGGATGCTCCGGTTCCTGAAAAACGGGGCGACCGATGAGGCGAATGCGCTCCTGCTCGCGAAGGAGGAAACGG
>JBFYXW010000045.1:0-7024 GCA_041310335.1 Syntrophaceae bacterium | reverse complement strand
GGTACATCTTCCGGGAAATCGCCGTCCCCTTCGGCATGACCCTGTTCATCCTGACCTTCGTCCTCCTCATGGGGAAGATCGTCCAGCTGGTGAGCCTGATGGTCAACCGGGGCGTCGGCCTCCTCGACGTGGTCCGGCTCATCCTCTACCTCATGCCGTCCTTCCTGGTCTACACCATCCCCGTTTCCCTCCTGGTGGCCATCCTCATCGGCCTGGGGCGCCTCTCGGGGGACAACGAGATCACCGTGCTGAAGTCGGCGGGGCAGAGCCTCTACCAGCTCGCCCTCCCCGTGGCGGTCTTCTCCGCGGCGGCCTTCCTGTTCACCGCCGCGGTGACGTTTTACCTCGTCCCCGGCGGCAACTTGGCGGCGAAGAACCTCGTCTATAAGGTGGCCCAGCAGCGGGCCTCCCTGGGTCTGAAGGAAAAAGTCTTCGTCGACGACTTCCGGGGCATCCTCATTTACGCCGACCGGATTCACAACAAGAACGAGTACCTGGAAGGAGTCATCATCTCGGACAACCGGATCACCGGGGAGCCGTCGACAATCTTCGCCCAGCGGGCCTACCTCCTGGCGGACCCGGTCCGGATGGTCATCATCCTCCGCCTCTACCAGGGCAGCACCCACAGCGTCAGCCCGGACCTCACGAACTACCGGAAACTGGACTTCGAATTCTACGATGTGACCCTCGACGTGGAGGCGGCGCTGACCGCGGCGGCGGCGGAGAAATCCAGTACGGAGATGACGGCGGGGGAGCTCCTGGAGCGGATCCGCAAGGCGGGCCTCGACACGGCGGCCCTGCGGGAACTGGCCATCGAGCTGAACAAGAAGATGACCATCCCCGTCTCGTGCCTCTGTTTCGGCCTCCTGGGAGTCCCCCTGGGGATCCGGGCCCACCGCTCGGTGAGGTCCCGCGGCGTCACCATTGGGTTCCTCATCGCCCTGGCTTACTATCTGATCCTCATGGGGGGAGAGGCCCTGGCGGAGTTGGGACGGATCCACCCCGCCGTCGGCACCTGGACCCCGAACGTGCTCTTCGGCGCCCTCGGGATCGCCCTGTTCACCATGGCCGCCCGGGAACGGCCCTTTCCGGTTCCCCGGTGGATCGAGGCAACGATCCGCCGCTGGCGGAAGAAAGGCGGGTCCAAGGCATGACGATCCTGGACCGCTACGTGACCCGGGAGTTTCTCCGGCTCTTCGGGATGATCGTCCTGTCGCTCCTCCTGCTGGCGCTGATGGTGGACTTCTTCGGGAAGATCCGCTACTTCATGAGCAACCACGCACCCGTCGGGCTGGTGGCGGCCCACTTTTTCTACATGATCCCCATGATCGTCGCCCAGACCCTCCCGGCGGCGGTCCTCCTGGCCACCCTCATGACCTTCGGCGCCATGTCCCGCCACAGCGAGATCACCGCCGTCAAGGCCGGCGGGGTCAGCCTCTACCGCCTCGCCCGCCCGGTGATCCTCCTGGCCGTCGCCATCGGCATCGCCTCCTTTTTCATCAGTGAATGGATCATGCCCTGGACGAACACCCGGGCGGAGACGATCCGGCTGGTGGAGGTGCCCCGGAAGGAAAACATGCCGGCCTTCAAGCAGAACCAGATCTGGTATCGCGGCAAGGACGGCGTTTACAATTTCCGCTTCTTCGAGCCCCGGACGAACACCCTGCGGGGCATCTCCATCTACTATCTGACACCGGATTTCCACCTGTCGCAGCGGATCGACGCGGAGAAAGCGGAGTGGAAGGACGGGGCGTGGGTCTTCACGAAGCTCCTCGTCACCCGCTTCGACCAGGGCGGCTTTCCCTCCCTGGAGTGGATCCCGCGCAAGGTCGTGGCCATCCCGGAGAAGCCGGAGGATTTCAAGATCGTCCAGAAGGACACGGAGCAGATGGGATTCTTCGAACTCAGGGACTACGTGCGGAAACTTCGCTCGGAAGGGTTCGATGCCACCCGCTACGTGGTGGACATGCACGGGAAGGTGGCGTTCTCGCTGGTGACGGTCCTCCTGGTGTTCATCGGGATTTCCTTTTCGCTCCGGGAGGAGCGCGGCGGGGGCATCAGCCGCAGCATCGGCGCGGCCCTCGTGATCGGCTTCTCCTACTGGCTCGTCCACGCCTTCGGCCTGTCCCTGGGGCGGGCCGGCACCCTGCCGCCCATCCTGGCGGCCTGGACGGCCAACATCCTCTTCCTCGCCGCCGCGGCGGTTCTTTATTCGCGGATCCGAACCTGACGGCCCCGGGAAAGTGCGGCCCGGAGACCGGGGAAGGGCAGCGGCAAAGGTCCGCCTGCGGCCCCGGGCTCAGATCCTGCGGAAATCCTCCTGCCCCAGCAGCTTGAACCCCCTCCTCGCCAGGACCGCCTCGGCAAAATCCGGGTTGTCCGCCCGGAAAAGGATGACGGCGCTGTTCCCCAGCTTGTCCAGGAAGGTGTAGAGATAATCCACGTTGAGCCCCTCGGCGGCCAGCGCCGTGAGCGCCCCGGCGAGACCACCCGGCTCGTCGGGAACTTGGACAGCCAGGACCTCCACCTCCTGGAGGCTGTATCCCCGGGTCCGGAGCAGGGCGGCCGTCGCGGGCGGGTCGGGAACGATCATGCGCAGGACGCCGAAGTCCCGGGACTCGGCGATGGAGAGGGCCCGGATGTTCACGCCGTGGTCTCCCAGGAAGGTGGTCAGTTCCGCCATGACGCCGGAGCGGTTCTCGAGAAAAACGGAGAGCTGGGTGACCTTCATGGCTTCTCCTCCCCCTTCCGGTTCTGCTCCACCATGAGGACTCCCAGGGCGATGGAGGCCAGCCGGGCCGCCGGGGGGTCCGACCGGGAGCTGATGAGAACGGGCACCCGGGCCCCGACGATGACGTGGGCCAGGTCCTTTCCGGCGTAGTAGACGAGGGACTTGCCGAAGATGTTCCCCGCCTCCAGGTCCGGCATGATGAGGATGTCGGCGTTCCCCGCCACGGGGGACTCGACCTTCTTGACCCGCGCCGCCTCGGGCGAGACGGCGTTGTCCAGGGCGAAGGGACCGTCGACGATGCAGCCCGGGACCTCCCCGTAGGAGCAGATCTTCGCCAGGGCCAGGGCATCCACGGTGGAGCGGACCTCCGGCTGCACCTTCTCCACCCCCGACAGGACGGCCACCTTCGGCAGCGCGATGCCCAGGGCGTGCGCCACGGCGACGGCGTTCCGGATGATGGCGATCTTCTCCTTCAGATCCGGCGCCACGTTGACGCCGCCGTCGGAGAGGAGGACGATCTTCCGGGTCCCCTCCCGCCGGTCCTCGAAAAGGGCAACGTCGCTGAGGAGCCGGCCCGTCCGGAGGGACCGGGGCCCCGCCAGGACCGCCTGGAGGAGGCGATTCGTCGAGATCCCGCCCTTCAGCAGGATGTCCGCCTCCCCCGCCGCCGCCAGTTCGACTCCCCGCTCGGCGGCCCGGTCCATGTCCCGCTCGTCGACGATCTCGTGGTCCGCTGGGTCGGCGCCGGCCTTCCGGAGCAACTGCTCGATCAGGGCGCGATGCCCCACGAGAATACCCCGGGCCAACCCCTTCCGGCGGGCCTCCTCGATGGCCTCGATGGAGGAACTCTCCTGGGGGGCGATGACGGCCACCCGTTTCGGCCCCAGCGCCGCGGCCCGCTTGACGAGCCCACGAAAATCGCGAATCATCTTCCTCTCCTCCCTGCCCCGGACTCCGGGCAACGCACGGAAAATGCGTGTTCGAAGCGGTTCTCCCCGCCCATCCGGCCGCGGACGGGCGAGGGCCCCAGCCTTCAGACCTTCAGGACGAACAGGGCGTCCGCCGCGACGGGGCGCGGACCGTCGAGGATCACCGGGTTCAGGTCGATCTCGGCGATCTCCGGGTGCAGGACGGCAATCCAGCCGAGCCGCCGGATCACCTGGACCAGAGCCGCCCGGTCCGCCGCGGGCTGGCCCCGGAAGGCACCCAGGAGGGCCTTCCCCCGGATGTCGTCCAGCATCTCCTCCGCCTCGGCTTCACAGAGGGGTGCCAGCCGAAGCGTGTTGTCCCGGAAGATCTCCGTATACACGCCGCCCAGGCCGAAGAGGAGGCAGGGATCGAAACCGGGGAACCGGACCATGCCGGCCACCAGTTCCCGCCCCCCCGGAACCATCTCCTGGACGAGGACGGGGACGTCCCGCCCCGCGGCCTGGCGGATGCCGGCGAAGGCCTCCCGGACCTCGCCCTCCGTCCTCCGGTTCAGGGCGATGAGCCCCTTGCCGGATTTGTGCATGATCTCCCAGGAGCAGGCTTTCAGCGCCACGGCGCCGCCGATGGCTTTCGCCGCGCCGGCCGCCTCGTCGGCGGTCCCGGCGAGGGCCTCCCGCGGGACGGGGATCCCGTAGAGGGCCAGGATCCGCTTCGCCGCGTGCTCGTCCAGGGCCCGCTGTCCCGCGGCCAGGGCCTCCCGCAGGATCCTCTCCGCTTCGGCGGACGTCTCCGGCGGGACGGGCGCCTCCCTTGGCCTGCGGTTCTGTGACTCGAACGAGCGGTACAGGCTGATCATGGCCCGGGCCGCCTTCTCCGGGGCGTCGAAGACGGGGATGTCATTGTCCTGGTAGGCAGCGGCGAAGTTGTCCTCCCGGTCGAGGAAAGAGCAGACCAGGACGGGCTTCCCGAACTTCTTCGGCAGGGCCATGGCCGGCGAGAGGTCCCGGACGAAGCCGGCGAGGAACGCCTCCAGGGTCATGTCCTTCACGATGGGGGCGAAATGGGGGAAGACCTCCTTCATCCAGCCCGTCGTCATGGGGCCGTGAATGAGGAGGCCGTCGACCTCCCCGCTGCCCAGGATGATCTCGGGGATCCGGACGGTCATCTGCTCCGTGTCCAGGTTGAAGGTCAGGTCCACGGGATTGGCGCTGGAGGCGTGGGGCGCGATGAGGGGCCGGATCTGGCTTTGAAGCTTCTCCGAGAAGGGGGCGACATCCAGGCCTCCTTGGTCGCAGGTGTGGGACATGGCCGTCCCCGGCCCGCCCGAGTGCGTCACGACCCCGATCCGCTTCCCCCGCAGGGGAGGCTGGGTGGCAGCGGCCCAGCCGTGGGCGTAGAGGTCCTCGATGGTCTGGGCGCGGACGATGCCGGCCTGCTTGAAGATCCCCTCGTAGAGGAAGTCCGGCCCCGCCATGGCGCCGGTGTGGCTGAGGCCCGCCCGGGCACCGGCGGCGGATCCGCCCACGTACTGGGCGAAAACGGGCTTGTGGCGCGTCACCCGCCGGGCCGCCTCGACGAACCGGCTCCCGTCGCGGATGGCCTCGATGTAGAGGATGACCGCCCGGGTCTGCTCGTCCTCCCCGAAGTACTCCAGGGCGTCGATGATGTTGATGTTGGCCTCGTTCCCCGAACTGATGGCCTTGCTGAGGCGGATGCCCCGCTGGCGGAGGTAGTAGAGGGTCTGGGTCACGTAGGTCCCGCTCTGGGAGGCGAGCCCCAGGAGCCCCGGCCGCCCGTCGTGGTGCATGACCGTGAGGTTCAGGGAGATCTCCGAGTTGAGGATCCCCATGCAGTTGGGCCCCAGGAAGCGGATGCCATAGCGGGCGGCGATTTCGTTGGCCTGCTGCTCCAGGACCTTCCCCTCGGGACCGACCTCGCGGAATCCCGCCGTGCACACGATGACCCGCTTCGTCCCCTTCCGGCCGAACTCGTCCAGCAGTTTCGGGACCTCGCCCACGGGAGCGACGATCATCCCCAGGTCCGGGACCTCGGGGAGATCGAGGGGAGACGACCAGGCGGGAAGCCCCAGGACAACCTTATCCTTCGGGTGGATCGGGAAGATCCGGCCCCGGTAGCCGTCGTGGAGGGCGCTTAAAGCCTGCATGGTCCCCATTTTCATGGGGTTGTTTCCGGCACCGGCGATGGCGATGGACCGGGGATTCATGAGGGCGTGGAGCGGATTTTCAGACATGGTCGAGGTTCCCCCTTGCAGGATTCATTGGTCTCGGGGAGCGGATGGCGCTCACAGGCGTCCTTGCCGGGCCTGCGGGTACGGCAAGGGAAACAGGGGCCCGATGCGCCCCGCAGCGGCCGTCGTCGCGGCTCCGGCAGCGCCCCTCCCCGGGGGCGAAACCATAGCACCCGGAAAGACCGCTGTAAAGGCCCGCGTCGCGGACGGCACGGAAAAGGAAAGGGCCTTCCCCCGCCGGGAAAGGCCCTTCCATTCTCCATGATGCCGGCGTTCTCCGCCGGTCTTTTCTCCGGAAACGTTTCCTCAGTACCGGTAGTGGTCGGGCTTGAAGGGACCGCTCGCCGGGACGCCCAGGTACTGGGCCTGCTCCTTCGTCAACCGCGTCAGCTTCACCCCGAGGCGGCGCAGGTGCAGGCGGGCGACTTCCTCATCCAGCTTCTTCGGCAGGGTGTAGACCCCCACGGGCAGGCGCTTCGCGGCCAGGGCGATCTGGGCGAGGCACTGGTTCGTGAAACTGTTGCTCATGACGAAGCTGGGGTGGCCCGTGGCGCAGCCCAGGTTGACGAGCCGCCCCTCCGCCAGGACGATGAGGGAGCGCCCCGAGCGGAGGGTGAACTTGTCCACCTGGGGCTTGACGGTTTCCCGGCGGATCCCCTTGGTCGTCTCCAGGTAGCTCATCTCGATCTCGCTGTCGAAGTGGCCGATGTTGCAGACGATGGCCTCGTTCTTCATCCTTTCCATGTGCCGGCCCGTGATGACGTTGCAGCATCCCGTGGCGGTGACGAAAATGTCGCCGATTCCGACCGCCTCCTCCAGCGTGGTGACCTCGTAACCCTCCATGGCCGCCTGGAGGGCGCAGATCGGGTCGATTTCGGTCACGATCACCCGGGCGCCGTAGCTCCGCATCGAATGGGCGCAACCCTTGCCCACGTCGCCGTAGCCGGCAATGACCGCGACCTTGCCGGCGATCATCACGCCGGTGGCGCGCTTGATGCCGTCGGCCAGCGACTCGCGGCAGCCGTAGAGGTTGTCGAACTTACTCTTGGTGACCGAGTCGTTGACGTTGATTGCCGGGCAGCGGAGCTCGCCGCGTTCGCACATCTGGTAGAGGC
>JBFYXW010000044.1:0-7010 GCA_041310335.1 Syntrophaceae bacterium | reverse complement strand
GCCGCCAGCGAGGAAACCTCCAAGATCATCAAGACCATCGACGAGATCGCCTTCCAGACCAACCTCCTGGCCCTCAACGCGGCCGTGGAGGCGGCCCGGGCCGGCGAGGCGGGTGCGGGGTTCGCCGTCGTGGCGGAGGAAGTGCGGAACCTGGCCATGCGGGCCGCGGAGGCCGCGAAGAACACCTCCGGCCTCATCGAGGGGACGGTGAAGAAGATCCGGGAGGGATCCGAACTGGTCGGGAAGACAAGCGAGGCCTTCAGCGAAGTCGCCGTGAGCGCCTCCAAGGTCGGGGAGCTGGTCGGCGAGATCTCCGCCGCCTCCAGCGAACAGTCCCAGGGCATCGACCAGATCAACAAGGCCGTCTCGGAAATGGACAAGGTCACCCAGCAGACGGCGGCGAACGCGGAGGAATCGGCGTCCGCCTCGGAAGAGATGAACGCCCAGGCGGAGCAGATGAAGCACGTTTCCCTGGAGCTGGTCACCATCATCGGCGGCAAGTCCAACGGGAACGGGAACGGAAGGCTTCGGCTGCCCGGGGAACCCTCGGGGAAGCTTCGCCAGGTCCTCTCCGTCGCCTCCCTCCGCCGCCCGGGCGCGTCGACCGGCACAGGCAAAGCGGGGCTGAAGCCCCAGGAAATCATTCCCCTGGAAGACGGCGAATTCAAGGATTTCTGAGATGGGCCTGTTTCCGTCCGCCGCAGAGCTGAAGGACAACGAGTACGAGAAGATCAGTCGCCTCGTGTACCAGCAGTGCGGCATCTGCCTCCACGAGGGCAAGAAGGACCTGGTCAAGGCAAGGCTCGGCAAGCGCCTGCGGGAAGGAGGGTTTCGGTCTTTTCTGGATTACTACCGGTACGTGACGACGGAGGAGGGGACGGAAGAGCTGATCACCATGATCGATTCCATTTCCACCAACGTCACCCACTTCTTCCGGGAGGAAAAGCATTTCCGGAAACTGACCGCCCTGCTTCCCGCCCTGGCCCAGGAAAAGGAAAAGGGGGGACGGACCGACATCGTCCGGATCTGGACGGCGGGATGCTCCACCGGGGAGGAGCCCTACTCCGTCGCCATGACCGCCAGCGAGTGCCTGCAGGGACGGCGAACGTCCTTTCACATCACGGCGACGGACATCTCCACCCGGGTCCTGAAGGCCGCCATGCGCGGCGTTTACCCGGAGGACAAGGTCCGGGGAGTCCCCCCGCCGCTGACGAAACGCTACTTTCAATACGGAACGGGGGCGTCGCAGGGCCTCCTGCGAATCAAGCGGGAAATCCGGGACCGGATCAACTTCGAGCGGTTCAACCTCATGGATGCCCCCCGTTACAGCCAGCCCTTCGACATCATCTTCTGCCGGAACGTGATGATCTATTTCGACAAGCCGACGCAGAACGCCGTGGTCGAACGCTTTTTCGACCTGTTGGAGGAGGGCGGCCACCTCTTCATCGGCCATTCGGAAACCCTGACGGGCCTCAACCACCGGTATCGCTACGTGGAGCCCAGCATTTACAGGAAATAGCGCGGAGTCCCCTCCCCGCAAAGGAGCCACCATGTCCCTCAACATCCTGGTCACCGACGATTCCCTGTCCATGAGAGCCGTCATCCGCAAGGTCATCGCCCTGTCGGGGATCCGTGTGGGAGAATGCTTCGAGGCCGGCAACGGGCGTCAGGCCCTGGAGATCCTGACCCGGAACTGGGTGGACATCATCATCTCCGACATCAACATGCCGGAGATGAACGGCATGGAGCTGCTGCAGGAACTGAAGAAGGACCATCTCTTCCAGCAGATCCCCGTGATCATCGTGTCCACCGAGGGCAATCGCGAGCGGATCGAGGAGGCGGAGCACCTGGGCGCCCGGGGCTTCCTGAAAAAGCCCTTTGTGCCGGAGGAACTCCGTTCGGAACTGCATCGCATCCTGGGTCTCGACGAACAGGGCGCCTACCAGGACGAATCGGATTCCGGCGACTTCTGACAACGAGACGAGCGAATCGTGAAAAAGATCAAGGTTCTCATCGTGGACGACTCGGCCATCGTCCGCAACGTCTTCTCGAAGGAGCTCTCCTGCTACCCGGACATCGAGGTGGTGGGGACGGCGCCGGACCCCTTCGTGGCCCGGGACAAGATCGTCCATCTCAAACCCGACGTGCTGACCCTGGACATCGAGATGCCCCGGATGGACGGCCTGACGTTCCTCCGGAAACTGATGAAGTACTACCCAGTCCCCACGGTCATCGTCAGTTCCCTGACGCCCAAGGGCAGCCGGATGACGCTGGAAGCCCTGGACGTCGGCGCCGTGGACGTGGTGGCCAAGCCCGGGGGATCCTACTCTGTGGCGGACATCCGGGCCGAACTGGTGGAAAAGATCCGGGCCGCCTCGGTCGCCAACCTGTCCCGCGAGCGCTTGCCGGAAAAGGAGGGTACCCGGGAGGGGAACGCGGCGGAGAAAACGGCCCCGGGGCCCGCCATGACGGAGACGTCCCACAAGGTGATCGCCATCGGCGCCTCCACGGGCGGCACGGAGGCCATCAAGGCGGTCCTGACGAAGCTTCCGTCGGACGTCCCGGGCGTCGTCATCGTCCAGCACATGCCCGCCAACTTCACCTCGGCCTTTGCGGAGCGACTCAACGGCCTCTGCCAGGTCACGGTGCGGGAAGCGAAAAACAACGATCCCGTGGTCCCGGGGACGGCCCTCGTGGCCCCCGGGAACTATCACATGATCCTCCGGCGCAGCGGCGCCCGGTATTACGTGGAAATCAAGAACGGCCCCATGGTGCACCACCAGAGACCCGCCGTGGACATCCTCTTCCGGTCGACGGCCCGGTACGCGGGCGCGAACGCCATCGGCGTCATCCTGACGGGCATGGGGAGCGACGGGGCGGAGGGGCTCCTGGAAATGAAGAACTCGGGCGCCAGGACCATCGCCCAGGACGAGAAGTCCTGCGTCGTTTTCGGGATGCCCAAGGAAGCCATCAAGGCCGGCGCGGCGGACAGGGTCATGCCCCTGAGCGCCATCGCCGGAGAAATCATCCGCATGGTGTGAGATATGGAAATGGACAGCCTCGCAGGCAAAATCAATGAGATGGCATCGGACTTCCTGTTCCTGGAGGGACCGGAGGTCGACATCCCCTCGGCGGGGAAATTCCTGAACCACCTGGAGGGCATCCTCCGGGAAGCGTCCGCGGAAGACGGCGCCCCGATCCGGAAGGTCGCCGGGGCAATGAACGTCCTCTTGGAGAAAATGGTGGTCGACGCCCTGGACGACGGGAAGGCCGGCTTCGCCGCCCTCGAGTTAGGCCTCCACCTGCTGCAGGGGATGGTCCGCGACGCCGGGCTGCCCGGTCAGCCGGGACCGGACCCGGGGGCCTTCCTGAAGGCGGTGACGGACCTGACCGGGACCGTCCTGGAGGAGACCGGTGCGCCAGGCGATACGCCCGCTCCCGCAGGGGACGCTCCGCCGCCAGAGGCCGCCGCCCCGGCCGAAGCCACCGAAGCGTCTTCGTTCCAGGACGAAGGCCTGCTCAGGGACTTCATCATCGAGGCGCTGGAATATATCGGGGAGATCGAGGTCAACATCCTGAACCTGGAGCAGAACCCGGAGGATCGCGAATACATCAACGTCATTTTCCGGCCCTTCCATTCCATCAAGGGGGTCGCCGGCTTCCTCAACCTGAACGGCATCCGGGACCTGGCCCACAACCTGGAAAACCTCCTGGACCGGGCACGCAACGGGGAATTGTCCGTCACCCCGCCCGTGATCGACGTGGTCCTCGACGGGGCGGACGCACTGAAGTCCATGATCGTGGAGATCAAGGAACGGCTCGAGGGGCGGCCCCCGGCGGCGGACCCCCTCGACACGGCATCCATCTACGAGCGCATCCGGACCATCGAGGAGGGCCGCGCGGAACCGGCGAAGAAGCCGGTACGGCTGGGGGAGATTCTCAAGAATGAAGGCGTCATCACCGAGCGGGAACTCGACCTCGGCCTCCAGGCGACGCAGGCCGCACCGGGGAAGAAACTCGGCGAGGCCCTGATCGAAGAGGGAATCGCCACCCCGAAGCAGGTTTCCCAGGCGCTCCGGAGGCAGACGGAACAGGCCTCCGACACGGCCACGATCCGCGTGGACATCCGCAAGCTGGACGACATCATCGACATGGTGGGCGAACTGGTCATCACCCACTCCATGATCCAGCAAAACATCAGCCGGGCCATCCAGGCCGATCGCTCGCTGGCCCAGAACGTGGCCCAGTTCTCCCGGATCACCTCTGGGCTCCAGCGGGCCTCCACGAGCCTGCGGATGGTGCCTATCAAGCAGACGTTCCAGCGCATGTCGCGCCTGATCCGGGACCTGGCGAAGGGGGCCGGAAAGAGCGTGAGTGTGGAAATGGAGGGTGAGGACACGGAGATCGACCGCAACATGGTGGACGAGATCTACAACCCGCTGGTGCACCTGGTGCGGAACGCGGTGGATCACGGCCTGGAGACGCCGGAGGAGAGGCTGCGGAGCGGCAAGGGGGAGAAAGGCCTGATCCGTCTCAAGGCCTACCACCGGGGAGGCAACATCCTCATCGAAATCGCCGACGACGGGCACGGCCTGAACCGGGAGAAGATCATCCGCAAAGCCGAAAAATCGGGACTGGTGTCGAGCGGTGACGCCCTGACGGACCAGGAGGTGTTTCGGCTGATCCTGCTGCCGGGCCTGTCGACGGCGGAAAAGGTCACTGACGTATCCGGCCGCGGCGTGGGCATGGACGTGGTGAAGCAGGCGGTGGAAAAGCTGCGGGGCAAGATCGAGATCGAAAGCAGCCCGGGCACGGGGACGAGATTCATCACGAGTTTTCCGCTCACGCTGGCCATCATCGACGGCATGATCGTCCAGGTGGGGCCGGAGCGGTACATCCTGCCGACCACGGCGATCCGGCAGGCCCTTCGCCCCGCTCCCGACACCTACACGAACGCCGTGGGCCGGGGCGAGATGATCCACGCCATGGGACGCCTCCTCCCGCTGGTCCGCCTGAACGACCTGTTCGCCATCGAGGACTCCGTCCGCGACCCCATGGAAGCGATCATGGTCCTCACGGAAGGGGAAGGACGCAGCAAGTGCCTGATGGTCGACGAGATCCTGGGCAAGACCGAGGTGGTCATCAAGAGCCTGGGAGACGGCATGAAGAACCTCAAGGGGATCTCCGGGGGCGCGATCCTGGGGGACGGGCAGATCGGACTGATCCTCGATGTGGAGGGAATTTTCGAACTGAGCGAAGCGAACGCATAGGAGGGAACCATGACCGTAAGGCAAAGCATGATGCTCAACTGCGTGTTCTCCTCGGCGCTGATCCTCGCCGGGGGGATCGTGGGGTACGCAGGGACGGAGGATCTTCTGAAAAACATCCTGAGTCCGGGGGCCACCAGGGCCCTCCTCGTCGGGGGGACCCTGTCGGGCGTCATGCTGTGTTTTTTGAGCGGCTGGTTCACCTACCGCTCCTTCACGCGGCGGTTCACAAACGTCCTGTGCGGGCTCCACGACAGCACGCAGCAAGTCTCCAGCGCCTCCTCCCAGGTGGCCACCACCAGCCAGTCCCTGGCGGAGGGGACCTCCACGGCCGCTTCGGCCCTGGAGGAAACATCGGCCTCCCTGGAGGAGCTGTCGTCCATGACCCAGAAGACATCCGACAACTCCAGCAGCATGACCAAATCCGGCGACGTGACCTTCGGACTCATGAAAAGCGCCCACAAGTCCCTCCGGGAGACCGATTCCTGCATGAAGCGGATCGGCGAGGCGGGGACACAGGCCGCCAAGGTGATCAAGACCAGCGACGAGATCGCCTTCCAGATCAACCTGCTGGCCCTGAACGCCGCCGTGGAGGCCGCCCGGGCCGGAGAGGCGGGAGCGGGTTTCGCCGTGGTCGCCGAGGAGGTCCGGAACCTGGCGATCCGGTCCGCCGGGGCGGCCCGCGACACGGAGCAGATCATCGGCACCATGTCGGGCCAGATCCAGGAGGGGGGGACCCTGGTGGCGAAGACCCTCGAACAGTTCTACGCCATGGGGGAAGAGGGAAAGAAAACCAACGACCTGATCAAGGAAATCAACGCCGCGTCGGCGGAACAGGCCCAGGGCATCCGGCAGATCAACCAGGCCATCCTGGAAATGGACAAGGTGACCCAGCAGGCCGCCTCCGGCGCCGAGGAAGCGGCCAGCGCCGCGGAGGAAATGGCCGCCCAGGCCCAGCAGATGAAAGTGCACATCGGGGAGATGTCCGCCCTGTTCGGCATCGACCTGGAGGGCACCGAAAACGGGACGACCATGCCGGAAGCACAGGGTGAGCGGCTGATCCCCTTCGCCGCGAGCCGGCCGGCCTATCAGACAGCAAACATGATCGGGAGGTGATTCTCATGAACCAGCAGCACAGCGAATCCACAGGACACGCCGGGAAGTCCGCGGCGGAGAGGGAAGGAAAGTATCTCACCTTCACCCTGCACGGGGAGGAGTACGGGATCGGCATCCTCAAGGTCAAGGAGATCATCGGCATGATGCCCATCACGACGGTCCCCCAGACGCCCGGATACGTCAAGGGCGTCATCAACCTGCGCGGCAAGGTCATCCCCGTCGCGGATCTCCGGCTGAAGTTCGGCATGGACCCCATGGACTACACCGAGCGCACCTGCATCATTGTTGTGGAGATCAGCGGAACCGGCAAGAAAATCCACATGGGCATCGTCGTGGACTCCGTTTCGGAAGTGCTGAACATCAAGTCGGGGGACATCGAGGACACCCCCAACTTCGGCAGCCGCCTCGAGACGGACTACATCCTCGGAATGGCCAAGACCGGGGGCGGCGTGAAGATCCTCCTGGACATCGACCGGATCATGAACATGGACGAACTCGCGGTGATGGACCGGGCCGCCTGATCATCCCAACGACAGACACGGCGCGGGCCCGGCAAAACACCCCGCGAGGCCGGCCCCCGCGCGCGCGGCGACACGCCCACCACCCGCAACCCCGCCCGGGCCGCCC
>JBFYXW010000043.1:0-11880 GCA_041310335.1 Syntrophaceae bacterium | reverse complement strand
GCCACGACGTTCAAGCCGATCCCCATGTCCACCTTGGAGAGCTCTTCCGTAATGATCGCATTCCCGAGAATACCCGCGTTGGCCCCGCCGTACGCCTCGGGGATCCAGGCCCCCACCAGGCCGTTCTCGGCGGCCTTCTTCCGGATCTCCGGGGTGTACTTCTCGTGCTCGTCGCACTCCTTTGAAAGGGGCGTGAACTCCGCCACAGCAAACTTGTACGCCATGTCCTTCAACATTTTCAATTCTTCCGAAAGCTCATAATCCATCGCAAACCTCCTTTGTCAATTGGAAGGCCTCTGCGGGCCTTCATCCACCGATGGTGGAGTGTTTTCACGATTGTACCGCCCCCATGGCAAAGGGTGAGGGCAACGCGGCAGGCGGGCGTTTTTCAACAGCCTGCCCGCGTACCACCTTTCCAGGCTGTTCAAAAATGCCCGAATGCAAGGCGCCCGAAATCCTGGGCCATGAGGCGTACCCCAGGTACGTCGAATGGCGCAGGGTGAGGGCAACGCAGCAGGTGGGCGTTTTTCAACAGCCTGCCCGCTAGAAGCCGCCCAGGGCCCACTGTTTATTAAGCCACTTCATCTTCCGCGCCTCCTCCAGGAGGCCGTCCCGGAAGTCCGGGTGGGCGAGCTTCGCAATCGCCAGGACGCGCTCCGGGATGGAGAGCCCCTTGAGATAGGCCACGCCGAATTCCGTCACCAGGTAGGAAACGTCCGTCCGCGGGACCGTCACGATCTCACCGGGGGGCAGGGTGGGCGTGATCTTGGACTGCAGGTTCCCGTCCTTGTCCTTGTACGTGGAATGGAATGCCAGGATGGACTTGCTCCCCGGGTAGCCCACCGGCGGCAGGGCCTTGTTGGAACGGTAGAAGGCCCCCCGGACGAACGCGAGTTGCCCCCCCGTGCCCGAATACTGGGCGGGCCCGATGGACTCGGAACTGACCTGCCCCTGGAGGTCCACCCCCAGGACGGCATTGATGGAGATCATGTCCCGGTTCAGAGCGATCACGACGGGGTCGTTCGTGAAATCGACGGGGTACATGGCGAGGCCCGGGTTGTGGTCGATCCAGTCGTAGAGCTTGCGGCTCCCGATGGAAAAGGCCCAGACGATCTTCTCCGGCAGGAAGGTCTTCTTCTTGCCGGTGATGAGCCCCGCCTCGTGCAGCTCCATGATGGCCTCCGTCACCATCTCCGTGTGAATCCCGATGTCCCGGGCGCCGCTGTCCGCCAGGAGGCGGAGCACCGTGTCGGGGAGCCCGCCGATGCCGATCTGGAGGCAGGGGCCGTCCTTGGGGATCATCTCGGCGATGTGCCCGGCGATGGCCCGGTCCGTGTCCGAGGCCGGCGCGGAGGGGATCGTGATGATCTTGTCCGTCTTGTTCTCGATGACCCGGTCCACCTGGGAGATGTGGATGCACTCGTCGTAGCCCCCGTAGCACCAGGGCATGTCCTCGATCACTTCCACGGCCCGGATCTTCGCCTTCTCGAAGACGGCCTTCTTGAAGTTGTTCAGGGGCCCGAAATTGAAATACCCGTGCTTGTCCATGGGGGTCACCGCCTGGACCGCCAGGTCCACGTCGATATCCTCCCGGTAGATCCGGGCGCTCTCCCCGAAATTGTAGGGGATGTGGGTCCCCCGGTTCTCGGCGATGTAGCGGCGGGTGTGCCCCAGGATGTGCCAGTTGGCCGTCCAGAAGCTCTCCCCCTCGGGGTCCTTCGCCATGATCTCCAGGGGAGTCAGGTGGCCCAGCATGCGCACCTTGACGCCCTTCACCTTCCCCGTCCGCTCCGCCAGGGCCCGGTCGAAGGCCCGGGGCATTTGGACCGTCCCGTAGTCCACCCACATGCCGTCCCGAACCAGGGCCGCCACCTGCTCCGGCGTCGACAGCTTGTTGCCGTACTTCGACATCTTGAAACCTCCCTCCCGTTTACTTACCCCCGCTCCCTGTCACGCCGGCGAGGGCAGCGCCCTGCTGTTCGCAAGAGGCGAGCCAACGGGCTGAGGAGGATAATCCTCTATGGTATCCATCTGCTTCCGCCTGAGAGGCGAGCGGATGGGCAATGCCGCCCTGGGCACTTCCGCCCATTTGCGCATTTCTGCACAGCAGCGGCGCAGTCCTACTCCGCCCCGCCCAGGATCTCCCGGGCAATGATCATGCGCTGGATCTCCGATGTGCCGCCGCCGATGGTCTGGAGCTTGGCGTCCCGCATCATCCGCTCCACGGGAAACTCCTTCATATAGCCATAGCCGCCGAGAATCTGGACGGCCTCGGTGGTGATCCGCATGGCCGCCTCGGAGGTGTAGAGCTTGGAATAGGCGGCGGTGAGGTTCATTTCCTTGTGCTTCCCCCGGTCCGCCAGGAGGGCCCCCTTGTACGTGATGAGGCGGCAGAGCTCGATCTCCATGGCCATGTCGGCCAGTTTCGCCTGGATCAGCTGGAAGGCGGCGATGGGCTTGCCGAACTGGACCCGCTCTTTCGCGTATTTCAAGGCCACTTCGTAGGCCCCCCGGGCGAGCCCCAGGGACATGGCCCCCAGGCAGACGCGCTCCGTGTTGAGGCCGCTCATCAGGACCAGGAACCCCTTGTTCTCCTGCCCCAGCAGGTTCTCCTTGGGAACCCGGCAGTCCTCGAAGATCAGCTCTCCCGTCGGGGAACCCCGCCAGCCCATCTTCTCGAACTTCTTCCCCCGGGAGAAGCCGGGGAATTCCTTCTCGATGATGAAGGCCGAGACGCCGTGGGCCTTCTTTTCCGGGGCCGTCTTGGCGTAGACGACGAAGACGTCCCCCACGGGGCCGTTGGAGATGAAGATCTTGGACCCGTTGAAGAGGTAGTGATCGCCCTTGTCCTCCGCCCGGAGCTTCATGGACATGACGTCGGACCCGGCGGAGGGCTCCGTCATGGCCAGCCCGCCGATCTT
This sequence comes from Syntrophaceae bacterium, assembly GCA_041310335.1. Classification (GTDB taxonomy): domain Bacteria; phylum Desulfobacterota; class Syntrophia; order Syntrophales; family PHBD01; genus PHBD01. Next base: position 8,959 of record JBFYXW010000043.1, on the reverse strand, counting down.
CTCGCCCCGGCAGAGGGGGGGAAGGTGCTTCGCAAGTTGGGCCTCCGTCGCATTCCGGCGGATGTTGTCCAGGCAGAGGCAGGCATGGGTGCCCCAGGAGGCGGCCGTAGAGAGGCACACCGCGGAGAGTTCCTCCGTGATGATGCAAAGCTCCATGTAGCCGGCCCCGGCGCCGCCGTATTCCACCGGCGCCGTCAGGCCCGCCAGGCCCATGGCGGCAAGCTTCCGGAAGCTTTCCGTGGGGAAGCGCTCCTTCTCGTCAATGTCATACGCCAGGGGCGCCACTTCTTTCTCGGCAAAGTTGCGCATCGTCTCGCGCAGCATCTTCTGCTCATCGGTGAAAGGGATCATGCCTGCACCTCCCGGGTGTAAAAAGAGAGAAGGGACATGCCGACGAGGCATGCCCCTTCCGTAGTACTTATGGAAAAGGATTGGTCATTGCTTCCCCGCGGCCAAGAGGCCGATCCGGAACTCCGCCCCCCGCCCGCCCGGGCGGCACAGCAGCCGAACGGACGGGGGTTCGTTGCCTTAGAACGTCTTCTTCTTGATCAGGCCCCGCTCGCGGCCCGCCTTCTCCAGTTCTTCGCGGAATTTCGGGTGGGCGATCTTGATCAGCGCCTCCGCCCGCTCCGGCTCCGTCCGGCCGTAGAGGTCCGCAACGCCCCACTCGGTCACGACGTATCCCGCGTAGTGCCGCGGCACCGTCACACGGGCACCCTGGGAGATGAAGGGAACGATCCGGGAGACCGTGTCATTGAGGGTCGTGGAGGGGACCAGGTTGATGGCCCGGCCGCCCTTGGACCAGAAGGAGCCGACGACGAAGTCCAGCTGGCCGCCGGAGCCCGTTCGCATCAGGTTGCCCACGGACTCGGAGACGATCTGTCCCGTCAGGTCCACCTCGATGGACCCGTTGATGGCCACCACGTTGTCCTCCTGACAGATCACACCGATGTGGTTCGCGTAGATGGTGGGGCGGAACTCGACCATGGGGTTGTTGCCCAGGAAGTCGTAGAGTTCCTTGTCGCCCATCGTGAAGACCAGGACGATCTTGCCGGGGTTGACTTTCTTGTACTTGCAGGTGACGACGCCCTTCTCGACCAGCTTGTGCGTCCCCGCCGGGGCCATTTCTGTGTGGATCCCCATGTCCTTCAGCCCCGAGTGCTCCAGGAGCTTGCTGATGGCCGCCGGCACCGCCCCGATGCCGACCTGGATGCAGTCCCGGTCGCGCAGCAGGCCGACGACGTTCTCGGCCATCTTCCGCTCCTGCTCGTTCGCATCCGGCGTGGGAACGGCGATGATGGGGTTGGGGTTCTCCACGAAGGCGGTGAAGCGCTCCACGGGGAAGTTGCTCTGCCCGTACGTCCGGGGCATGTTGGGGTTGACCTCGGCGATGACCCAGTCGCACTGGTCCATGATGTGTTCCGTATAGAACGTGTCCAGCCCGAGGTTCACGTAGCCGTGCTCGTCCGGGGGAGTGACCTGCGTGATCATGCCGGTGCGGCGCGGGTAGGTCCGCTGGCGGTGCGCGTTCTTGATGGCGATGTCCGAGCTCTGGGCGGGCCAGAAGTTGGACCACTCGCTCTTGGCCAGTTCCTGCAGGTGGGGGGTGCTGTAGAAGCCGCAGACCAGCTTGAAGGTGTCGCGGTATTCGGGCTTGAAGATCTTGTAGGGCCTCAGGACGAGGGCAAAGCAGTACTCCACGTCCTTCAGCTCGTCCTTGCGGTCGGCGATGGCGTCCATGATCGGCATGGCGGGCTGCCCCAGGAGCAGGGGAGTCCAAAAACGGTCACCCGACTTGACGATCCCTGCCGCTTCCTGCACCGACATCAGCCTGCTGTTGTAGGTTTCTTTCCAGCTCATGCAATTCCCTCCTGTCAGTTTTTTTGTTGCGCACGGTCCAACCTGACATCGGGCGCTACTCACCCCATGCAGGCGTTCCCGCTATGCTCGCAAAAGACCAAAAAAGAACCGCCGCGACCCACTCGGACCTGCGGCACCCCCTGGTGAGACATTCCGCATCTCGTCCCTTCCCGGGTCCGCTCGAACCGCCCGGGGAGAGGCTACAGTCCCCTGCCCCGGGACGGATTCAAGGAGGGATGCGGAAAAACGAACCATACCCGGACTAGGCCGGTTTGAAATACTTCAGGTCCATGATGTGCGCTTTCCGGTCGTCGCTCCAGACGGCCTTCAGACGCATGCCGTTCTTGACGATCTTCCGGGCCTTTTCAAAGTCCGACACATCGAAGCCGCCGAGGATATGCAGAAAATCAACGTCCGTGCCGTCCAGCCGGAGCAGCGCGCTGATGAACGGCGGCTCCGTCGGCATGCCGAAATAGCGGTAACTCACGTAACTCCAGGCCGTGAGCGTCCCCGTCTGGGCCACTTCGACCCACTCGTCCGTGTCGACAAAGCAGCGGGGGCAGAAGCTCCGGGCCGGAACGAGGATCCGGTTGCACTTGGCGCACTTGGTCCCGTAGATCTTCTTCTCCGCCATTCCCTCGAAAAACCGCGTCCAGACGGGACCGTACGCGAGCTCGTAGGGAAGCCGGATTTCCGTCATCAGCGTCTTATATTCCTTCGCCATGGTATTCTCCTCCGTCCGTATTCGTCATTAAAGTTCGGATCCGACAATCATGATCCCGTTGAACTGGTCCACGCCGCCCATGGCGTGACTCAAGGCCGTCTTCGCCCCGGGGATCTGGTGATCTCCCGCCTTGCCCGTCACCTGGAGCACCGTCTCGGCGACCCGGATCAGGCCGGTGGCGCCAATGGGATTCGTGCAGAGCACCCCTCCGGAGGGATCGCAGGGCAGTTCGCCCGCCTTGTCAAAGGTCCCCTTCAGGACCAGATCGGGGGCCCCGCCGGGATCACAGAACCCGAAGCACTCGTAGAAGAGCATCTCCTGGAAGGTGAAGGGATTGTAGACCTCCGCCACGTCCAGGTCCTTACGGGGGTTCTTGATCCCCGCCTGGTCATAGGCCTGCTGCGCCGCCTGGACGGCTCCCTGCCACAACCCCTTGTCGCTGTCGCCGAAATAATATTCCTCGCCGCGGTATCCCACGCCCTTGACCCAGGCGGGCTTGCGGCCGAACTTCTTCACCTTGTCCTTGGAGGCGAAGATCACCGCACAGGCCCCGTCCGAGGTGGGACAGACGTCGAGAAGCCGCACGGGGTAGGTGATGAGCCGGGCGTTCTTCACGTCGTCCATGGTCACCCGGATCTTCACGTGGGCATAGGGATTCTCAAAGGCCGCGTTGTGATGCTCGACGGAGATGTGCGCCGCCGCGTCGCGAATCTTTGCTTCCGGGATCCCGTAGCGGTCCGCCCACATCTGGGACTGCATGGAAAACACCCCCGGCGCACCGGCGATGAAGTACCGCTGGTAGAATGGCTCCGCAACGGTCGTCATGGTCGCCTGGGCGTCTCCCTCACACATCTTCTCATGCCCCACGGCCAGCACCACGTCGGCCATCCCGGAGGCAATCCAGTAATAGGCCGTGTGGGCGATGGAGACCCCCGTGGAGCCGCAGGTCTCCGTCTTGAGAATGGGCTTCCCCGCCGCCTGCATGGCGTCGGCAAAATAGAAATGCGTCAGGGCCACCCCTTCCATCATGGAGGGCATCGTCCCCGAGACCACCCCGTCGATGTCGGAAGGATCCAGCCCGCTGTCCTCAAATGCGCGCAGCACCGCTTCGCGGACCAGCTCCGGATAGGCCACATCCATGCGCCTTCCGTGCTTCGTCTGCCCGACTCCGATGATTCCTACCGGTCTTCCCATAACCTTCCTCCTATACGCCGATGATGGCGACGGCATGACACTGCCCCGCGAATCCATGGGTTCCATGAGCCAGGGCCGTCTTCACCTTCTTGTCCACCTGGTGCTCGCCCGCTTCGCCGCGGATCTGCAGAAAGCCTTCCGCAAGGCGCTGCAGCCCCCGGGATACGTAGGGGTTGTTCGCCAGGACCCCGCCGGAGGGATTGACCGGCAGGGCGCCGCCGATGGCCGTGGTCCCCTTGTCGATCATCTTGCCGCCCTCGCCGGGCTTGCAGAACCCGAGTTCCTCGCACCAGAGGAGTTCCTGGAACGCATAGGGCTCGGTGATTTCCGCCACGTCGATCTCTTTCTTCGGATTCTTGATGTCCGCCATCTTGTAGGCCCGGGCCGCAGCGTTCCGGAGTTCCGTCTTCAGAAGATCCCGGTCCCCGAGAAAGTACGTATCCAGGGAGGAACCGTAGCCCTTGAACCAGACGGGCTTGTCCGTCAGCTTCTTCGCCTTCTTTTCCGAGGCCAAAAGCATCGCCACGAAACCTTCCGACTTCGGCGCGATCTGGAGTTGCGTCAGCGGAGCGGCGGCGGGACTGGAGTTCAGGACGTCCTCCACGGTGTACTTCCCGCGGAGGTGGGCGTAGGGATTGCGGAGGGCGTTGCCGAGATTCTTCACGGACACCTTCGCGCACTGCTCCTTCGTGATGCCGTACCTCTCCATGTAGGTCTGCATCTGCAGGGCCGCCGCCGTCGTCTCCGTAAGTCCCAGGTTCCGATGATAGAAGGGGTCCCCGAACATCAGGGTGCAGGCATCGTTCTCCGGGTTCTCCGAACCCTTGCAGAGGGCCAAAAGCAGACAGGTTTCATAGGAACCGGAGAGGATCCGCATGGCGCCGTACATGAAGGCAAACAGGGACTCCCCGTCCTGGCGGGAGGCGTTCTTCAGGAAGGCCCCCGTCGTTTCCCAGTAATACGCGTTTGCGCAGGAGATGCCGCCGTGGAAGATGTCCGACGACGCCGACACGGCCGTTCCCAGCTCTTCCCGGGTCAAGCCCGCCTTGTCCAGGCATTCCCGCGTCACCCGATAGGCCTGATCATAGAAGTTGTCCTTCGATGCAGGCCCGGCACTCTGTGCCACGGATACAATCGCTACCTTTTTTGACATAGACTTCCTTCCTTTCCGTCCGGGGGATGAATCCGATCAACTCATCAGCAGTTCCCTGGCGATGATGAGGCGCCGCATCTCCGACGTCCCCGCCCCCAGGGTTCCCAGCTTCGAATCCCGCCAGAAGCGCTGGACGGGGTATTCGAGGCAATACCCGTAACCGCCGTGGATCTGTACCGCCTCCGTGCAGACCTTGTCGCAGGCCTCGGCGGTGAAGAGGATGGCCGCCGCCGCCAGCTTGTGGACCTCGGTTCCCTTGCCGCCCCGCTCTGCCTGGCCGGCGAGGACACAGGCCTTGTAGCACATCATGCGGGACGCCTCAATGAGGGTGTACATGTCCGCCAGCTTCGCCTGGATCAACTGGAACGAGGCGATGGGCTTGCCGAACTGGACCCGCTCCTTGGAGTATTTCAGGGCTTCGGCGAAGGCCCCCTCGGCGATGCCCAGGGCAAAGGTGGAGAGGAACGCCCGCTCCACGTCCAGGCCCCGCATCATGACGGCGATGCCGCCGTTCTCCACGCCCAGGACGTTTTCCGCGGGGATGCGGACGTCTTCAAAGAGGAGTTCTCCCGTCCGGGACCCCCGGTTGCCCACTTTGTCCAGAGCCCGGGACACGGAGAATCCGGGCAGGGTCGTGTCGAGGATGAAGGCGGTGATCCCCTTGGGACCGGCGGCCTTGTCCGTCTTGGTATACAGGACGATGGTCCGGGCGTCGGGACCGTTGGTGATGAAGGTCTTGCGTCCATTGACGACGTAGACGTCCCCCTCGCGGCGGGCCGCCGTCTGGATGCTGACAGCGTCGGACCCGGCGTTCGGCTCCGTTAGTCCCAGGGCCCCCACGTGCTCTCCCGCGCAGAGGGGAGGCAGGTACTTCTGCCGCTGGGCCTCGTTTCCGTTCTTGAACAGGTTGTAGCAGCAGAGGTTGGCGTGCGTCCCGTAGGAGAGGGAAACCGCGGGCAGGACCCGTGCCAGTTCCTCCACCACCAGCGCCCCCGAGAGGATGTCCGCCCCCGCTCCACCGTATTCAGGCGGAATGGTGATTCCTAGAACCCCCAGGTCTCCCAGTTTCTTCCACATGCCTTCCGGCCACTTGTCCTCCCGGTCCGTTTCTTCCGCAATGGCCTTCAATTCCTTGGCGGCGAACTGGGCGACGGTCTCCCTGAGCATCCGTTGCTCGTCTTTCAACTCGAAATCCATCTACGCCTCCTTTCCCGGCCGCTCTGGTCACGATGTCAACCGGTATTCTGTTCTATAATTGCACAAAGGGTGCCAAGGCCATTTCATCTGAATCAGACGTTTATTCAATTGGTTAGAAGGTGGCTTCGGATCGCCGGAGACGCCCGCCTGGTCGCCATGTGGTCAGATGTTCATATGCGGACACTTCCGTTGACAGATGGACCGGCTTCCGCTAGGATGCCCCCGGTCCCGCAGCCGGGCCTCGGATAGCGACCCCCGAGGCATTCGCCCACCCGCCTTCTTATGCAGGAGAGCCGGCCATGTCCCGCAACGAGCCGTTCCTTCAGAAGATGTCCGAGGAGCAGCGCGACCTGCTCTTCCGGTTCCTGCCCTTCACCGATACCTTCTCCATCGACTGGTTTTCGGGCCTGACGGACATGCCCCCCTCGAAGCTCCTGGGCACCATCCGCTTTCTCGAGGGGCAGCAGTGGATCACCGAGCGGGAAGACCAGCCGGGTGTCTACGGCTGGACCCGCAAATTTCCCCGGGAAGAGCTGACCTCCCGGGTGGACCCCTCCGTCTGGCACCTGTATTGCCGGTCCGCCGCCGACATGCTCCGGCGGAACCTGCCCGGAACCGCCGAAAGCCTCCTCCGGACAGCCAGGCTGTGCGTCCAGGCGGGCATCCGGGAAGACGACCTGGAGGGCATCTTCCTGGCGGCGCTGCAGGAGGAGGAAGGACACAAGATCTCCTCCGCCGTCGAGCTCTACGACTGCCTTCTCGAACACATCGAGGCCCTGGCCCGGGAGGCGGGCGGCATCCTGCCGCCGGAGTTCGGCCGGATCTTCGTCCAGACCATCGAGCGGCGGGCCTCCCTGTCCCTGTTTCATCCAAACCTGAAGAAAATCAACGCTTTTTTGTCAACGGCGCTGGACGCGGCCATGGCGCTTGGGGACATCCGGGCCCTGGCCTCCCTGCATCTCCTCATCGGCCAGAATTTCTGGATGGCTTTCCAGCACGAACGGGCGGTGGAGCACTTCGACACGGGCTGGGGCATGATCGACCAGGGGGAGAAGGACGCCCTGTACCGCCGCGGGCTCCAGCTTCAGGCCCTGGCGGCCTGGATCCGGGGCGACCTGAAGGGGGCCGTCCAAGCCTACGAGGACTCCCTGGGAGAACTGGACACAGTGGCGGCGGACGACTTTTCCCAACTCATCGCGCTTCACCTGGCCCTCTGCTACACCCAGGTGGGCATGCCGCAGCGGGGGCTGGGCATCACGGAAGCCATTCACCAGCAGGCCAAGAGGGCCGAGAACGGGCCTCTCCTCTCCGTGGCCCTGGCGACGACAGGCGTCATCTTCCTGGAGATCCGCCAACTCAAAAACAGCCGCATCTACTTCGACATGGCCCTGGAGGTCGCCCGCCGCGAGGGCATCCCCATGGCGGAAGTCATGGCCGGCATCGGGCTGTCGAACATCGCCTGCCTGGAGGGAAACCTGGAGGAGGCGGCAGAGCATTTCAAATCGCTCTGGAAACTCCGCAAGTCGAGCTGGTACCACACCCTCAACAGCCCCCACGTCTTCGAGGCGGGCTACGTCCTGCACCGCAAGGGGTGCTCGCCGGTGGAGCTGGAATCGGTGATCAACTTTCTCTATTCCCTGGAAATGGGGCAGGTGAATCCCTTCCTCTACAGCATCATCCGGCACCGCCAGATCCTGGTGATCGAACGGGAAAAGCCCCCCGTGGAAAAGATCAGCGAACTGGTGGAGATCGAGAAATCCCTCGGCGCGCTGGGGGCCGTTCTCGAACTGGCCAAGCTGCAGATCACCCTGACCCGGCTCTTCCTGCAGACGAACAACTGGCGCATGGCCGAGACCTATGCGCTCAAGGCCTGGGAGGCGGCGAAATCCGTCGCCAAGGACGTGTTCCCCCGGGAACTCTTCCCCCTCCTCCCCCAGGAGGGCATCGGCGAGAAGGATCGCCTCTTCGACTTGGTCGTCGAGATGGGGGAGGCCCTTACGAACCAGAAAAATCTCGAGCAGCTCCTCACCAACGTCATCACGGCCCTTACCCGCCTCACCGGGGCGGAGCGGGCGGCTCTGTTCATCAAAGGCAAGGATCCCCGGGACCTCGAGATGGTGGCTTCCCGGAACCTGTCGCAGGAAACCCTCCGGGACGAGCGGTTCGGCGAGACGATCCAGCGGATCCGCATTGCCACGGAGGACCCCGGCGGCCACCTGATGCAGTACGACCTGAGCGGGCCCGACGCCATCGACTTCCGCCGGGTCATCATCACGCCGCTGACCCTCGGCAAGAACGTCATCGGCGCCCTCTACCAGGACAGCCGCTTCTTCTCCTTCGACATCAGCGCCGGGCGGCTGAAGCTGCTGTCCGCCCTGGCCTCCCAGGTCGCCGTCTCCATCGACCGGGCCCAGGCTTACGACGAGATCGCCCGCCTCAACGACCGCCTGCTCCAGGAGAACGTCTATTACCGGGAGGAAACGGAGGAGTTCCGGCCCTTCGGCGACATCATCGGCAACAGCGAGTCCGTCGTCCAGATTCACCGCCTCATCGCCAAGGTGGCCCCCACGGTCTCCACGGTCCTCATCCATGGGGAAACCGGCGTGGGGAAGGAACTGATCGCCCGGGCCATCCACCGGGAGAGCCCCCGCCAGAAGGGGCCCTTCATCCGGGTGAACTGCGCCGCCCTGCCGGAAAGCCTCATCGACAGCGAGCTCTTCGGGCACGAGAAGGGGGCCTTCACCGGGGCGATCAAGATGAAGGCCGGCCGCTTCGAACTGGCCGACCACGGCACCATCTTCCTCGACGAGGTGTCGGAACTGCCCCCGGCG
>JBFYXW010000042.1:0-5004 GCA_041310335.1 Syntrophaceae bacterium | reverse complement strand
ACCGCCGTGAGGCCGCCCAGGAGCAGTTTCTTGCCGATGCTGAAGTCCTTCATGGTTCCAACTCCTTTCGTGTCTTTCGAAACACGGATTTGTTTAAGCCTCGTCGTGAATGACCAGCCTCTTGTCCGCAAGCATGTTCTCCATGTGCAGGACAATGAGACGCTCGCTCGTGATTCCCTTGATGTATTCTTCCTGGAGCCCCGACAGGGTGGAGAGCGGGGGCTGAAGATCCCGGACTTCCACCTCGCGGATGCCGGCCACCTCGTCGGCGAGGATGCCGAAGATGTTTGCGCCGGACTGGACCACCAGGACCCGGTTGAGATTCGTGAGCCCCTGCTCGGGAAGGTCGAAGAGTTTCTTGATGTCCACCACGGAGAGGATCTGGCCGCGGATGTTGATGATGCCGATGACGAAGGGCGGCGTGCCGGGCAGGTGGCAGAGCGACCGCAGCGGACATGTCTCGCGGATGTACTTCACTTCCGCGGCATACCGCTCCTTAGCCAGGAAGAACTCCAGGACGGAGATCCGCTCGCCGTTGCTCTCCTCTGCGGGTGCCCTCCCCATCTTCCGGGCCCGGGAGCGCAACACGATCTCTTTTTCCGCTTCCGGCAGCCGGTACCCGGGCTCCAGGCGCTCCCGGATTTCCTCCAGGTGGCGGTGAAGTTTTTCCCAATCCCGCTTCATGCCTTTCCTCCTCCTACAGCGCCGGCCAGGATTGCATCGTTTCCATCAGCCGGCCGGCGGTGATTCCGTCCGAATCGGGCAGGACGTCGTCCTGCCCGATTCGGGACAGGAGTTTCTCGACGATCTTCCGGTGCCGCTCGGCTTCCTTGCGTATGCCTCGCTGGCGGCTCAGGACGAACATTGTGAAATGGGCCATGATGAAATCCGGGTCGAGATAGAGGGCCCTCTTCAGGGATTCCTCCGCCTCCGCCTCCGCCTCCGCTCCCTGCTCCTGGAGGATGGCGGACCGGAGGAAGTGGACGCCCGCGGCAAGCCGGTTCGAGGCCAGCGCAAGGTCGCAGCACTGGACGGCCTCCGGGAGGCTCCCCTGGTTGGCATGGCACCTGGCAAGGAGAATCAGGGCCTCCGGGTGATCCGGGTGGCCGGTGTCGATCCCCTGGAGTTCCCGGATCGTCTCACCGTATCGTCCGTGGCGGAAGTGATCCCTGGCCGCTTCCAGCGGGGGGGGCTGTCCGGTGGCGGGAATGTCGATTCTCCTCGTGCGAAGGGCTGCCTTTGGCCGCTTCTTTGTGACGGTCTTCCTGCGGCTCTTCGGGACGATCCCGGGCGGGACACGGGCGTCGCCGTCCGGGAGGGCTGCAGAGGGAGTGCCGGCGTCGGTCCGGCGTCTGTCTTCTTCCGGTTTCTTCTCTCCCTTCCGGAAGAGCAGGGCTTTGGAGAACCGGTGAGGGGAGAGACTCCCGGACTTGACAAAGGCTCCCTCCACGGGGCTCACAGCCAGCCAGCCCTCCGGCACGAGGCAGTTCGCCAGGCGGTTGACCACGGCTGTCGCCGTCTCTTCGGAGAAGTACATCAGCACGTTCCGGCACAGAATCACGTCCATGGCATTGGTGAAGCTGAGCAGGGAAGGGTAGGTGTCCGCCGCCAGGTTGAGGTAGGCGAAGGTGACCATCTTCCGGATTTCGGGAATAAGGACGAACTGGTTTGCCCCGGTTTCCTGAAAATAGTGCTCCCTGGCCCAGGACGGGCATTCCCGGAGGGCCCAGTTGTTGAACACCCCTGACTCGGCCTTGCGCAGGAAGAGTGGGTTGATGTCGGTCCCCAAAATCGACAGATTCCAGTCCTTCCGGTCCGGGAGCAGGCGGTGGAGGAGAATGGCCAGAGAGTAGGGTTCCTCGCCCGAACTGCAACCGGCGCACCAGACGCGGAGGCGGCGGTCGCGATTTCGCCGGGCCCGGATGATCTCCGGCAGGATGTTCTCTTCCAGAACCTGGTAGACCGGCCATTCCCGGAAAAAATAGGTCTCCCCGATGGTCAGATGGCTGGCGAGGCTCTCGATCAGCTTTCTCTCGGGCGGTGCGGACGCCAGCAACCATTGGACGAATCGGCCCGGGTCCTGGAACTCGAACTCCGCCATGGCCTGCTTCATGTGCCGCTCCAGGTCCTTCCACCTGCGCGGCGGAAAGGAGAGGCCCGTGTAGCGCTTCAGCCAGCCCGCCAGGGAGGCGAGGGTCTCCTCCGGCAGGGAAGGGGATTCCCTGGTGGCGGCGCGCTCTCCCGATTTGATTTTGTCAGGAACCATGAGCATTGCGATCTCTGCCTTCTTGTGTTCATCGCCGGCGCTTTGCTTGTGTGCCGGATCTCCTATCCGTCTACCGGGGAAGCCGGTTCCGGCTGTGCCCCCTGCAAGGCCTCGTCCAGCGTCTGTTCCTCATCCAGGGACAGGAAGGTTTCCGGGTCGTGGATGAGGACCATTCCGTCCTCGAGCTTGAGGATTCCCCGGACGTACTCCAGGCCCGCGAGGACGGTCTCCGTGTCGACCAGGCGGTCTGCCGGGAGTTCGACCGAACCCTCCACGACATCGACGAGAAAGGCGATGGGGCGCTTCCGCGTGTTCAAGATCAGAAGCTGGTCCATCAGCTCGATGGGCCGAGGAGGGATCCCGAAGCGTTGCCGGATGTCGGCGACCGGGATGACCTGCCCGTGGAAGTCGACAACCCCGGTGATGATCGCGGGAGCCTGCGGCAAAGGCGTGACCGCCACCACGCGCTCGACCCGGACGACGGACGCCAGGGGAACGGCAAACCTTCGATCATCCAGGGAAAACGTGACCAGGCCGACCGTCCCGCTGCCCGCCGCTCCTATTTCGTCCTCTCTTGACATGACAATGCCCTCCCTGGAGGGGATTGGTTTCCTGACGCCGGTTTCGGGGACAGGATTCCAAGGGTCAACCGGGGGGAAATCTCAGGATGCCTTCGCCGTCATATTCTTGAATATGCCGGGTATCTTGTCGATTTCCGTCACTTTGTCCAAAAAGTATTCGGCCCCCATGTCCAGACATTTCTTCCGGTACTGGGGGTAGGGGTAGTTGGTGAGGACCAGGACGACGGGGGAGGGATCCCTTTTCTTGATCTCCTTGAGGACGTCGATCCCGCTGCCGTCGATGAGGCGGATGTCCAGGATGACGAAATCGGGTTTCAGGCGCTGGATCGCCTCCACCGCCCCGCGCACGTCCTGCGCCCTCCCGGCGATGCGGACCCCTTCGATTTCCGAGAGCATAGACTCCAGCCCGTTGCAGACAACCTGGGAGTCGTCGACGATGAAGACATTCATGGCCTTCTCCTTTTATTAGTACTTGATTGCAGGCTACCGGGAAGACAGATCCCTGTCTGTAGGGCGACGTTGGTTTTTCCGTGGGGGAATGCCGGTTTTCTTGTCAGGGAAAGATGACAGGCCGGAGAGGATTGCGGCGTGGCGGTGCCATGGCCATCGTTTGGAGGCCCATGGCCGGGGGCGTTTTACAGGAGGTTCTGCTCGATGATGTACCGCGTGAGATCGGCGTTGCTTTTCATTCCCATCTTTTCCAGGATGCGCTGCCGGTAGGTGCTGACGGTCTTGGGGCTGAGGAAGAGTTCCGCAGCGATTTCCGTAAGGGCTTTCCCCTGGGCGATGCGGGTGAGGATCTGGAACTCCCGGTCCGAGAGCCTGTCGTGAAGGGGCGCCGATCCCTCGATCCTCTTGGCGGCCAGCAGTTCGATGAGGTTGGGACTGATATAGTGGCCGCCGGCCATGACCTTCCGGATCGCCCCCAGGAGGACTTCCGGGACGGATTCCTTCGTCAGGTAACCGGAGGCGCCGGCCTTGAGCAACCAGAGTGCGTACTGGTCCTCGGGGTGAATGCTGAGGATCAGGACCGGCAGTTTCGGGTATTCCTCCTTCAGGCGTTTCAGGACGTCGAAGCCGCTCTCGCCGGTGAGCGTCAGGTCGAGGAGCACCACATCGACGGGACACTTCCTAAGGCAGGCGAATGCCTCCGGGCTGCTCTCCGCCGTCCCGCAACACTCCATGTCCGCCTCGTCTTCCAGGATCTGGGCGATGCCCCGCCGGACCACGGGGTGATCGTCCACCACCAGTACCCGTATCATGCCTGTCCTCCGTCCATCATTCGAGGATAAAAAGGGGGATCTGGACGCGTATCGCCGTTCCTTTCCCGGGTGAACTTTCAATATCCACGGTGCCGCCGATAGCGAGGGCCCGTTCCTTCATGCCCAGAATCCCGAACGCTCCGGTTCTCTGCGAGGCCCCCTCTAAAAATCCCCGGCCGTTGTCGGTCACCTCGAGGACCAGCTTTCCGTCGCCGGCGCGCAGAGTCACGCCGACCCTAGTCGCCCGGGCGTGCCGGACGATGTTGGACAGGGCTTCCTGGACAATCCGGAAGAGCTCGATGGCCTTCTCAAGGTCCACGTCGATCTCCTCCTCCGATGGGGCAAAGCTGCATTCGACGCCGGTTCTGTTCCCGAAGTCCTGGGCCAGCCACTCGACGGCGGCGACAAACCCCAGGTCGTCCAGGACGCCGGGCCGAAGGTCCGTGATGATCCGTCGCATCTCCCGGATCGTAGCGTCCGCCAGGTTCCCCATGGCTTCGAGGCGGGCGCCGACTTTTTGCCGGTCGATCACCGAACGGTCCGCAAGATGGCGCTGCACCCAGACGAGGTCCATCTTGATCCCCGCGAGGGTCTGGCCCATCTCGTCGTGAATCGCCCGGGCGATGCGCTTGCGCTCCTCCTCTCGAATGTTTTGGAGGCGTCCGGCCAGGGCGCGCATCTCTTCGCGGGACCGGACCAGGTCGTCCGTCGCCTTCCGGCGGTCCGTGATATCCTCGAAAATCACGCAGAATCGATCTGTTGTCTTCCAGGGGCGGAACACGTGGCAGGAATAAAGCTTTTCGGTGGGCTGGTGATACATCTCGAAGGTCCGGGGGATCCCCGTCACGGCCACGGCGCCGTAGTTCTCGATCCAGGAAGGCTCCGTCCCGGGCCA
>JBFYXW010000041.1:0-6378 GCA_041310335.1 Syntrophaceae bacterium | reverse complement strand
GCCGCCGTGAGGGCCGCCTGGTTGCCCTGGAGGAGCATCCGGCTCAGGGGGTCCTCCGGCAGCGGCGCTTCCCCGGGGGCCGCGGTGTCCTTTTGCGGGGCCGCGGCGGTGCAGGTGAAGTAGCTGAAGAAGCGGTCGAAGGTGTCGGAGAAGAGGGTCTTCTCGCGGCCCGACTTGGCCAGGGCGGCGCCGAGGGAGTCCTTCAGGAGGATGCGGTTGTCGTACCCCACCAGCGCCAGGGCGGCGCAGGCGTCGAGGGTCTCCGCGACAGAGATCCGCACGCCCGCCAGCCGCAGGGCCGTGACGAAGTCCTCCAGCACCCGGTCCAAGGCGTCAACCTCCGCCGGTCCGGCTGAGGAGCGTGGCGAGCTGCGGCATCCGCTCCTCCACGGTGTGGACGTCGTCCTGGTACTTCAGGAAGACGTGGAGGGTGTCCCGCACCAGCTCCGAGGTGAGGTGCTCCGCGTGGAGGAGGAGGACGACCCGGGCCCAGTCGATGGTCTCGCTGATGGAAGGGGCCTTCTTGAGGTCCAGCCCCCGGACCGCCTGGATGAAGGAGACGAGCTGCTTTTCCAGTTGCACCGGCAGGTCCGGCACGCGGCTCCGGACGATCCGGCGCTCCAGGCCGGCCTCGGGGAAGGGGATGTAGAGGTGGAGGCAGCGCCGCTTCAGGGCCTCGCTCAGCTCCCGGGTGCTGTTGCTGGTGAGGAAGACGAAGGGCCGGGCCACCGCGGTGACGGTCCCGATCTCCGGGATGGAAACCTGGTAGTCCGAGAGGATCTCCAGGAGAAAGGCCTCGAACTCCTCGTCGGCCTTGTCGATCTCGTCCACCAGGAGGACCGTCCCGCCCGGATTCTCCAGGGCCTTCAGGAGGGGCCGGGGCTCCAGGAAGTGGCGGGAGAAGAAGATGTCGTCGTAGCGGTGGAGCTTTTCGATGGACTGGGCGAACCCGTTGTCCCGGGAGACGATCTCGTCGAGCTTGTCCTTCAGGAGCTGGGTGTACAGGAGCTGCTTGCCGTACTTCCACTCGTAGAGGGCCTTCGCCTCGTCGAGCCCCTCGTAGCACTGGAGCCGGATGAGCGGCAGGTCCAGGAAGGCCGCCGCCGCCTTGGCCAGCTCCGTCTTGCCCACGCCGGCGGGCCCCTCCACGAGGATCGGTTTCCCCAGGTGCCAGGCGAGGTACACCGTCGTGGCGATGGCGCGGTCGGCGATGTAGCCCGTCTCTTTGAAGCCCTGCTGGACTGCCTCCCAGGAGGCGATCCGGTTCTGCCTGTCGTCGTTCATGCGCGTCTTTCCGTACCTTGGATTTCCCTCATTTCGGGTTGTTGATGAAATCGAGCCCCGCCTTTTTCAGGCGGAGCTTGAGCACGTTGCGGCCCACCGAAAGGGTGAAGCGGGTGTCCACGGCCCACCCGGCCAGGTCGAGGTCGGAGGCGAAGCCCGCCTGGGAGGCCAGGTCGTCCAGGAGAAACTGGCAGTGGTCCGCCATTTCGCGGAAGGTGAAGAGGAGGGAGAAGAGATGGCGCGAGGGGTCGGGCCGCTCGAGGAGGTCCGCCGCCTCGCGGGCCAGGATCCGGATCATGTCGAGCTGGGCCGAAAGCCTGCCCAGGTCCGCCCGGATCTCCTCGCCCGGGTCGGCGCCTCCCCGGAGATGGGCCGACAGCAGCCGGGCCTGGCGGAACAGCATCCCCGTCACGGGGCCCATGAGCAGGGTGTCCTCGATCTGCCGGAAGGGGAGGGCGAGGCGCCGGTAGGCGTCCGTCGTGTCCCCCAGGGCGGCTTCCGGGGGGACGAAGCAGTCCTTCAGGATGATCCCGCAGTGGGGGGAGGGGTGGAGGGCCTGCAGGTCCGCGGGGTCGGTCCGGGTCAGCCCCGGGATGTCGCTGGGAACCAGGAAGGCGCCGAAGGACTTGCGCTTCTCCGATCCGCCGGTCACGGCCAGGACCACGAAGAGCCCCGCCAGGGGGCCGTTGGACAGCATGGCCTTCTCCCCGTTGAGGACCCATCCGCCGTCCCGCGGCGTCGCGCTGGTCTTGAGGAACTTCGGGTGGGCCCCCACCTTCGGCTCCGAGGCTGCCAGGCAGAGGATCGTCCGGCCCGAAGTAATGGATTCTTGCCATTTCCGGCACTGTTCCTCCGTGGCGCTCGGCAGGAACACCCACCGGGTGACCAGCACCTGGATCAGCCACGAGAGGACCACCCCGAGGCAGCCGCCGTGGAGGGCCAGGGCCTCGCCCACGGCCTGGATGGCCGGGGCTCCGCCGCCGGTCCCGCCGGCCTCCTCGGGGATGCCGACCCGGTAGAGTCCCTCTCGACCCATGCGCTCCCACAGGTCTTCCGGAAACAGGACCGCCCGCGACAGTTCGTCCCGGCGCGGGTCGATGACCGTCTCGGCGAACCGGGCGGACCGCCCGGCCTCCTGCTGGATCCGCTCCTGTTCGCGGCGCGTCATGATGGCTCCTCCCCGTTTTTCGTTTTCGATGGGTTGTTGTTGCGTCCGAACTTTCCCGCAATGGCCTGGAGGATCCGCCGGAAGGCGTCGATCTCCGCCGGCCGGAATCCTTCCTTGAGCTGCCGGTTCACGTCCCGGATCACCGTCCGGGACTTGTTCACCTCTTCCGCGCCCGCCGGCGTCAGGTAGAGACGGGAGGAGCGGCGGTCCTCCGGGTTGGCGTCCCGGCGGATGAGGCCGGCGCGCTCCAGGCGGTCCGCCAGCCCCGTGAGGGTCGAGTTGTCGATGTCGAGGATCGTGCTCAGCTCGGTCATGGTGCGGCCATCTTTCTGTTTCAGGAGAAAGAGGATGCCGCTCTGCGCGACGGTGACCTTCACGCCGCTGGCCGTCAGGACGGCGTTGAGGTGGTTCCGCAGCTTCTGCTGGGCCGTGAAGAGCATGTAGATGAAGCGGTCGTCCGCCGGGGGCGGCGGATCTTTCCATGTGTTTTGCATGGCCATATTTGGCACGCCAAACAAATTCTGTCAAGGGGGAAAAACCAGGGACACTTCCCCTATTTTTCTGATCGAAAAACCGTGGACACTTCCCATATTTCTGCCGACAGGAGCCCAATCCCAATCCGCTCACAGATCAGAAAAATAGGGGAAGTGTCCCTGGTTTTTCCGGTTTTTAATAGGGGAAGTGTCCCTGGTTTTTCTTTTCCGTTTAGCGGCAGAGGTTCAGGATCTCGGTGATGACCTCTTTCGTGTAGGCCTTCAGGCCCCAGACTTGGGCGAGGGCGAAGGCGTTGTCGGCGATGCGGTCGATGTCGCCCTCGGGGATCTTCGCCTCCGCGAGGGTGACGGGGCTGCCGATGGCGGCGAACCACCTCTTCAGGCCGGCGATGCCCTCCCGGGCGGCCTCCGCGTCGTCCGGCGCCTCCACGTGGAAGACCTTGCGGGCCAGGCGGGCGAACCGGGTGGGACTCTGGCGGGAGGCCCAGGTCATCCAGCCGGGCATGACGACGGAGAGGCCCGCGCCGTGGGGGACGTCGTAGAGGGCGCTCAGGGCGTGCTCGATCATGTGCATGGGGAAACCCACGATCCCCATGCCGGCGGTGGTGAGGCCGTTGAAGCCCAGGACGGCGGACCACATGAGGGTCGCCCGGGCCTCGTAGTTCTCCGGCTCCCGGAGGATCGTGCCGGTGCTCTCCATGACGTTGTGCATCAGGGCCTCCACGAGGCCGTCCTGGAGGCCGCTCGCTGTGGCGGTGTTGGTGAAGTAGCCCTCCAGCATGTGGGCGATGATGTCCACGGCACTGTAGGCGCTGTAGGCGCGGTCGAGGCTGAAGAGGACCGTCGGGTCCAGGACGGAGGCCTTCGGCTGGACGGCCATGTCCCGGATGCTGTACTTCCGGGCGCCGTCCTCGTTGGTGATGACCGCGGCGGGGTTCATCTCCGAGGCGCTGGCGGAGACGGTGACCACCGTGAGGACCGGCAGGGCCCGCTTGATGGCGCTCTTGCGGAGGAAGAAGTCCCAGACGTCGCACTCCGCGGGCGCGCCGGCGGCGATGGCCTTGGCCGTGTCGATGACGCTGCCGCCCCCGACGGCGAGGACCACATCGACCCCCTCCTTCCGGGCCAGATCGATGCCCCTGCGGACGTGGGAGAGGACCGGGTTCGACCGGGCCCCGGGGAACTCCACGACGGCGACGGCGGCCTCGCCGAGGGAGGCCATGACCTGGTCGTAGACCCCGTTCTTCCGGATGCTGCCGGAACCGTAGACGAGGAGGGCCCGCTCGCCGTGGCGGCGGACCTCCGCGCCGATCCGCTTGATCTGTCCCTTGCCGAAGAGGATCCGCGTGGGATTCTCGAAGATGAAGTTCTGCATGGCTTCTCCTCCCTGATCAACCTGGAAAGGGGGACCGGTTCCAGGAACCCCGGGAAAGGGGACCGATCGGAAACCGGTCCCCTTTCACCGGATGGGCCCTTCCCCCGATTCGTCACTGGCAGCGGGCGGGCCCCTTGCCCCGGCCGGCGGTTTCCACCTTCTGCAGGGTCCCGCCCTGGAAGGTCAACTGGTAGATGAAGTCGTTGGCGCCGCAGTTGTAGGACCACCGCTCGACGGACTGGGTCTTCCGGCGGGCGGTCCTTTTCTTCTTGGACGTCTTCTTCCCGTCCTGCCGGTCCTCCTCGATGACGGTCCCCGTCACAACCTGGGAGACCTTCTCCTTCAGCATCGGCTGGCCGCACTCCAGGACGACCTTGGCCTTGCTGTCCCCCTCCGAAACGAGCCCCCCGCCTCCGCAGCGGAAGGCCGCCGCCTCCGTCCCCGTGCCGGCCAGGAAGGCCGCGCAGAGGATCGCCGTCCAGGTCCATCGCAATCCCTTCCTGAT
The DNA here is from genome assembly GCA_041310335.1 of Syntrophaceae bacterium. GTDB lineage: Bacteria > Desulfobacterota > Syntrophia > Syntrophales > PHBD01 > PHBD01. The sequence continues at coordinate 1,552 of JBFYXW010000041.1, read as the reverse complement.
GTTCATGGTCGAATCTCCTATTTTCTGGATGAAGGGAACGGCCGGGGAGGCGGTTCAAGAGCAAGGTGCACCACAAGTAGCGAAATTTCCGGGGGCGGTCAAGACGGAAGAGGCGAGACCGGACACCCCGGGGGGGCCCGATGGAATGTTGCACTGCAAAAATAAATCGGTCCCCTTTTTGACACTTTTTCGGGTAAACAAATCGAGCCGTTTTGATGGATTTCGATTTGACAAGGTCTTGCCGATTGTTTACCTAGTGACGTGCTAAATCAAGCATAGCGGAGACCGCCCGTCCGAGGGAAAAATCCGGAGTGCCAGGCGTCCCCCGGGCGCCTGCGCCGCGGGCTCTGCCTGTCCTGGCGGGGGCCGCGCCGCCTGCTCCGCCGAAAGCCGCACTCGCAAATCAAACCCGTTCACGGGAGGAATGAAAGACCATGGAACGAAGGAAGTTCATGCTCACCATCGACGGCAAGGCCGTCCGCGGACGTCCCGGCCAGACCATCCTTGAGGTGGCCCGGCAGCACGGAATCTTCATCCCCACCCTCTGCTACATGGACCGCACCACGAAAGTCGGCGCCTGCCGGGTGTGCGTGGTCGACGTGGAGGGGGCCCGGAGCCTTGTGGCATCCTGCTGCATGCCCATCAGCCCCAACATGGTGGTCCGCACGGACACGCCCAAGGTGCGGGCGGCCCAGCGGCTGGTGGTGGAGCTCCTCTGGTCCTCGGGGGACCACAACTGCCTGACCTGCGAGCGCAACGGCGACTGCGAGCTCCAGGACCTGGTCTACCGGTTCCAGATCGAGAAGCCCCGCTTCGAGATCCAGCCCCCGGGCCACGCCAAAGACCTTTCCAACTCGATGATCCAGCGGGACCTGAACAAGTGCATCCTCTGCGGCCGCTGTGTCCGGGCCTGCAACGAGATCCAGGTGAACGAGATCCTCGACTTCGCCCGCCGCGGCTCCAAGGCCAGGGTCGGCCCCGCCTTCGAGGTCGACTACATCGAGTCGGACTGCTACTTCTGCGGCGAGTGCGCCGACGCCTGCCCCGTCGGGGCCATCACGCTCCGGCCCGCCCGCTTTGCCGGCCGGCCCTGGGAGGTCAAGAAGGTCCGGACCACCTGCACGTACTGCGGCGTGGGCTGCCAGATCGAGCTGAACGTCCACGACGACAAGATCGTCTCCGTCCGGGGCAACCCCGCCTTCGGCGAGCCCAACCTGGGGAGCCTCTGCGCCAAGGGCCGCTTCGGCATGGACTTCGTCCAGCACCCGGACCGCCTGAAGACCCCGCTGATCCGGCGGCAGAAGGGCGGCGAGTTGGAGGCGGCCTCGTGGGACGAGGCCCTGGACCTGGTGGCGGCTAAGTTCGGCGAGATCAAGAAAAAGAATGGGCCCGACGCCATTGCGGGCCTCTCTTCGGCCCGCTGCACCAACGAGGAGAACTACCTCTTCCAGAAATTCATGCGCGCGGGGATCGGCACCAACAATGTCGATCACGGCGCCCGTCTCTGACACTCCGTAACGGTGGCTGTTCTGGCGGAAGCATTCGGATGTGG
>JBFYXW010000040.1:0-3383 GCA_041310335.1 Syntrophaceae bacterium | reverse complement strand
GCCGCCTCCTGGAGCAGGAGCGCATGGACATGGGAATTCCCTGGGTGACCATCAGTCCGTATTCGCGCTGGACTTACAAGGAGTGGGGCCAGGGGAAATGGATCTCCGTGATCCGCTGGCTCTGGGAACGCTGGGGGACGGCGTCCGCCATCGTCGGCTCCGCCGACGACCGGGACAAGGCGGAGGAACTGCTCCGGGACGCCGCGGGGCCGGTCCGCAACCTGGCGGGAAAGACGACACTGGCGGAATTGGCCGGGGTCATCGCCCGGAGCATCCTGCACATCGGGGTGGATACCGGCGGCCCCCACCTGGCCGCCGCCCTGGGCCTGCCGACCGTGACGATCTACGGCCCGTCCTACGGGGATGCCTGGGCCCACCCGGGCCCGCGGCACCGGGTCGTCTTTCCCGACCGGGACTGCGTCCCTTGCCGGAAGGCCGGCTGCGACAATTCGCACGTGAGCGAATGCCTGGAGGAACTGGGGCCGGAGAAGGTCATGCAGGCCCTGGAAGAGTTGCTGGCCGGCCCGGGAGGGATCACCCGTCCCTGACGGGGCGGCTGCGGAGAGAGGAAAATGGGTGGCCCCCGCCGGGCAGCCGGCGGGGGCTTTTTTTACGGCGCCGACTTCTTCAGGTTGTCCTCGATCCGCTCGTGGATCAGGCGGGAACCGAGGGAGTCGCCGATGAGGCCGACCAGCACCGAGACGGACGTCCGGTCCCGGGTGACATAGTCAACGAGGATCATGACCCGCTCGCCGCCGACCCGGGCCTTGAAGGAGCCGGAGGCGATGCCCCGGTCCGGGACCATCTCTGTGGCCTTCAGGTCGACGAGGGTCTTCTCGGCGGCCTTCCAGACCCGCTCGAAGGGGTAGGGGTAGTCGGCCCCCAGTTTCCCGTCGACGACGACGAAGCGGCCGGAGCGGACGCCGATTATCCGGTCGCCCATCTCGACGGTCGTGGAGGTGTAGCACCCGACGGCGGCTAACACCGCCAGGGCGGCGGTGCAGATCAGAAGCGTGCGGCAGATTCCCTTCATGTCGTTCCCTCCGTTTCGGCGATCTGGGGGTGGAACGGCCCGCGGTGCTTCGGAAGGCCGGTCCCGTTCCGGCTTTGCCGGGCCGAAGGCTCCCTCGTCAAGCGGACCCCATCCTAGCGGATGGCGGCGGGGCTGTCAATTCCTGGGGCAGCCCTCAGCCGAGGTTCAGGACGAAGGCAAGGGCGTCCGCCAGGGCGTACAGCAGGAACAGGGCGGTGATCCCCAGGAAAACGGCCCCCAGCGTCCGGTGAGCCGCCATTTCGGGGTTCCGGTCCCGGTGTCCCGCGAGGAAGGCGGCGCCGATCCCCGCCAGGAGCCCGCCGCCGTGGGCCCAGTTGTTGATGCCCGGCAGGATGAGCCCGAAGACGGCGATCCCCACGATCCAGCCCATGGCCTGACGGGAGATCATGTCCCCCAGGAACCCGCCGCGGCTCTTGCCGTAGTAGAAGATCGCCCCGATGAGGCCGCAGAGTCCCGCGGAAGCGCCGATGGTGAAGGGGACGCCCGCCAGGAGGGACAGGAGAAACCCGCCGACGCCGCTGGCAAGATAGATGATCCAGAACCGCCAGAACCCGAACTGGCGCCACACGAAGGGGCCCAGCTGGTTCAGGGCGAACATGTTGAAGAAGATGTGAAGGAGCCCGCCGTGGAGGAACGAGGCCGTGAAGACGGTCCACCACCTCCCGTACCCGAGGACCGGCACCGTTCCCGTGGCCCCCAGGTAAAACAGGCCGGTCTCGGAGGGGGAGAGGAACGAGAGGGGGTTCAGGGAGAATCCCAGGGCGGCCGGGTTCAAGAGCAGGGAGAGTATGTACAGGGCTGCGTTGGCATACAGCAGGGTCTGGACGGGATTCACCGCTCCGGCGCCCAGCCGGCCCAGGAACGCGGAGACCCGGCGCGATCCGGGCCTGGTCAGGCCGCAATGGGGGCAGACCGGCTCGTCCCGGCTGATGAGGCGGCGGCACTGGGGGCAGAGGATGGCCTTCTTCTCGCTGTCAGCCATGTCCCGTCCTCTCAAAGCGGCTGGAAGATGAATTTCAGCACCACCGGGATGGCCACGAAGGTCCCGATGGAGGTGGTCAGGTTCACGACGGCCACCAGGACGAGCAGCCGGGTGATCTTGTTGCGGAAGAAACCCCGGAAGGACGTGATGTCGTCCTTCAGGTCCAGGAAATCCTTCACCTGCGGCTTCCGGAGAGTCGCCTCCACGAGTCCCGCCACCCAGCCCGTGGCGATGAGGGGGTGGAGCGTCGCCACCGGCGCCGAGAGGGCCGCCGAGAGGATCGTGAGGGGATGGGCAAGCAGCAGGATGGCGCCGACACTGGCGCAGGCGGCGGTGATGCCGGACCACCAGAGGATCATGGCCATGCTGGTCCGCGCCCCGGAGGTGAAAAACCCGCCGACGAAAAGGGCCACGATGGCTAGGGGGATCGCCCAGCCGGCCGCGCGGGCCAGCCAGCCTCGCGGGGGGACCCGTTCGAGCTCCTCCAGGTCCACCGGCCGGTCGATGTTCTCGATGATCCCCGGGACGTGGCCGGCGCCCACCACGGCGACGATGCGGCTGCCCGGGGCCGTGCGGATCCGGGAGGCCAGGTAGCGGTCCCGCTCGTCGATGAGGATGGCCTTGACCTTCGGAAGCTTTTCCCCGATGGCCTGGAGGGCCACCTCCAGCATGTCCCGCTCCTTGAGCTTTTCGATCTCCTCCTCGGTGATCTCCTCCGTGTAGAAGAGAGACGCCAGGACCTCCGTCATCAGGCTCGCCTTTTTCCAGAACCCCAGGCTGCGCCACGTCCGCAGGAGGGTGACGCGGATCTCACGGTCCGCCAGGACCACCTCCGCCCCCGTCTCTTCCGCTTTTGCAATGGCCCGGACCATCTCCTCGCCGGGCTGGATGTTGAAGCGCTGGGCGATCTTTTTCTGGAAGGACGCGAGAAGGAGCTGCGAGAGGAGGAGCGACGTCCGCTTCTCCCGGATGACCCGGACGATGTCCGTCTCCTGCCACTTGTCCTTCTGCTTCAGGGCGTCGTAGCGGGGCTTGCAGAGCTCGACGCAGACCGTGTCGGGCTTCGCCTCCTCCAGGACCCTCTCCACCAGTTCGGCGCTCTCCCGGGAAACGTGGGCCGTCCCGACCAGGAGGATTTCCCTCCCATCGTGCTGGAGACGGTGGACATGGGGGTGCTCAAGAGGATTCATGGCTTCCCGGTGACGGTTGATCCCGGGCGCCGGTGAGGCCCCCGAGGGCGACTGTCCTTACCAGCAATCCCGTCATATGTAAAGGCCATCCCAAAAGGTGTCACTCGGAAAAGGTGTCCGATTTATTTGGCAGGAAAAGGTGTCAGATTTATTTGTG
>JBFYXW010000039.1:0-13520 GCA_041310335.1 Syntrophaceae bacterium | reverse complement strand
CCCGCCTTGTAGACGTTCTCCAGCGCCATCGGCGCCTTCCGGCCCAGGGACTTGGTGAGGACCAGGTAGGACACGTCGATCCCCACCTCGTCGGTGAGCCGGATGGGCCCGACGGGGAGGCCGAACCGCATCATCGCCTCGTCCACGGCGTCCATGGGCACACCCTCCCCCAGCAATTCGTAGGCCTTGATGAAATAGGGGAACAGCATGGCATTGACGACGAAACCGGGGTTGTCGTTGCAGACGATGGGGCGCTTGCGCAGGCCCGCGGCGAAGTTCAGGAGGTCGTATACCGCCTCGTCGGCCGTCTCCCGGCCCCGGATGATCTCCAGGAGTTCCATCCTCCAGACGGGGGAGAAGAAGTGGGCCCCGAGGAATCGCTGCGGGAACGTCACGCTCTCGGCCAGCCGGTTCACCGGAAGGCTCGACGTGTTGCTGACGATCAGGCAGTCCTCCCGGACGGCCCGGCAGAGATCCCGGTAAACCGGGTCCTTCACCGCCGGGTCCTCGAACACCGCCTCGATGACGAGATCGGCCTCTCCGAACACGTCGGTCCATTCGGTGACGGGCGTGAGCAGGCCCATCAGGGCGTCCACGGATTTCCCGAGCTGGCCCTTGTCCGCCATGCCCTCGAGAATTCTTCGCACGAACGCCAGGCCCGGCTCCAGGGCCTCGGGCACATCCTTCACGATGACGGGCAGCTGGAGGCGCCGAAGCACGTCGATGACGATGCCCCGCCCCATGGTCCCAAAGCCCAGCACGGCCATTTTTTTCAGGGGCCGGGGGTGGAACCCCTTGGGAATCATGGTCTGGGGCTTGTCGGAATAGGTCTTCAGGAAGAAGGTGTTGATGGATCCCTTGCACTCCGGCGTTGCCAGGACCTCGAGAAAGCAGTCCGTCTCGACTTTCAGGCCCTCGGCGAGGGGACGCTTCAGCCCTTCCTGCATGGCCTTGAGCGCCAGCCTGGGCGCCGGCAGTTCCCGGCCCCGGGATGCCTTCCGGGCAAAGGCGCGGGCCTTGGCGACCGCGTCGTCCAGCCCGGAGAGGTCCGGCGCGTCCCGCCGGAGCAGCGCCGGATCCCGGCCGATCTCGTCCACAAAGGCCTTGGCCCTCTCCAGGAGGTCCTCCTTTTCGGGGCAGAGCCGATCCACCAGCCCGAGTTCCAGGGCCCTGCCGGCGGGAACGACGGCCCCGCGGACGATCATGTCCAGGGCCGGCAATCCGATCAGCCGGGGCAGGCGCTGGGTTCCGCCGCCTCCCGGGATGACCCCGACGTTGCATTCGGGGAGGCCGATCCGCGTCCGGGGACCATCCGCGGCGATCCGCGCCGTCATGGCCAGGGCAAACTCGTAGCCGCCGCCCATGCAGGGGCCGCGGATGGCGGCCACGGTCGGGATCCCGAGGCTCTCCAGGCGGCCGAACAGGTCGTTGAAATGGGTCAGCCGGGAGCGAAACGCCTCGATGTCCGTCTGCCCCTCTAGCATGTCCAGGTTGGCGCCGGCATGGAACCCCGTCGCCTTCCCCGAATAGAATACAACCCCGCGAAAGCGGGACCGGTCCTTCACCAGGTCCGCGAGGATCTCCTCAAAACCGGCGATGGCCTCGTTCGTCCACGTATTGACGGCCTCTCCCGGTACGTCGATCCGGATGACGGCGATTCCGCCCTGATCCTCGCTGGCAAACGCCTTTCCCATGTGCTGCTTCCTTTCGCGCTTCCGCAGCGCCGGATCGCCCGCAGACGATCCGGCGCCCCGGAATCCGTTTATTTTTTCTCCTGATCCACCAGCAGCCGCCGCAGAATTTTTCCCGCCCCGCTCTTGGGCAGGCTGTCGACGAACTCAACGGCGGCGGGAACCTTGTAAGCCGCCATCTTGTCCTTGCACCAGTCGATGATCTCCTGCCCGGTTACCTTGCCCTTGAAATCCGGCTTCAGGACAACGTAGGCCTTCGGCTCCTCTCCACGGTAGGGATGAGGGACGCCCACCGCCGCCGCCTCGGCCACCGCCGGGTGCTGGTACAGGAAGGCGTCGATCTCCGCCAGGAAGACGGAGAAGCCGGAGACCTTGATCATCTCCTTGGCCCGGCCGACGATGCGGAACCAGCCGTCCTTGTCCACCGTGACCATGTCCCCCGTCATGAGATACCCGTCGGGGGTGATGGTGCTCTTCGTCTGCTGCGGGGCGTTCCAGTACCCCTTCATGACGCAGGGCCCCTTGATCCAGAGTTCGCCCTCCTCGCCGATGCCGGCTTCCTTGTCCGGCGTGGCGGGATGGACGATCTTCGCGTCGTGCCAGTACACGGGGCTCCCGATGGTGCCCGGTGAGAAGTTCTGGCAGTTGTTGCCCACGATGCCGCCGGTACACTCGGACAGGCCGTAGCCTTCGACGATGTGGGTTCCCGTCAGCTCCTTCCAGCGCTTGTGGATCTCCAGGGGCACCGGGGCGCCGCCGGAGAGGACGAAGCGGAGGGACTTCAGGTTGTAGTTGCCGATGATCGGCAGGTTGCAGACGGCCACGTTGATGGGGGTGATGGTGACCCACCCGGTGACCTTGTACTTCTGGATCGTGTCCAGGATGGGCAGCAGGTCGAAGCGGGCGAAGAGGATCAGGGTGCTCCCCACGGCCAGCGCCGGGTTCATGGCGATGTCGAGCCCCGTGATGTGAAAAAGGGGCAGGATGATCAGGTGGACGTCGCTCTCGGTGTATTCGTAGTAGTGGCGGACCGCCAGGTTGTGGACCGCCATGTTGCCGTGGGTCAGCATGGCCCCCTTGGGGGACCCGGTCGTTCCCGCCGTGTACTGGAGGAGGGCCACATCGTTGGCGAGGTCGATCTCCACCTTGGGCGGGTTGGGGGGCGTCTTCTCGATCAGGCCCTTGAAATCGATGGTCCCGGGGATGGTCTTCTTCTCCGTGGACATGGAGGCGTGCAGCGGGATTGCCAGTTTCTCGGGCAGGTAGTCGGCGAAGCTCGTGACCAGGATGTTCTTCAGTCCGCATCTGTCCTTGACGGGTTCCAGGACAGGCCAGAAGAAATCCTCCATGATGATGGTTTCGACGCCCGCGTCCTTCAACTCGTACTCGAGTTCGTCCTGCTTGTACATGGGACTCACGTTCACGACGATGCCGCCCATCTTCAGGATGCCGTAAAAGCCGATGACGAACTGGGGGCAGTTCTCGAAATAGAGGCCGATCCGGTCGCCTTTCTTAAGCCCCATGTTCACCAGGGCCGTGGCCAGGCGGTCGGTGGCGTCGTCCAGTTCCCGGAAGGTGGTTTCATGCCCGTAGAACAGGATGGCCGTCTTGTCGGGCCGGATTTTCGCCTGGGCCCGAATGAGCTCGAAGATGGGTTCCTTGGGAAGGGGGGGTACCAGGGGGTCCTGTTTGGGCCAGTTGTGTTCCCAGATTCTCTGCATCGATCTCCTCCTTTTTTCGATGGTGGGTCCTGGTTCTGTTTGCAATCCATCCCGTGCCGCAGCAGCGTCTCCCGGGTACGCCTCTTGTCCTGGTCCCCCCGCACGCGTTCGGCCGTTTCCGCGTTTTTCCTCTACCTCCTGTTCGCCCACCGGCCCCCCTCGCCACCGGCACGGATCGGGGGCTCCGGTGCGCTACATTCCCATGACCTTGCTCAGGATGTTCTTCTGGATCTGGGACGTCCCCCCGCCGATGGCCAGGATCAGGATGTCCCGGAAATAGCGCTGCATGTCGTGGGCCATCAGGGAACCCGATTCCCCCATGACATTGATGCCCCGGAGGCAGATCTTCTTCGCCGTCTCGGCGCAGAAGTACTTGGACATGGAGGTCTCCAGGACCGGCTGCATCCGCTGGACCTCCTTCCAGGCGGCGGAATAGGCCAGCTGCCGCATGGCCTCCAGGTCCGTGGCCATCTCCGCCAGGGTGTGCTGGAGGGACTGGGTGTCGGTGCCGGGGCTCTTCCGGATCTTCGCGGCGGCGAAGGCCAGGGCGTCCGTAACGGCCGCCTCGGCGATGCCGATGCAGCAGGAGGACAGGACGAGACGCTCCTGGTTGAGGAGCTTCATCTCCTGCTTCCAGCCGTTGTTCAGGCCCTTCTCGCCCCCCAGGATGTCCTCGGGACGGACCCGCACGTTGTCGTAGTTCACCTCGCAGGTGTTGGAGCCGTGGTAGCCCAACTTCTCGAGGGGACGCGCGCTGTAGCCCGGCAGCTTCGTGTCGACGATGAAGGCGGTGATCCCGTTGTATTTGGGCTCGCTCGTCCGGGTAAAGGTGACGGTGTAGTCCGACACGCCTGCCCCGGAGATGAACATCTTGTTCCCGTTGATGACCCAGGCGCCGTCCTCCAGGACGGCCTTCGTCTTGATGCTGGCCGCGTCGGAGCCGGCGTTGGGCTCCGTGAGGCCGAAGCTGAACAGGATCTCTCCCTTCGCGAGCCGCGGGAGGTACTTCGCCCTTTGCTCGTCGCTGCCGTTGACGGAGATGATCTCGTTGCCGTAGAGGAGGATGTTTCCCAGGGCCCAGGAGAGGACCGCCAGGCGCTTGGAGATCTCCTCGAAGAGGATCATCAGGTCCAGGACGTTGCCGCCCTTCCCTCCGTATTCCTTGGAAATGTTGATCCGCGCCAGGTCCAGGTCGCAGAATTTGCGGACCAGGTCGTGGGGATACTCGTCCCGGGCGTCGTAGGCCCGGACCCACTCCCGGGGCATCTCCCGCTCCACGAAGTCCCGGACGGTCTTCCTCAAGGCATTCTGCTGTTCCGTAAAGCTCAAATCCATCGCACCGTCTCCTTTTCCGCTCGGGATCGACCCCCGTCAGCCCTCCTGGGGCCGCCGGTGCATGAGAAAGTTCATGTCCAGGGACATGACCCGCTCGTCCCGCTGGTTGAGAACATCGTACCGCCAGACCTGGAGTCCCTGGACCGGCTTGGCCGTTTCCTTCTTCTCCTTCACGGTGATGTGGACCCGGATCGTGTCCCCCATCCGCACGGGGGCGAACATGCGCATGTTGTCCGTCCCCATCCAGGCGACCATGGCGCCGCCGTCCACCTTGGCCTGCGCCGCCAGTCCCACGGCAAGCCCGAAGATCAGCGGGCCGTGGGCGATGCGCCCCTTGAAGACCGTCTTCTGGGCGTAGACCTCGTCGGTGTGGAGGGGATAGAAGTCCATGGTGAGACCCGCCCAGTTCACCACGTGGGTCTCCGTGACGGTGATCGACGGGGTCACGAACTGGAACCCCTGATCGAAATCCTCCCAGTACTTATCGGGCATGTTGTTCTCCTTTTCCCTGTCTGTGCCGCCCGCTCACGTTGACGCGGGGCGGAACTTCGGCAGCTTGAAATCGTCGTTCAGCGTCTCGAAGACAACTTCCACGGGCATGTCGCAGCGGACCTCCTCGGGCTTGCAGCCCACGATGTTGGTCAGCATCTGGACCCCCCCCTCTTCGAGGCGGACCACGGCGATGACATAGGGCATGTCGGGGATGAAGGCCGAGGGGGCGTTGCTCTCCACGACGGTGTAGGTGTAGACGGTTGCCCGGCCGGAGGCGGGAACCCACTGTACGTCATCGGAAAAACAGTGGGGGCAGGCGATCCGGGGGTAGAAGATGTATTTCTTGCAGTCCTTGCATTGCTGGATGATGAACCGTTCCTCCCGGGCGGCGTCCCAGAAGGGCTTCGCCCAGGGGTTGACCACGGGAACGGGTTTCTTCGGTGCGTCCATGTCGCTCCTCCTCTCAACAGTTTGCGGAAAAGCCGTCTTTACGGGATCTCCGTGCCCAGGATGCTGACCTGGGCGTCCATGTAGGTCCCGCCCACGGCCGTCTCGACGGCAAAGCGGGCCTTCGGGACCTGGCGCTCCCCGGCCTTGCCCATGAGCTGCCGGGCCGTCTCCACCATCAGGGCCACGGCGCCACCGGCGCCCGTATGGCCCTGGGAGAGCATGCCGCCGTTGGTGGTGCAGGGGATCCGGCCGCCGGGCCAGGTTTCGCCCCGGAGGAAGATCTCCCCCGCCTCGCCCCGCTTGCAGAAGCCCAGCTCCTCGAACCCGATGATCTGGAAAATGGGATAGGAGTCGTAGATCTCGGCGATGTCCATGTCCGCGGGGGTGAGCCCCGCCTCCTCGAAGGCCATTTTCCCGGCCTTGGCCCAGCCGAACCGGGATACGTCGGGCTCCTGGGAGTAGACGAAGTGGGTGACCGATCCGCCCTCCCCCAGGAGGTAGACCGGCTTCTCCACAATTTCCCGGGCCCGCTCGGCGGATGTCACGAGGAAGGCCGCCCCGCCGTCGAAGAGCATGTTGGACTGCTTGGCCCGCAGCGGCGTGGAGAGCATCTTCGAGGCCAGGACCTCCTGGAGCGACAAAGGCTTCCGGAAGAAGGCGTTGGGGTTGAGCTCCGCCCATTTCCGGTTGGAGACGCACACCGCCGCCATGTGCTCGTCTGTGCAGCCCGTCTCGTACATGTACCGCATGGTTGAGAGGGCCGTGACGGCGGAGTAGTGCTGACCGAAGGGGACTTCCCACTCCGCCGAGATGCCCGCGGTGGAGAAGAGGTCGATGCCGCCCTGGGCGGTGACCCCGGTCCCCAGCCGTTCCGCGTGGACGAAGAGGATCATCGAGGCGGCGCCGCTGTAGATCAGGCCCGCCGCGAGTTCCAGGGCGCAGGTGCTGCTGGAGCCGCCGGCGAAGACCTGGCAGTTCTTCTTCACGTTCTTCAGGCCCAACTCCTCCACGACACGGCAGGTCACCAGCTCCGTGTTGAAGGCGGGGCTGTAGAGGGCCGCCGTGGGCATGACGTAGTCGATCTCGTCCTTGTTGATCCCCGCGTCGCGGATGGCCATCTTCGCCGAGGCGATGGCGTGGTAGATGGCCGCCGTGTCGGGGAACCGTCCCGTCGGGACCTCGCCGATGCCGATGATGGCGACCTTTCCTTTCAGTTTGCTCATGTTTGTCCTCCTTCCGGTCTGTTTGCCGTCCCCGTCGCTCCGGGCCGCAGGGACTCAGGAGCCCTGCTTCCCGACGATGGCGATGCTGCAGACGTTCATGAACGGGAAGCCGCCCAGGTTGTGGGTGAGGCCATATCGCGGATCCTTGAGCTGCCGCTCCCCGGCCCGGCCGTGGAACTGCAGATACATCTCGTAGATCATCCGGAGCCCCGAGGCGCCGATGGGGTGGCCGAAGCACTTGAGCCCCCCGTCCACCTGGCAGGGGATCTTGCCGTCCAGATCGTAGAAGCCGTCCATGATGTCCTTCGGCGCTCCGCCCCGGGCGGAGATGTGCAGGTCCTCCATGGTGATGAGCTCCGTGATGGAGAAGCAGTCGTGGACCTCCATCATGCTGATCTCCTCGCGGGGGTTGGTGATCCCCGCCTCCCGGTACGCCTGGGAGCTGGCCTTGGCGGCGGTGACGAAGCCCGAGCCGTCCCAGTTCGTGTAGGACATCTCCTCGCCGTTCGAGAGGCTCACCTGGAGGGCCTTGACGGTGACAAAGTCCTTCTTCTCCAGGCTCCGGGCGATTTCCGGCGTGGCCACGATGGCGCAGGCCGAACCGTCGGAGACGCCGCAGCAGTCGAAGAGCCCCAGGGGATAGGCCACCATGGGAGACTTCAGGATGATCTCCTCCGTCACGGGATTCCGCAGGTGGGCCTTTGGGTTCAGGGCCCCGTTGGCGTGGCTCTTGGCGGACACGTGGGCCATGGCCCGCTTCAGGTCCTTCATGTCGATCCCGTATTTTGCGGCGTAACTGCTGCCCAGCATGGCAAAGCATCCCGGGGCCGTCATGTTGGGGAACCACTGGATGTTCGTGAGCCCCATCCCGGACGCGAAATCGGGGAGGCCCGCGTAGCCGATGTCCTTCAGCTTCTCCACACCGATAGCCAGGCAGATGTCATAGGCGCCGGAGGCCACGGCGTAAACGGCCCCGCGGAAGGCCTCCGTCCCGCTGGCGCAGTAGTTCTCCGTCCGCGTCACCCCGATGTTGGGGAGCCGCAGCGCGATGGAGGGCGGAAGCGCGCTCTTGCCCACGTTGACCTCGTCCAGGCAGGACCCGAACCAGGCCGCCTGGATCTGTTTCTTCTCAATGCCCGCGTCGGCGATGCACTCCTGGAACGCCTCCACCATCAGGTCCTCGGGGCCCGCGTCCCAGCGCTCCCCGAAGCGCGAGCAACCCATCCCGATGATGGCCACCTTGTCTCGAATTCCTGTTGCCATGGTTCAACTCCTCGCTTCGGCCGCTTGCGGCACGACCTTCCAGAAATAGCCCGAGAAACCCCGCATGCCGTCCTTCACCCGCCTCCGGAAGGACATCCGGATGGGCAGCCCGACGCGGATATCGTCCAGTTTGCAGTCCGTGAAGTCCGCCAGCAGCCTGCCGCCGCCCTCGAAGTCGACGATCCCGTAGATGGCCGGCGGGTCGACGGAGGCGGCGAGCATGTCTCCCGTGTACATGAAGACCGTGCCGGACTTGTCGGCAAACTCGTATTCGTCCATCTGCCCCGTGGCCTGACAGTCGGGATTCACGCAGACCGGCGTGAAGGTGTACTGGGGCGTTCCGCAGGCCCGGCACTTGCCGCCCACCAGCCCCAGGAGCTTCGCCCGGTTCCGCCAAAGGATGGTCAGTGACGTGTTGGGGTTGGCCTCCCCCCGGATGCCCAGGTCCGCCTCGATGAGGTCGCGAAACTTGATGTACTTGGCGTAGTTCGTCATCTCCACGCGGTTCGCCAGGGCCCCCTGGAAGCCCAGCCGCGGCTTCCGGTTCCGGATCTCCTCCGTCACCCGGAACGAGAGGACATCGCACCCCTGGCCGAAACCGGCCGTGAGGATCCGGTCGCCCGGCTTGGCCTCCTCCAGGGCCGCCAGCAGCATCACGAAAGGATGGGCCGCTCCCGTGTCGCCGCACACGGTGTGCAGGGGGTTCTGGACCTTCGCCGGGTCCGCCCCCAGCCGCCGGGCGATCCCCGCGTGGGTCGCAGCGAAACAGCAGGGATAGACGATCTTTTCGTAGTCCCCGACGGCCGTGCCGGTCTTCTTGAGAAAGCCCGCAATGGCCTCGGGGATGATTTTGCCGAATCCCTGCTCCCGGGCCCAGCGCTCTTCCCAGGCGTAATCAAACTCCTTGCCGGTCCCGCGGTAGTGGTCCGCGAAGTCGCAGCTGATGGAATAGCTGTCCTCGAACTCGGCGATCACCCGGTCGCCGCCCAGGAGGAGCGCCGCCGCCCCGTCGCCGTAAAGCATTTCCTGGGAGGAGGCCATCTTGGCCCCGCGCTGGTCCGCCGCTGCCACGAGAACAGCCTTTTTCTTCCCCGCCGCCAGGGCGTCCAGGGCGGAGATCAGGGCCGTTGTGCCCGCCTTCAGGCATCCCGTGAAGTCGGCCGTGTTGAGCCCCGCCTCGCGGATGTGAAGGGCCGTCGCGAGAATGTCCGCGCTCTGCCGGTCCGCGTAGGGAAGGGTCGTGGAGGCGAGGGATACGCCGTCGACGGCCCCCTTGTCCTGCCCGGCCAGGCAGTCGCAGGCGGCGTTGACGGCCATGCTGAGGGCGTCCTCGTCCCAGTTGGCCACGGCCTTTTCCCCCTGGGCGTAGGCAAAGATGGTGGGCGAATACCACGCCATGTTCTGGGCGATGACCTTGCGGCTGAGCCGCAGGCGGGGGATGTATCCCCCGTACGATACGATACCGATCATAGTGACTGCTCCTTCTCCGCTCCGCCCCCGGACCCCCCGGGCCGCAGGACCCCGTTGCCGGGGGCGCATGTCCTGTCTCCAGTGATGGTTGCGACCCGGCGGGCGGGGGAAAGGGACCCCGCCCGCCGACCCGTCACTTCTTGATCCCCGCCAGGTCCTCGGCGATGACCTTGCACTTGCCGATCAGCTTGCGGGCCTCCATGAGGATGGTCATCCGCTCGGCGAAGGGGGACCCCTCGCCGTGGAGGCAGATCGTCTCCAGGTCGCCCGCCGTCAGGCGGCGGACCAGGTCGAACATACGCAGCCGGTCCTCCGTCGGTACGGAGGCCTTCCCCTGCAGGTACTTCTTGATGTCCGCGTGGGTCTCGGGATTCTGCCAGTCCTTGTAGGTCGGCGCCGTCACGAGGAGCCCGCCGGCCAGGTCCTGGATGATCTCGACGATCTTGTGGTAGTTGTGGGCGAAGTGGTACTTGGCGATGTTCGTGGTGATGGGGTTCGGCACGGGAATGCCCGCATGGTTCACGAAATCGAGGCAGGCCGAACGGGACAGCGCCGTCAGCGTCTCGAGGTAAATGACGACCTCGGTGATCTTCTCCCGGACGTGGGGGGCGTCGCTGACGCCGTTGTAATCGGCGATGGCCGCGGCGATTCCCAGCAGCTGCTCGCTCATGGGGATACGGTACGCGCAGCCCGTGCGGCGGTGCATCAGGGCGAAGTTGTAGACCATCGTGGCGGCCATCTTCCACTCCCCGCACAGGAACACCCGGTCCCAGGGGACGAAGACGTCGTCGAAGATGATCAGGGAGTCCGTGTGCATCCGCCGGAGGGGCCGCTCGAGGGGGAACTCGAGGTCGCTGTACCGCCCGTGGAAGGGGCGGACGATCTGGCGGATCCCCTTGGCGTTCGCCTGGATGGCGAAGGCGACGGCGTAGGGCGCGTCTTCCGGACCGCCCATGGCCCGGCACGGGATGACGAAGAACTCGTTGCAGTACGCCGCGCCCGTGATGTGGACCTTGGCGCCCCGCACGATGATCCCGTCGTCGTTCTTGTCGACGATCCGCACGTGGAAATCGGGGTGGGCCTGGCCCGCATCGGAGGGCCGGAGGCGGCGGTCGCCCTTCACGTCGGTGACGCCGGCGACGACGCACTTGTCGGTCTTCTTGAGGTACTTCCGGTAGTTCTCGATCCGCTCCAGGTAGACCTTCCCCGCCTCCCCCATCGTCCGCGCCGTGATGGAGATGGCGTTCATGGCGTCGGCGCCGATGTCATGGGCCAGGGGAATGTACCCCTCCCCGAGTTCCGTCGCCTTGATGATGAGTTCCAGGTGCTTGAGCAGGTCTTCCCCGTTTTTCGGCACGTGGTTGTACCGGCTGATGTCCTCGCCCAACTCCTCATCGTAGACGAGGGCCAGGTCCTTGTACTGGGGATCGTGGGCCATCTCGTAGTCGACGGCGACGGTATCGACGCACGCCATCAGATCCGGATCCTTGGACACGTTCTCGATCTTCTTGCCCTTGTAGTAGACGATGCGGCCGTCGTTCAGACTGTCCTTGTACTGCTGTGCTGTCATCAAACCCATGGCGAATTGCCTCCTTGTTGTGATCGGCCTCACCGGAGGCCTGTCCTCGTATCGGTCGTTCCGCCCCCCCGGGCGGTGCGACCGGTTTCGAAAGGGGGGCCGGCGGCTCGAAGGTTTCGCCCGCCGGCTCCCGCGTTCCCCTTACCAACTGTGGGACCGGGGAGTTCCGCGGCGGCGGGGCGGGAAGATCCTCTCCCGCATCCGCCCGACGCCGCGACCGGCTCCCCGGCCCGGACCTTTAAATGGATCCGCCGCCGTCGGCGACGAGGATCTGGCCGGTCATGTAGGACGAGGCGTCCGAGGCCAGGAACAGGGCGACCCTCCCCACCTCTTCCGGCTGGGAGATGCGCCCCAAGGGCGTGTGCCCCATTTCCTGCTTCAGCAGGGGCTCGTTCGTCCAGAGGGCCTGGCTGAACTTGGTCTGCACGACGCCGGGGGCGATGCAGTTGACGCGGATCCCGTAGGGACCCAGCTCCTTCGCCATGGCCCGGGTCAGCATGTTGATGCCCGCCTTGCTGATGCAGTAGAGACCGAGGCCGATGTCGGGGGACACGCCGCCCACGGAGGAGATGTTGATGATGTTGCCGCTCTTCTGACCCTGCATGATCTTGCCGACCAGGATGCTCGTCATGGTGTAGCCCTTGAGGTTCGTCACCATGATCTGGTCGTACATCTTTTCCTCCATGTCCACGAGGAGCCCCATGCCGGGGTTCGTGGCGGCGTTGTTCACCAGGATGTCGATCCGCCCGAACTCTTTCATGACGGCGTCCACCATGTTCCGGATGGCGTCCATCTCCCGCACGTGGGCCGACACCGCCAAGGCGCGCCGCCCCTTGGCGCGGATCTCCTCCGCCACCTTTTCCAGGTCCGGCAGTTTCCGGGCGCTGACCGCCACGTCCGCTCCCGCGTCGGCCAGGGCCAGGGCGATGGCTTTTCCGATCCCGCGGCTTCCTCCCGTTACGAGGGCCACCTTTCCTTCCAGGGACAAGTAAGACGTATCCAAAGCTGTTCTCCTTTCTGCATGGATTTTCCGAGCCCCGGGGCAGCGGCAGTCCGCCCCCGGATGTACCGGCGAAGACCGAGGAACGGTCACAAGGGGAAATTTTGCAAGATCGGTGCCATATGCCGGAACGTTCTTTTACGCTTCCATGTCGAGTGGTTGCATTATGAAGACGGGATGCGCCGGCGGGATATGCACAACATGTTGTGCAACGCCTCCTGCATGTTGTGCGCACCCCCGGGGGCACGCCGCAAGGAAGAGGAACGCCCGGCGTGCTCACGAACCGGGCAGCGTCTTCTCCAGGAGGCGGACCGCCTCCCGGTAGGACGCCGCCATCTCCCGGACGATCTCCCCGGCGGGCCGGACATCCTCCGTCTGCGCCACGCTCCGCCCGGCGCTCCAGAAATCCCGCCACCGCTTCGAGGCGGGATCGGGCCGCTCCTCGAAGGTCCGAATGCTCTCCGCAAGCCAGTTGGCCGGGTTCCCGGTGATCCGGTCGCTCGTGACGATGTCGTCGGGACCGGCCTGGATAACCGCCTCCTTGTAGGCCGCGACGGCCCGGGCCTCCGGGGTGGCGATCAGCCGGGTTCCCACCACCACGCCGCAGGCGCCGACGGCGAGGGCCGCCGCCATCTGGGCGCCGGTGCTGACCCCGCCGGCGGCCACGACGGGCAGACCGGTCTTCGCTTTCAAATAGGGGACGAGGATCAGGGTGGGCGTGGTCCCGGAGTGGCCGCCGGCGGCGGACCCCACCGCCACCAGTCCGTCGACGCCCTTGTCCCGGGCGCGCAGCGCCTGGCGGAGGGAGACGACGTCGGCGAAGACGACACCGCCCCTGTCGTGGACGGCGTCCAGGATCCGGTGCGGGTCCCCCAGGGAGGTCAGGAAGAACCGGACGCCAAAGTCCAGGCAGACCTCGAGCTGCTCCCTCCAGGGAAACTTGCCCGACAGGTGGATGTTCACCCCGATGGGCCGGTCGGTCCTGCGGCGGAGAGCCTCGAGGGTCCGCTGCAGGTCCTCCACGGTTCGGAAGTTGGGCAGGGGCAGGGTCCCCAGCCCTCCGGCCGCGGAGACCGCCGCCGCCAGTTCTTCATAGGAAACGAGGAACATCGGCGCCCCGATGATGGGGTAGTCGATGGCCAGCATTTCGGTCAGGATCGTGTGAATGCGGGTCGGTGCGTCCATCCCCGTCTCCTTGCCCCCTTGCCCGGGGTGCCTCATATCCCGGCGCTTCCGGGGTGCGGAACCGTCAACCGGGGTTGACCATCGGCTGCCCGCCCTGGTTGCTCCCGGGCG
>JBFYXW010000038.1:0-10750 GCA_041310335.1 Syntrophaceae bacterium | reverse complement strand
GCCGCCTTTGGGTATCATCTCCGGTCCCATGCTTTTGAAGAGCCACGTTCTGGGCAAGCTCAAGACCCGGGTCCTGGAGACGCCCTTCGGGCCCGCCACGGTCATGGTCTCGCCGGAGGCGGTCTTCATCCCCCGCCACGGCCTGGGCGGGGAACCCTACGTCCTGCCCCACCGGATCAATCACGCGGCCAACCTGACGGCACTCCGGGACCTGGGGGTCCGCCAGGTCGTCTCCGCCAACTCCACCGGGTCTCTGAAGGGATCGTTGCCCCCCGGAAGCCTCCTCGTACCCGACGACTACATCATGCTCCTGGCCCCCCCGACGGTGTTTCACGACCGTCCGGTCCACGTCGTCCCAGGCCTGTCGGAGGGCCTGCGGAGGGACTGGCTGGCGGCGGCGGCCGACTGCGGCCTCTTTGCCGCGGACGGCGGCGTGTACTGGCACACGGCGGGACCCCGTCTGGAGACCCAGGCGGAGGTCCGCATGGCCTCTGCCTTCGCCGACGTGGTGGGGATGACCTTGGGAGGAGAGGCCTCGGTGGCCAGAGAGCTGGATCTCGAGTATGCGTCCCTCTGCTCCGTGGACAACTATGCCCACGGAATCGGGGACAAACCCCTGACCATGGAGGAAATCGTCCGATGCGCCCGGAAGAACGCCGAGGCCATCGTGCGGGTCATCCAGCGCCTGCTGGAAAAAAGGAGGGATCACGGAT
This sequence comes from Syntrophaceae bacterium, assembly GCA_041310335.1. GTDB lineage: Bacteria > Desulfobacterota > Syntrophia > Syntrophales > PHBD01 > PHBD01. Next base: position 10,037 of record JBFYXW010000038.1, on the reverse strand, counting down.
GAAGTTTTCGAAGAAGGGCGATGGGGGGGAGACGAGCCTCCTGGGCGGGCAGCGGGTTCCCAAGTACGATCCGCGGCCGGAGACGTACGGGGTTCTCGACGAGGCCAGTTCGGTCATGGGGGTCGCCCGGGCCACGACCCGGAACACGAAGATCCGGGACATCCTGCTGGGTGTGCAGAAGGATCTCCTCGTCCTGGGAGCCGAACTGTCGGCCCTCCCGGAAGACCTGCCGAAACTGGCCCACCGCATCGGCTCCGCGGACGCCAAGCGCCTGGAGGACCTGATCGAGGAACTCCAGAAGGACGTGACCCTGGGACGGGAATTCATCTACCCGGGCAAGACCGTTGTCTCCGCCCAGATCGACGTGGCCCGCACAGTCATCCGGCGGGCGGAGAGGCAGGCCGCCCGCCTCAAGGCCGAGGGACTCGTGCAGAACGACGCCGTCCACGAGTATATGAACCGGCTGGCGGACATGCTCTTCACGCTGGCCCGCTTCGAGGAGCAGAACGGGTGAGACCGGCACCCGCCGCCGGGTGACCGGACGGGCCGCCGGGGAGAAGGGAGGAACACCGTGAACGGACGCCGACGGCCATGAAGCGCGCAGCGGGATACGTGTTCTTCGGCCTGGCTCTCCTGGCGGGGCTTTCCCTGGCCCGACTCCACGGCTATCTCCTTTTTCACTCCGTCGCCGAAGGGTTCTCCATCGTCATTGCCTGCACGGTCTTCGTCATCGCGTGGAACGCCCGCCGGGTCCTGGACAACCACTACTTCCTCCTCGTCGGAATCTCGTTTTTATCCGTGGCGGCCCTCGATTTCGTCCATACCCTGGCCTACAGGGGCATGGGGGTCTTTCCGGAGCACGGGGCCGACCTGCCGACGCAGTTGTGGATCGCGGCCCGGTTTGTGGAAAGCCTGTCGTTTCTGGCGGCGCCCCTGTTCATTCGCCGCCGCCTTCCCGCCTGGCCGACGTTGTTGTTATACATTCTGGCCACGGCGGCTCTCCTTTGCGCGGTCTTCACGCCCGGGGGATTTCCGGAATGCTATCGGGAAGGGTCGGGATTGACTCCCTTCAAGGTCGCCAGCGAGTACGTGATCTCGGGAATCCTCCTGGGCGCGGCGATCCTGCTGACACGCGCCCGCGACGCCTTCGAACCCGGCATCTATTATCTGGTGACGGGTTCCATCCTGATGCGGATCGCCCAGGAGATGTCCTTTACCCTCTATGGGGACGTGTACGGGTTCTTCAATGCCCTTGGCCACTTCTTGAAGGTCCTCTCTTTCTGGCTGCTCTATCTCGCCTTGATCCATGCGGGCCTGAGGCGGCCCTACGAGGTGCTGTTCCGCAGCGTGAGGGAGAGCGAGAGGGCCCTTCGGAGTTCGGAAGAGCAGTTCCGGAACCTGGCGGAGGAGTCCTTCGTCGGAGTGCTGGTCATTCAGGACAACCGCATCCGCTATGTGAACCGCCGCTTGGTCGAAATGTTCGGATACCCTCTGGATGAGGTCGTAAACCGCATGTCCCCGGCCGATATCATCGTTCCGGAGGACCTTCCGCTTCTCGAGGAGAACCTCCGGCGGCGCATGGCGGGGGACCGAAGCGTGACCCACACTCCTTACCGGGCCGTGCGGAAGGACGGGGCCGTGCTGAACGTGGAGGTCCACTCCGCCATGATCCCCTACCAGGGACGGCCGGCCATCATGGGAACCGTCATCGACGTGACGAATCACGTCCAGGTCCAGGAGGCGGTCCGGCACCTGGCGTACCATGATTCCCTCACCGGGCTCCCCAACCGCCTGCTCCTTCAGGACCGTGTCGAAACCGCCCTGGTGGCGGCCCATCGAGGCAAGCGCCGCGCCGCGCTCCTGATGCTCGATCTGGACGGGTTCAAGGAGGTGAACGACACCTTCGGTCACGCCGTGGGGGACCTGCTCCTGAAGGAAGTCGCCGGCCGGCTTCGGAATGCGGTACGCGAGAGCGATACAGTGGCCCGCCTCGGCGGGGACGAGTTCGTGGTCTTTCTGCCCGAAATCGACAAGGAAAAGGCCGCCTTCATGGTTGCGGAGAAGATCCTCGCCTCCTTCGGATCCGAGTTCCTCGTGGAAGACCGCGTGATCCGGTCCTCCACGAGCATCGGCATCGCCATTTTCCCGGAGGACGGACGGGATGGAAGGTCGCTGCTCCGGAATGCCGACGAGGCCATGTACCGGGCCAAGGAGGGGGGCAGGAACCGGGTGGAGGTCGCCCGCGGCGCGCGGTGTGTCGAGGGGGATCCGGGACAGGGGTCCGGCCCGGACCGACGGGCCGATTCCCTCTGAAGGAGGGCGCTTGTCTTCCGCAGCAGGCCGGGAGTACTCGCGAAAGGGCTCAGAATGCCCCGAGCTGGCAGGGTTTGATCTTGATCTTCAGGGCCTCGCAGGCGGCAGCCACTTCCATCTTCGGCATGTCGAAACGACGGGCGATTTCCCAGGAGGCGAGGCAGGGGAGGCGCCCGTCCCGGAGGACCGAGCGGATGGCCCTCTCGAGGTCCGGCGGCACCGCGTAGGCGGCGTTGACGATCCGACCCTGGGGGTACCCGAACAGGCCGAGCTGGCAGCGGGTGAGCTGAATCTCCAGCAGGTCCATGTGCATCCCGATGACGCCCATGTCCTTCCGGAGAAAATCCGCCAGCCGGGCGGCGGCGGCGCAGGAAAGGGAGCCCTTTTCGGCGGCGTTCCGCAGGGCCTCGGCGATATCCGGATCCGGCGTCACGCCCGGATGCTTGCCCCTGAAGTTCCCCTTGTCCTCGTGCACCATGGTTTCCTCCCTGTCTGATCAGATGTTTTCCCTCGGCATCCCCGCCCTGCCGGGAAGCCCTTCTCCCTGGCCGTCCCGTTCCACCGCCCCCGGTACAAAGCAACGCCTTCCCCGTCAATACTTCATGTAATGGAAAGGTTCGATGGCCGACAGGGCCTCCGTGTCCAGCGTCCGGAAGCCGTTCTTCTCGACGAGTTTCTCCGCCTTCTCCGTCTGGTCCACGTCCACCACGAAGACAGCCTTCTCCCGGCTCTCCAGGACGAAGCCGTAGGCGTTGTTCACGTTGACCCCCTCCTTGAAGAGGAGCTGGGTCAGCCGGTCCAGGCCGCCGGGCTTGTCGTCGATGAGGATCGCCAGGACGGGCCTGAGCTTCACCATCATCCCCGCCTTGGTCAGCGCCTCCTGGGCCGTCTTGGGGTCGTCCACGATGAGGTTGATGACGCCGAAGGTGTCCGCCGTGGCGATCGTGGTGGCCCGGATGCTGACCTTCGCCTTCGCCAGGACGGACGTGACGGAGGCGAGCTTGCCGGGCTTGTTCTCCGCGAAAATGGAAAGCTGATGCGCGATCATGGTTCTTCCTCCCGTGTCACGTTTCGCGGTTGTCGATCACCCGGACGGCCTTCCCCTCCGTTTTGGGGAGGCTGTCCGGTTCTACCAGGTCCACCTTCGGGGTGATGAGGATGTCGCTCTTGAGCTCCTCCACGATGCGGCGGCGCAGGGCCTCCAGGTGGCGAAGCTCGCCGTCGAAGAAACCCCGTTCCACCTCCACCTTGATGTGCATCAGGTCGTTGAATCCCTCCCGCTCCAGGAAAATGAGGAAGTTCCGGCCGACCCCGGGGATCTCCATCAGCTTCTTCTCGATCTGGATGGGGAAGATGTTGACCCCCTTCAAGATCATCATGTCGTCGGTGCGGCCGGTGATCCGCTCGATGCGGCGGTGGGTGCGCCCGCAGGGGCAAGGGCCGGGTAGGATGCGGGTCAGGTCCTTCGTCCGGTACCGCAGGACCGGCATCCCCTCCCGAACGAGCGTCGTCATGACCAGTTCGCCCTCCTGGCCGTCCGGGACGGGCTCGAGGGTGACCGGGTCGATGATCTCGACAAGGAAGTTGTCCTCCCAGATGTGCATGCCGTTCTGCTCGGGGCACTCGAAGGCCACGCCGGGGCCGTTCATCTCCGAGAGGCCGTAGGAGTTGAAGGCCTTGAAGCCGTAGAACTCCTCGATCCGCTTTCGCATCTTTTCCGAGTGGGGCTCGGCGCCGATGAAGGCCATGCGGACCTTCGTGTCCTTCTGCGGCGTGAGGCCCAGTTCCTCGAAGACCGTGTAGAGGTGCAGGGCGTAGCTGGGGATGATGTGGATCGCCGTGGTTTCGAAGTCCCGCATGAGCTGGATCTGCCGCTTGCTGTTCCCCGCCCCGGCGGGGATCGTGAGGGCCCCGATCCGCTCCGCGCCGTAGTGGAAGCCCAGGCCGCCGGTGAAGAGGCCGTAGGTCATCATGTTCTGGAAGACGTCGCTTTTCCGGAGGCCCGTCATGTACATGCAGCGGGCCACGAGGTTGGTCCAGGCGTCGACGTCGTTCTTCGTGTGGAAGATCACCGTGGCGCGGCCCGTCGTCCCCGAAGAGGAGTGCATGCGGACCAGATCGTCCTTCGGGACCGCCAGGAACCCGTAGGGCCAGTTTTCCCGCAGGTCGTCCTTCGTCGTGAAGGGGATCTTTCCCACGTCGCCGAGGGTGCGAATGTCTTCCGGGTGGAAACCCGCGTCCGTCCACGCCTTGCCGTAATGGTGGGACCGCACGGCTCGCCTCGCCGTTTCCCGGAGCCGCTCCAGCTGCAGGGTCGCCAGGTCTGCGCGATCCCTCGTTTCCAGTTCCTTTTCCCAGTACATCCCGCTCCTCCTGTTCGTTGTCCGACGTCCTTACCTACTTCAGGGGCGTCGTTTTCGCAAGACAATTCTCCCGGGGGGTGCCTGCAAGTGCCTGTGTATGTTGGGTTTGGCGGGTCCAGGGCCCGTCGGGGCTCCGTCCGCGGTTGACACCGCGGTTGACATCGATTGCGATACAAACGAATCTCGTCTATACTGTCGCCCGGAAAGGAATCGGATGTAAATCAGGTTCGGCAAGTACCGGCAGTCTTTTTCGACCGTCCGCATGAAGTCCATCGGGCGGTGGATTTTCCTCGGCATCGCCGTCGGGGTGGTTTCCGGCCTGGGGGCCATCCTCTTCAATTACATGCTCCGGGAGGGCACCCGGTTCTTCCTGACCGACCTCGTCGCCTTCGTCCTTCCCGAACCCTACCGGGGCCAGAGTCTGCTCGGCTTTCCCCTCTCCCAGTGGTTTTTGATCGCGGTCCCGGCGCTGGGAGGGCTCCTTTCGGGCTTCCTCGTGTACCGCTTCGCCCCCGAAGCGGAGGGGCACGGGACGGACGCCATGATCGACAGCTTCCACCGGAAGGGGGGCGCCGTCCGGCCCCAGGCCCCCTTCGTCAAGACCATCGCCTCGGCCATCACCATCGGTTCCGGGGGATCCGCCGGCAAGGAGGGACCCATCGCGCAGATCGGATCCGGGTTCGCCTCCATCCTGGCCACGGCGCTGAAGATGGACGAGCCGAGCCGCCGGCTGATGCTCTTGGCGGGTGCGGCGGGGGGGATCGGGGCCATCTTCAAGGCGCCCCTGGGGGCAGCGCTCTTTGCGGTGGAGGTCCTCTACCGGAAGCCTGAATTCGAGTTCGAGGGGATCATCCCCTGCATCCTCTCCTCCATTGTGGCCTTCACCGTCTACAGCCTCCACACGGGATACGGGACGGTGTTCTCCATTCCCAACCTCGCCCCCGTGACGGCCCCGGCGGAGCTGCTGCTCTACGGGATTTTCGGGATCCTCTGCGCCGCTGTGGGGTACGTCTACGTCCGCTCCTTCTGCGGGATGCGGGACTTCTGCGCCGGACGGCTCAAGATGAACAAGGTCTACCGCCCCGCCCTGGGCGGCCTGGCCCTGGGCGTCCTGGCTTTTTCCCTCCCCCAGGTCCTGGGAGGAGGCTACGATTGGATCCAGGCCGCCCTCGACGGCCGGATGGCGATGCACCTGATGCTCCTGCTGGTCTTCGCCAAGATCGCCGCGACGTCCCTCACCATCGGTTCGGGGGGGAGCGGGGGCGTCTTCGCGCCCTCCCTCTTCATCGGGGCCATGCTGGGCGGGTTCTACGGCCTCCTCTGCGGGAACATATTTGACACCTGGCCCCTCCATCCCAGCGCCTTCATCCTGGTCGGCATGGGGGGCTTTTTCGCCGGCGTGGCCAAGGTCCCCATCGCCTCCCTGATCATGGTGGCGGAGATGACGGGTGGCTACAGCCTCATCGTTCCCCTGATGATCGTCTCGACGATCTCCTACCTGCTTTTGGGCGACGGCTCCATCTACGAGAAGCAGGTCCCCGCCCGCATCGACTCACCGTCCCACCTCGGGGAGTTCGCCGTAGACTCCCTCGAGTACGTTACCGTCGCCGACGCCCTGCCGCCGGAGAGGAAAATCGAGACGATCCCGGAGAACTACCGCTTCGACACGCTCCTCCAGCGGATCGTCGACTCCACCCAGTCCAACTTCCCCGTCGTGGACGCCGCGGGCCGCCTGACGGGGATTCTCTCCATCTCCGACGTGCGCCGGGTCATGCTGGACGAGGAACTCCACAACCTGGTCGTGGCGAAGGACGTGGCCACGGATAGCGTGCTGACGGTGACACCGGGAGACGACCTGAAGACGGCCCTCCGGAAGATGACGAAGGCGGAGGTGCGGGAACTGCCCGTCGTGGACCCGGAGGACCCGGGGCGGCTGATCTCGATGATCAGCCGCAAGGACATCATCCGGACCTATTACGAGCAGGTCGAGAAGATCCGGGAGGGGCGGAACGGGTCGCCGTCGGGGCTTACCTGAGGGGGATGCGCTGCGGAAAAGGAAAGGGAGCAGAGCAGGGTAGGACGAACGCAGAAAGAAGGAGGTGGCGGTTTGTCCCTGACCTGTGACCCCTGCTCTGCTGAAGAGGGTCGTTCCGGCTCCTTCGGGGATGCCTTCCCGGCAGAGCGTTTCCCGGTTCGGGAGGCCGGCTGCCGTGGCATCCCTCCCGGACCCTTGACGAAAATGACTGAATCTGTTATACAATTGCAATACAAATGATTTGTCTTGCAATTAACAGATTGCCGACGCCCCTGCAACCCTTTTTTACGGGAAAACACCCTTGGACGAAAAGCATCAAACCATCGCGGACATCATCGACCATCTCCGGAGGATCTTTCAGATTCTCAACGAGCAGTCGAAAAAGGTGGAGAGGGAGACGGGGCTGACGGGGCCGCAGCTCTGGACGATCAAGGCGGTCGGCGAGTCCTCCCCCGTCCGGGTTCTCGAACTGGCGCGCCGGGTCTACCTTCATCCCGCGACGGTAGTCGGCATCCTCGACCGCCTGGAGGCACGGGGATACCTGTTCCGGAAACGATCCGAAGAGGACCGGCGGGTGGTCTGGGTGGAATTGACGGAAAAGGGCAAGGGTCTTCTGACCTCGGCGCCGGAGGTGGCCCAGGGCCTGCTCGCCTCGGGACTCGAAACCCTGGAGGAGGGGAACCTCAAGGACATCAACAGCAGACTCGTCCAACTGGTGGAGATCTTCGGCGCCCAGGGGGTGCCGCCCCAGCTGATCCGATCCCCGGAGTGGAACGTGCCGGAGGGCCGCGCTCCATCCGGGGAGGGCGGGAGGAAGTCATGAACGTCCGGACGCGATCCGGGTGAATCCGGGAACGGATAAAGGATCTCCGCAGTTCTCCTCCGTTTCCTCTTTTTCAAATCACCCGATATCGTTTATAATCAGGGCCATGAGTGTCGTTTCCGGCAGCCCGCCGGAGGCGTCGCGAGGTTGTCTTCGGCGCTCGTGCGCCGGCTGTGCCGGGGCCTGAAAACCCGGTGCCTGGAATAGACTCGATGAAATGGCTGATCTTCACAGACTTGGACGGGACGCTCCTGAATCACGATGATTACTCCTGCGAGGAGGCGCGGCCGGTCCTGGATCGCCTCCGACAGGAGGGGGTTCCCGTCATCATCGCCTCGAGCAAGACCCGGGCGGAGGTGGAGGTGATCCAGGAGGACCTGATGCTCCGCGTGCCCTTCATCGTCGAGAACGGCGGAGGCATCTACTTCCCCCGGGGCTACCGGGGAATTCCCTTTCTGCCCGGGTCGGAGCGGGAACCCTATTTCGCGATCCGCCTGGGGACGGCGTACGATGAGATCCGGGAATTCGTGGTCCGGGCCAGGCGCGTCATTCCGCTGCGCGGTTTCGGTGACATGACGGTGGAGGAGGTGGCCCGCCTGACGGACCTGCCCCCGGAGCGGGCGATGCTCGCAAAGGAGCGCGAGTTTTCGGAGCCCTTCCTCCTGGAAGAGCGGGAGCGGCTCCCCAGGCTGACCGCCCTCGCGGATGAGGCCGGCCTGGCCGTTACCCGGGGAGGACGCTTTTATCACCTTCTCCGGCGGGGACAGGACAAGGGGAGGGCCGCCCGGTTCGTCAAGGCGGTCTTCGAGAGGCACTGGAACGAACCGGTCCTGACAGTCGGCCTGGGGGACAGCCTGAACGATCTCCCCCTGCTGGAAGCCGTGGACTGCCCCGTCCTCATCCCTTCGCCGGGGGGGAAGGGCCTGGCCATTTCCGTTCCCCGTCTCGTCCGGGCTACGGAGCCGGGAAGCCGGGGCTGGCGGAAGGCCGTGGAGGGCATCCTGGGCTGGACCGGGGAGCGGGACGGGTAGGATCCCTCCGGGGAAGAGAGCCTGCGCGGAACGAAGGCGGCTTGAGAAGAGCCCGGCAAGAGAGGAAAATCCATGAATCCGGAAAAGCGTTTCAGCACAGCCCTGCGAACGGACGCGAGACGGCTGATTGAAGGCCTCGGACGGGCCGACATCGTCATCGGAATCCCTTGTTACCAGAGCGGGACATCCATCCGGCATGTCCTGGAGGCGGTCTGTCGAGGCTTGGCGACCCACCACCCGGATACCCGCAGCCTGATCCTTGTTTCCGACGGCGGTTCCACCGACGACACCCGGGAAATTGCCGAAACGGTCAACGAGAAGGCGTACCGGATCGTGAAGTTCGTCACGATCTATCGAGGCGTTCCCGGCAAAGGGTCGGCCCTGCGGGCCATTTTCGAGGCGGCGGAATTTCTGCGGCCCAGGGCCGTTGCGGTTTTCGATTCCGACCTGATTTCCATTTCGCCCCCCTGGGTCCGGAACCTCCTGGAGCCCGTATTCGACGGCTATGACTTCGTCGCGCCCGATTACGAGCGGTTCAAGTTGGACGGGACCATCACCAACACGATTGCCTACAACCTGACGCGGGCCCTGTACGGCCGGAAGGTGCGGCAGCCCATCGGCGGCGATTTCGGTTTCTCCGGCGCCATGGTGCGCCACTTCCTGAAGCAGGACGTCTGGGAGACGGACGTGTCCCGCTTCGGGATCGACATCTGGATGACCACCACGGCCATCGTGGACGGCTTCCGCCTCTGCCAGACACCCATGGGGGTGAAGGTTCACGGGCACAAGGATCCCGCCCAGGACCTGAGCCCCATGTTTCGGCAGGTGGTGGGGACCATCTTCCAACTCATGGAAACCCATGAGTCCGTCTGGAAAAAAGTGGTCGATTCCGAAGACGTGCCCGTGGTCGGGACGGCCCTGGCGGGAAAGCCGGACGCCTTCGAGATCGACCGGTCGGCGCTCCTGGACTATTTCCGGATCGGATTTCTGAACTTCGGCGGCCTGTGGAAGGATATTCTCGGGGAAAACGATTTTCAGGTGATCCAGTCCCTGGCGGATGAGGCTGCCCGTGGAGGGGGAATCATGCCGATCGAGACATGGGTCCGTATCGTCTACCGGTACGCCTGCACCTTTCACGACACGCCCCGCCAACGCATGAAGATCCTTGACACCATGATTCCCCTTTACCATGCCCGGGTAGCATCCATGATCATGGAGATGGAGGGAATGGGTCCGAGAAGGACCGCCCGTTATTTCCAGGAGCAGGCCCGGGTGTTCGAGGTGATGAAGTCCTACCTACTGGAAAACTGGAAATAGCGGGGAGGAAAACCATGTCCGATTTCTACCAGCACGGAATGATCACCACCCTTCAGAAACTAAAGGAGAGGCCTCTCGAGGAGATGAATGCGGAACTGGAGGCCATCGCCCGGCGGAGGCGGATCGTCCTGCTCCTGCCGGCCCTGATCAGTGAG
>JBFYXW010000036.1:0-5421 GCA_041310335.1 Syntrophaceae bacterium | reverse complement strand
GACGCCCGGCTGAGAACCAACATCTCCCACATCTACGCCTGCGGCGATGTGAACGGCCGGCTTCCCTTCACCCACGTGGCCGGGTACGAGGCCGGCATCGCCCTGACGAACGCGATCCTTCACCTGCCCCGGAAGGCGGATTACCGGAAGATCGCCTGGTGCACCTATACGGACCCGGAAGTCGCCAGCATCGGCTACAATGAAAAGCGGGCCCGGAAGGACGGCCTGGACTATCGCATCATCGAGGAGTCCTTCGCGGACAACGATCGCGCCCTGGCGGAAGGCGAGGCCTTGGGCAAGATCAAGATGCTCCTGGATTCCCGGGATCGGCTGCTGGGCTGCCAGATCATCGGAGCCCACGCCGGGGAACTGATCCACGAGTGGGTCCTGGCGCTTGCCGGCGGCCTGAAACTGTCCACGATGGCCGGGGCCGTGCACGTGTATCCGACCCGGTCGGAGATTTCCAAGCGCGCCGCCGGCCGGGTCTTTGCGGAAAAGCTCTTCAGCGACCGGACGAAAGGCATCCTCAAGTTCCTGTTCAACTTGAAGGGCAGGGCCTGCACGCTGCCGGATGACCGGACGTAATCGGGCCAGCGGGGATCCACGAACGACGTCGGACGGTGCAAATGATTTTCCCGGATACGGACTACCTGTCCAGCCTTCTCGCCCAGGAAGCCGCGATTCGCCTCGGGTGCTTCCTGGGGCTCTTCGCCGTCATCGCCCTCGCGGAGATCACGGTTCCCCGGCGTCCGCTCATCGTCGGAAAGCCCCTGCGCTGGTTCGGGAACCTGTCCGTCCAGGTCGTGAACGGGATCCTGCCGCGCCTGCTGTTCCCCCTCCTCCCCGTCGGCCTGGCCTCCCTGTGGGCGGAGAGGGGGTGGGGCCTGCTCAACGCCATGGCTCCGCCGGAGCCTGCGGCCGTTCTCGCCGGAATCCTCGTCTTCGACCTGGCCATCTACGGCCAGCACTGGCTGTTTCACCGGGTGGATCTGCTCTGGCGGATCCACCGGATGCACCACACGGACCTGGACCTGGACCTCACCACGGCGCTTCGCTTTCACCCGGTGGAAATCGTGCTCTCCCTGCTCATCAAGATGGCCGTGGTGGCCGTCCTCGGCCCCCCCGCCGTGGCCGTCCTCCTCTTCGAGATCCTGCTCAACGGCATGGCCATGTTCAACCACGGGAACTTCCGGATCCCCCGGCGGCTGGACGGCCTCCTGCGGAAGATCGTGGTCACGCCGGACATGCACCTCGTCCACCACTCCGTCCACCGGCGGGAATTGAACCACAACTACGGGTTCAACCTCTCCTGGTGGGACCGGCTCTTCGGGACCTACCAGGCCGAGCCCGCGGCGGGCCGCGAGAAAATGGTCATCGGCCTGGAGGGCTTCCTGGATGCCCGTTATGCCCGGTTTGGAACGATGATCCTGAACCCGCTGGAGAAAGGGTGACGGCACGGGCCGTCTTTCCCCGAACGGTCCCGCTGTGGGGCGGAAAAGAAAAGGGCGGAGGCCCCGTCGGCCCCCGCCCTCTGTTTCCTTCCGGCTGTCCGGGTCAACCGGATTACAGCGGGATGTTGTTGTGCTTCCTCTCCAGTCGGACGACGACCTTTTCCTTGTAGGCGTCCAGGAGCAGGGCCACCCGCTGGCGGGTCTCCCGGGGGGCGATGACCTCCTCGATGATCCCCATGCTGGCGGCGAAGTAGGGGTTGTTGAACTGGTCCTCGTAGGCCTGGACGAGCTCCTTCCGCTTGGCCGCGGGATCCGGGGCGGCGGAGATTTCCCGGCGGTAGATGATGTTGCAGGCCCCCTCGGCGCCCATGACGGCGATCTCCGCCGACGGCCAGGCCATGACGTAGTCGGCGCCCAGGAGCTTGCTGCACATGCCGATGTAGGCCCCGCCGTAGTCCTTCCGGGTCACGACGGTGAGCTTGGGCACCGTCGCTTCGGAGTAGGCGTGAAGCAGCTTCGCCCCGTGGCTGATGATGCCGGACCACTCCTGGTTCGTCCCGGGCATGTAGCCGGGGACGTCGGCGAAGGTGAGGAGCGGGATGTTGAAGGCGTCGCAGAAGCGGATGAACCGGGAGGCCTTGTCGGAGGCGTTGACGTCCAGCACGCCGGCGCCGAAGCCGGGGTTGTTGGCGATGACGCCCACGGTCTTGCCCATGATGCGGATGAAGGCCACGAGCATGTTCTTGGCCCACAGCTCGTGGGGCTCGAAGACGACGCCGTTGTCCGCCACGGCCTCGACGACCTTCCGCATGTTGTAGCCCCGGGTGGCCCGGTCGGGGACGATCGTGTCCAGCTCGGGGCAGAGGCGGTCCGGCGTGTCGGTGCAGGGAACCACGGGCAGCGGGCTGTGGCAGCTGTCGGGGAGGAAGGACAGGAGGAACTTCACCTTGTCGATGCAGTCCTCGTCATTCTCCGTGGCGAAGTGGCAGACGCCGCTCTTGGTGGCGTGGGCGATGGCCCCGCCCAGGTCGTCGTGGCTGACCTCCTCGCCGATGACGGCCTTGATGACGTCGGGGCCCGTGATGTACATGTAGCTCGACTTCTTGACCATGAAAACATAGTCCGTGAGGGCCGGGGAGTAGACGGCGCCGCCCGCCGTGGGGCCCATGATGGCGGTGATCTGGGGGATGTACCCCGAGGCGAGGGTGTTGCGGTAGAAGATGCCGCCGTAGCCGTCCAGGGCGGGGACGCCTTCCTGGATCCGGGCGCCGCCGGAGTCGTTCAGGGCCACGAAGGGCTTCCGGGCGTCCACGGCCATGTCCATGACCTTCCAGATCTTCTTGGCGTGCATCTCGCCCAGGCTGCCGCCGGAACTGGTGAAGTCCTGGGCGGCCACGAAGACGGTGCGGCCGTTCACCTGGCCCAGGCCGGTGACGACGCCGTCGGCGTTGATCTCCTTCTTGTCCAGCCCGAACAGGGTGGAGCGGTGCTTCACGAAGAGCTGCACCTCCTGGAACGTCCCCGGATCGAAAAACCGGTCCAGCCGCTCCCGGGCCGTCAGTTTTCCCAGTTCGTGCTGCTTCTTGACCAGCGCCTCGCCGCCCATGGTCAACAGGGCGCTCCGCCTGGCCTCGAAGGCTTCGATCTTCTGCTGCGTCAGACTTTTCTTTTCCATGTTCCTGCGGTCTCCTTCTCTCTCGTATTGGATCGGTGCCTGGCACCCATGTCCGTTCGACGGACCCGGCGAGTTCCGCCTTGACCTCGGGAGGCTTCGGGGTATATATATGTCCCGGTCAAGAGGCAGGGTCGCGTCCAACTAGCTGATTTTATATGGAGAATAAGCGATTCTCCGCGGAAGTCGGCTGTCTTGTATCACGTCTTCGTGAATTGGGCAAGGAGGAGCTGTGAAATTCATCGATACCTTGGATCTAAAAGGGAAAAGGGTCCTCTTCCGGTTCGATTACAACGTGCCCCTCGACGGGTCGGGCAACATCACCGACGACATCCGGATCCGGGCCACCCTTCCCACCCTCAACTACGCCCTCGACGAGGGGGCGAAGATCGTCATCATGTCCCACCTGGGGCGCCCCAAGGGCAAGCGGGCCCCCCAGTATAGCCTGGCCCCGGTGGCCAAGCGCCTCTCCCGTCTCCTGGAGAAGCAGGTGAAGATGGCCGGCGACTGCATCGGCGACGAGGTCCGGCAGCTGGTGGCCGGGATGGGGACGGGCGACGTGGTCCTCCTGGAGAACCTGCGCTTCCACCCGGAGGAGGAGAAGAACGACGAGGCCTTCGCCCGCGAGCTGGCGAGCCTCGCGGACGTCTACATTGACGACGCCTTCGGCAACGCCCACCGGAGCCACGCCTCCAACGTGGCCATCACGCGGTTCGTCCCCGAGTGCGGGGCCGGCTTCCTCATCAAGAAGGAACTGAACTATTTCCAGAAGGTCATCGACAGCCCGGCGCGACCCTTTGTCTTCATCGTCGGCGGCTCCAAAGTCTCCGACAAGCTGGCGGCGCTGAGCAACCTGGCGACGAAGGTCGACAAGATGATCGTCGGCGGCGGCATGGCCTTCACCTTCCTCAAGGCCCTGGGGTACAACGTCGGCCGCTCCATCGTGGAGGACGAACTCATCCCCAAGGCCGAGGAGATCCTGGCCATGGTCAAGGAGCGGGGCGTCAAGTTCTACCTCCCCATCGACGTTGTCATCGCCGAGGAGAAGAGCGCAGAGGCGGAGACGAAGATCGTTCCGGTGCAGGAGATGAACGCGCACTGGATGGGCCTCGACATCGGCCCGGCGACCATCACCCTCTTTGCGGAAGCCCTGGCCAACGCCAAGACGATCGTCTGGAACGGGCCCATGGGGGTCTTCGAGATCGATGCCTTCGGCCGCGGGACCGCGGCGCTGGCCCACAGCGTGGCCAACTCCTACGCCCTGACGATCGTCGGCGGCGGCGACACCGACGTGGCCATCCACAAGACCGGCGAGAGCGACAAGATCACCTATATCTCCACCGGCGGCGGTGCTTCCCTGGAACTGCTGGAGGGGAAGGTCCTCCCGGGCATCGCGGCCCTGGAGGAGTGCGGGAAGGCAGTCCGTCCCTGAGCAGGGGACCCGCGCCCGTCGTGAACGAACAGGGGGAAGGGATCCTTCCCCTTTTTTTGTCCCCATGCGAAACATCCGGATGACCCTCGAATACGACGGAACGGCCTACGCAGGGTGGCAGCGCCAGAAGAACGGCCTGTCCATCCAGCAGGTCCTGGAGGAGAAAATCGCCGTCATGACCGGCGCGGACGTGAAAGTAGCCGGGTCCGGCAGGACCGACGCCGGGGTCCACGCCCTGGCCCAGGTGGCCTCCTTCCGGACCGCCACGGCGATCCCGGCGCGGAACCTCCTCCTGGGCCTCAACAGCCTCCTGCCGGCCGACATGGCGGTGCTCGAACTCGACGAGGCGCCGGAGGCCTTTCACGCCCGCCACAGCGCCACCGGCAAGGTCTACCTCTACCGGATCCTCAACCGGTCCGTCCGCTCGCCCCTGCACCGCCACTTCGCCTGGGAGATCTTCCAGCCCCTGGATGTCCCGGCCATGGCGGAGGCGGCGGCGCATCTCCGGGGGACCCACGATTTCACGTCCTTCAGTACCGTCCACTCCGACGCCCCCCACCGGGTCCGGACCATCCGGGAGATCTCCGTCGTCCGCAGCGAGAGGGGATTTCTGGACGTCACCGTCGAGGCCGACGGCTTCCTCCGCTACATGGTGCGGATTATTGTTGGAACCCTGGCGGAGGTGGGCCGGGGAAGGAGAAGCCCCGGCGACATTCCTGCCGCCCTGGCGGCCATGGACCGGGATGCCGCGGGCATGACCGCCCCCGCCCGGGGACTGTTTCTCAAGGAGGTCCGGTACGCATGAACATCCTGGTCGTGGGCCACAAGGGAATGCTCGGGAGCGACCTCCTGATCCGCCTGGCGAT
>JBFYXW010000035.1:0-45687 GCA_041310335.1 Syntrophaceae bacterium | reverse complement strand
GCCGCGGGCATGACCGCCCCCGCCCGGGGACTGTTTCTCAAGGAGGTCCGGTACGCATGAACATCCTGGTCGTGGGCCACAAGGGAATGCTCGGGAGCGACCTCCTGATCCGCCTGGCGATGGCGGGCCACGAGGTGACGGGACGGGACGTCGACGAACTGGACATCACCGCCCGGGAGGCCTGTGAGGATGCCGTCGAGGAGGTCCGTCCGGACGCCGTGATCAACGCCGCGGCCTTCACGAACGTGGACGGCTGCGAGACCGACCGGGACGGCTGCTTCGCCGTCAACGCCCGGGGCGTGGAGAACCTGGCCCTGGCTTGCCGCGGGCGGGGCATCCGGGTCGTTCACTTCAGCACGGATTACGTGTTCGACGGGGCGAAAGGGTCCCCCTACCTGGAGGACGACCCCTGCGCGCCCCTGAACGTCTACGGCGAGTCCAAGCGGGAGGGGGAGCGTTTGCTCCTGGAGGCGACGGAGAACGTTCTCCTGGTGCGGACGTCCTGGCTCTACGGCCGAAGCGGGAAGAACTTCGTCCGCACGATCCTGGAAAAGGCGGCGGTCACAGACCGGCTCGAGGTCGTCGACGACCAGGTGGGCTCCCCGACCTATTCCTGGGACCTGGCCGGGGCTGTCCACCTGCTCCTGGAGGGGGGGCACCGGGGGGTCTTTCACGTGACGAACCGGGGGACGACCAGCTGGTTCGATTTTGCCCGCAAGATCCTGGAGTTGGCCGGCAAAACGGGGGTGGAGGTGATCCCCGTGGCGACGGAGCGCTTCCCCCGGCCGGCGGTCCGGCCCCGGTACAGCGTCCTCTCGGGCCGGAAGTTCGCCGAGGCGACGGGCCGGACGCTGCGCTTCTGGCCCCTGGCCCTGGAAGAGTACCTGTCCCACACCGGCTACCCGCTGGACCCGAAGGTGGCGAGGCACTGACAGGGCCGCGGCCCACAGGCGGAAGGGAGGGGGAAGCTCCTCTCCCGCCCGAAGGTCTCTCGCCCCTGCGGGTATCGGCCCGCCCCCGGCGCAGGGGCTGTCTCAAGGCGGACCGGGCCGGCGGGCCTCCCGGCCGGGTCCCCGCCGGACATTCGCCTTGACAGTGCCGGGCAACCTGCGTATATTGGCCAACCTATCGGTTCACCCAACTCCGTTTAAGACCCATGGCGCTTTTCCCAAGATACGGAGCATGCTGCATGCAGTGGAAGACCTGGGCAATCCTGGCTGCCGTCCTTCTCCTGATCCTCCCGTCCACTTCCGGTTTCGCCCAGACCCAGGTCCGCGCCGAGGGGATGGCCTCCATCCACAGGAACTTCCTCGACATCGCCCGGGACCGGGCGATCGAGAACGCCCAGCGGAACGCCGTCGAGCAGGCCGTGGGAGTCCTGATCACCTCCCGGACGGAGGTGGAGAACTTCTCCGTCAAGCTGGACCAGATCCTCGCCGAAGCGGAGGGCTTCATCAACAGCTACCAGGTCGTCTCGGAGAAGCACGACGGCAAGACCTACTCCGTGGTCATCGACGCCGACGTCGGTACCGGCCGCCTCCAGGACAGGATGAAGGCGGTCCGGCTCATCGTGGCCCGGAAGGCGAAGCCCCGCCTGATGATCCTCTTCCGCGGCGGTGAGGCGAAGGACGCCCTCGCCGAGTCCGTCATGTCCCGGTATTTCATGGAGCAGGGATTCCGGCTCGTGGATGCCGAAACGGCGAGGAAGAGCGTCGAGATCGAGGAGATAGAGAAACCCGAGGGGAACCGCCGCAAGATTTCCCGGGCGGCCCGGGGGCTGGGTGCCGAGGTCCTCGTGGCGGGCCGCGTCGAGGCGTCCAGCAGTGCCTTCACCATCAGCAACATCGAGATGCACTCCAACAAGGTCACCGTCTCGGCCAAGGTCATCAACGGCGACACGGGGGAGGTTATCGCCACCGACAGCGCCGCCGCCTCGAAGCCCGGCGTCAAGGGGGACTGGAAGGAGATCACCGAGCAGGCCACGGGTAAGCTTTCCCGGGCCCTCTTCGACGGCGTCCTGGCCCGGTGGTCCCAAGACCTGACGAAGGCCGCCACGTTCAAGCTCGTCCTGTCGGGTCTTCGCTCCTCGGACGATCTGACTTCTTTCAAGGAGCTGATGAAGAATGAAGTCAAAGGGTTCCAGGAAGCGCACCAGCGTTCGTACCGAAGGGGGCAGGCCGACCTGGACGTGGAGGTGAAGGGGACGATCCAGGGATTCGCCGACGACCTGGCCGCCCTGGAATTCAAGTCCCGCAAAATCAAGATCCTGGAAATCACGCAGAACCGGGTCCGGGCGAAACTGGTCCCCTGACCCCGCCCGCGGGTCCTTTCCGGGGGCGACGGTGGGCTCCCGGCCATGATATCGACGCGAAGGAGGTTGCCATGCACCGGACTCACTGGAGACGTTTCCTGCTCCTGGCCGCCCTGCTCCTCTTGGCCGGATGCGCCACGAGCGAAAACTTCAAGATGGGCCAGGACCTGATGGGCCAGAACCGACCGGAGGAGGCCGTCGGGTATTTCGAGGCGGCCCTGAAGGAGAGTCCCGGCAGCTCCGAGTACCAGGCCGCGCTCACGCAGGCCAGACAGCGGAGCGCCGTGAGCCGCCTGGAGCGGATCCGCAAGGCCTACGACGCCCTGCAGGCGCCTGACGCCATGGCCCTGGAGCGGGTCCTGAAGGACGTCGATGCGGCGGCGAAGCTGGATCCCTCCAGCCGGGAAGTCAAGGCCTTCCAGGACACGGTCCGGGGCCGAATGGAAGGCCTCCTGGCCCGGGTCAGGGACCTCTACGCCCAGGCCGACCTGGATCTTCAGAAGGAAGACTGGATGGCCGCCCGGGCGAAGCTCCTCGAGATCAACCGCCTCTTCCCCAACTACGAGGAGACGGCGGGCAAGCTGGCCCGGGTGGACCGGGAGGGGGCAAAACAGCTCTACCAGCAGGGGATCGCCCTGGGCAAGCAGGAGGACTGGAAAATGGCCGCCCAGGCCTTCAAGGCCACCATGGAGATGAACCCCAACTTCCTGGACGTGGCCGCCCTCTACAAGAACGCCGTGGCCAACGACAACGCCGGGTACTTCCTCGCCGCGGGGGAGAAGGCGGAAAAGGCGAAGCAGTGGGACCGGGCCGTCTTCTGCTACCAGCGCGCCCGGGAGTACCAGCCGGCCAATCAGGAACTGGCGAAGAAGCTGGAGAACCTGAAGGTGAAGGCCGGCCAGATCTTCTTCGAGGAGGCGGACAAGCTGGTGGCCCAGGGGAAGCTGGGGCCCGCCGTCCGCAAGCTCGAGTCGGTGAAGGCCTACCTGCCGTCCATGCAGGAAGAGCAGGTCTACCAGGACCTCCTGCAGAGGACCGCCGCCCGGCTCATCGAGAGGGCCGACCGGTACTTCGAGAAAGAAATGTGGGGGAACGCCCTGGTCTGGTACCAGAAGGCCGAGTCCCTGAGCCCGAGCCACCCGGAGCTGTTCCAGAAAATCCAGGACACCCGGGACCGGATCGGGAAGCGGATCCGCAAGTCCATCGCCGTCTTCGACTTCTCGGCCCCCAGCAACGACAAGGACGCGGGAAAGATGGCGGCGGACAAGCTCGTGGCGTACCTCTACCAGAAAGCGAGCAACGACCTCCGGATCATCGAGCGGGAAAACCTCCAGAACATCCTCCGGGAGATGCAGCTCGGCCAGACGGGGCTGGTGGACGTGAAGGCCGCCCAAGCCATCAAGATGAGGGGCATCGACACCTTCATCATGGGGAACGTCCTGAAGGTCCTGGCCACGAAATCGGACACGTCCAGCAACAACCAGGTGAGGGTCCTGGTGGATGAGGAGGACGTGGCGAACCCCGACTGGCAGACTTGGCTGATTCTGCACCCCCGGCCCACGGAGGAGGACCTGAAGACGGCGCCTCCCAAGACCGTCAAGAAGCGGAACTACCAGTTCGTCACCTACAAGCAGGGGCAGGCCAAGATCGTGGCCCTCTTCGACGTGTCCTACAAGCTCGTGGACACCACCACGGGGGAGAACATTTTCACGAACACCCTGGAGGGGCGGCTGATCAAGGAGGACAAGTACCAGGACGGCGTCCCCATGGCGAACATTCCCCAGGATCCGCTCCAGTTGCCCACGGAGGCGGAGGTCCTGGCGGAGCTGACGAACGCGAAGATCTCGGAGATGGGCCAGAGCGTCCTGAAGCACTTCCAGAGCCTCGAGGTAGAGTACTTCAACGCCGGGGAGCAGCTCCGGAAACGGCGCAGGACCGAGGAAGCGGTGGAGAAGTACGTCGACGCCCTCTACGACATCAAGCTCAAGGGCATCTCCACGGCGGTGGCGCAGAAATCCCAGGAGATGATTGACAGTCTCCTTCAGGATCGGTGAGCACCGGCATCCCATGAACGAAACGCAACGGATCAACGACCCGGAGAGATTCCAGGGCCGCCCGCCGCGTCGCCGGCTTCCCTGGCTGTTGCTGGCATTGTTGCTTCTCGGCATGCCGGTCGGCATGGTGTGGGCCCAGTCCCTCCCTCCCGTCAAGACCGCCGTCTTCAATTTCAGCGTCCGCAACCTGGAGGCGTCGGGGTACGGGACGACGGTCACCAACACGCTCGTGGCAAACCTCAAGAACCGCCGTGAGTTTTCTGTTCTGGATCGGAAGGAGCTGGAAAACTTCCTCGCCCTGAACGACCTGCAGCAGGAAGAAAACCTGGACAACGTGGTTCTCATCGGAACCCGCCTCGGCCTGAACGTCATCGTGACGGGCAGCGTGGAGCGCAGCGCAACGATGCTGACCATCCGTTGCAAGGTCGTGCAGGTGGAGCAGAAGAAGCCCGTTCTGGACGTCCGGCTCACCGCCTTCGGCGATGCGGGACTGGCCATGGAACTCCGAAACCTGGGCGACATGATCGCCCGCGCCGTGGCGGAGGCAACCCAGGCGAGGGAGGATGCCCCCTCCGTCCGGGGGCCCGTCAACGTCCAGAAGAAGTCGGGGAACATGAAGATCTACCTGTCCTGGGAGAATCCGCCCGGGACGACGGGGATTGCCGGATGGGAGGTGTTCCGGGGCTCCTCCGCGGCGGGGCCCTTCGCGAGGATCGCCCAGGTGAACCGTTCCGAGTACTGGGACCAGGCGGTGGAGCGAAACCGGACCTATCACTACAAGGTCCGGTCTTTCGGGACCCGCGGTGGCTACAGCGAGTTCTCCGCCGTCGTGGCCGCCGAGTCGGCCCCCACGCCCAATCCGCCGGTGATCCTGCGGACCGATTCCCGCGTCCGGGGCGTCCAGCTGACCTGGCTTCCCAGCCCGGCCGCCGGCGACGACCCCCTGAAGTTCAAGGGATACAAGCTCTACCGGGCGAAGGACGAGGACGGCCCGTACCGCGAGGTGAGGGACGTGGCGGACCGGGACCCGGGGCAGGGCGGGAACACGGCCGGCGCGGGCAGGGTGATCTTCGTGGACACGGGGATCGGGGACGGGGAGCGCTTCTTCTACCGGGTGACGGCCTACAACGAGAAGGGCCTGGAGAGCGACTTTTCCAGGGCCCTGGCCGGATCGTCCCTTCCCCGCGTCGGCGACGTCCGGGCGACGGGGGAGCGGATCCGGGAGGTTCCCCTGTCCTGGAAGCCCGTCGATTCCCCCTTCGTCCACGGCTACCACCTCTACCGGAGCGACAAGCCGGAGGGGACCTATGCCCGGATCCTGCTCATCCAGGCGGACGTGCGGGGGGCGGACGGCCGGATCGCCACCGTCGACCGAGAGGGCCTGGGCGACAAGAAGACCTGGTATTACCGGGTGACCGCTTTCGAGGAGGGGGACATCGAGACGACGCCCTCGGACACCGTGTCGGCGGTGACCCGGGACAAGCCGCCGGTACCGCAGGGGGTCCGGGCCGAAGGGGGGCGGGTGAAGCGGGTCCCGCTGACCTGGCAGGAGAGCCCCCGGGAGGACGTCCGGGGATACCGGGTCTATCGGGCCGCGAAGCCCGAGGGGCCCTTCGAGCCCATTGCCCGGCTCGAAGGCCGCGCCTCCGTCGGGATGGCCGATCAGGGCGGCGTTCTCGGGGGTGAGACCGCGCTGGGGAGGGGCGTTCTCGGCGGCGCCCTCCAGAGCGGCGGGACGGCGCTGGGGTTGGGGGGCCTCGTCGGGGGCCTTCAGGACGGGACCGAGTACTTCTACCGGGTCGCATCCTTCAACGAGAAGGACGTGGAGAGCGAGCCGTCGCCCGTCGTCGCCACGCGAACGAAGGCAAGGCCCAAGGCTCCGGCGGGGTTCCGGGGCGAGGCGTCCGGCGGCAGGGTTCTCCTCACCTGGCAGGCCGGCATGGAGCCCGACATCCGGGAGTACCACCTCTATGAGCAGGGCCTCTTCGGTCTCGAAAAAATCGCATCCGTGTCAGGCACATCCCACACGCTGGAGGGCCTGGCGAAGGGAAAGAGCAGGATGTTCAGCATCCGGGTGGTGGATAGAGACGGTCTGGAGAGCGACCCCAGTCCGGAGATCACCGTCACGGCGCAATAGACAGAAGGACCCGGGTCCGGGTCGGGAGGTCAGGAACCATGACAGGAACGCGGAAAGACGGGTGGCGACGAGTCCTCGGGATGGGGAAGGTTCTGGCGGCAGCCCTTCTGGTGGCCGTAGTGTACCTGGCGGCCATCCCGAGCGCCGGGGCGGCCGAGGGCAGGTACCAGGTGGTGGCCGGCACCGACGAAAAGGCCTTCCTGGTGGACACCGCGACGGGGGCCGTCTGGGTCCTTACGCACCGGACCCTGGCCACGGGCCGGGAGCCCATCGCCATTCCCTACAAATTCATCAAGGTCTCCCCGAAAAGCACGAACCCCTTTCTGGACGTGGAGGTGATCCGGGATGTGTCCATGCCTCCCAGTGCCGTCAAGGACCGGTAAGCCCGGTGGCGCCCGCCCGTTTGTGATCGTGCCGCTGCAGGAGCTCCGGTTCGGCTTCCCGCAAGAGGCGGCAGGCCGAACCGTACGGAACGACTGACATGATCCATTGCCTTCCTGCCTGCGGATTCTCCCGCAGTTATGTCCTGTCCGACCGTGAAGGACTGGCGGTGGTCGATATCGGCAGCATCGGCGCCGCGGAGGATGCAGCCCGTTTCATCAGCGACCAGCCGGGCCTGTCCCTCGCCCAGGTCCGCTTCGTTCTGGCCACCCATTTCCACGTCGACCACATCGGCGGGATCGCCCACTTCCTGGGATTCTGCCCTCCCGATACGAGGGTCCTTCTCCATCCCCTGGCGATCCAGTACTTGAAGGGAGAGAGACAAGTGTCCCTCCTCACGGGGTGGATCTCCGGCTTTCTCTCCAGCGCCATCGTTTCGGCCGGGTATGTCCACCGGTTCAACCACCTGCGCTTCGGGTCTCTGGCCGGAGTGCCGTTGCCCTTCCTGAGGGGTTGCTGTGGGATCGGTGTGGGGGCGGAGCAGATCCGGCCGCTGGAGGGGGCGGGCCGGCAGCGCTACCCCCTCGGACTCGGCGGATGGGATGTCCTGGAGACCCCCGGGCACACGGAAGATTCGATTTGCCTGTACCAGGAGGAGGAGAGACGCCTCCTGACGGGGGACACGATCCTGAATTTCAACGGGCCCCGCGGACCCTTCCTGAACCCGCTTTGCTGGAACAGGGGGGAAATCAGGAAGACCTTGCGGTGGCTGAAGGCCAGCATCAGCCCGCGAACGCTCTACCCCGGCCACGGCGAGCCGTATGCGAACAGCGGCAACGCCCTGGACCGCGTCCGGGAGGATGATTGAGGAAACGGCCCCCCCTCCCGAGGGGAGCGCGGGGGCCGCACGTTCCGGCGCACCCGTTGACCCGGGGCCGGAGAGGACATGCCGATCCATTCCAAGGAGGAGCCATGAGAGCGAAGGATCCTGCGCCCTTCCGGGCCCTGACGGCGATCCTGCTGTTGCTGATGTGCCAGGGCTGCGCCGTTTTTACGGAAACGACGGTCATTGCGCCGGAAATCCGGACCCTCTTCGAGGGGACCTATGCGGTCGACCCCTTCATGAAGAAGAATATGCCCCGCACCGTGGCGGTTCTTCCCTTCGTCAACGAAGCCGAAAGCCAGAAGGGGTCCGAGGAGGTCCGCCGGGGGTTCTACAACCACTTCAGCTCCCTCCCCTACACGGACATGCAGCTGCAGCGGGTGGACAGCATGCTTCGGAAGGCGGACCTGATGGACGATCCAAAGGCGCTGGCCAAGAAGACGCCCCAGGAGCTGGGGAGGATCCTCGGGGTCGACGCCGTCGTCTACGGGACCGTCTCCAACTTCGACAAGCTCTTCCTGGCCCTCTATTCCCAGGTCTCCGTGGGGGCGGACGTCAGGATGTACGACACGAAAACGGGCCATTTCCTCTGGAGCGGCAAGCACACGGCCCGGATCCATGAGGGCGGCATCTCCACCACACCCCTGGGGATCGTGGCCACCGTCATCGCCACGTCCCTCAACATGCGGGACATCCAGCTGCTCAGGGCCTGCGACGACCTCTTCCGGGACATGGTCAAGACCATCCCGACGCCCGCCCTGGCGGAGGCCCTGCGGCCGCCGGCCATAACGCTCCTCGCCCAGGACACGAAGAACCTGCCGAAGAAGGCGGGGGACGTGATCCAGGTGGTCCTCCAGGGGGAGCCGAAGATGCTGGCGTCCTTCTCCATCGGCGACTACCGGAAGCACGTCGATATGCGGGAGACCGAGCCGGGCTGGTACCTGGGGACCTACCGGGTCGTTCCGGGGGACAACGTCCGGAAGGCCGTGATCACCGCCAGGCTGGCCCTCGCCAACGACCCCGGCAACTTCTCCGAGTGGGTGGACGCCGTCGGGGCGGTGACCCTCAAGACGACGCCGCCGGATGCCCCGGGGAGCGTCGCCGCGGTGGGGAGGGACCGGGTCGTCCAGATCCGGTGGAACAAGTCCGCCGATCCGGATCTGGCGGGCTACCGGGTGTACCGGAGCGCGACGCCGCTCAGCGGCTTCGCCGAGGTGGCGAAGACGGAGTTCACAGAGCACCAGGACCGGGATCCGTCCCTCCAGAACGGGACCGCCTATTACTACCAGGTGACCGCCGTGGACCTGGCGGGGAACGAGAGCGTCCGGGGGGCGGCCACGATAGGCATGCCCGTCGCGCCGGGCCCCACGCCCGTCTCGGGAACCATCGAGGCCGACACGACCTGGCACGCCGGCGCCAGCCCCTACGTCCTGAAGGGGCCCGTCACGGTCCGCGACCAGGCGACCCTCACCATCCAGGCCGGGACGGAGGTCCGCTCCGAGGACGCGCCCCTGACGGTGGAGGGGCGGCTCATCGCCCGGGGCGACGCGGAGCGCATCATCGCCTTCGACTCCGCCGCGGAGGGCAAGACCTGGCCGGGCATCCACTTCCGGAACGTGAAGGACAAGGAAAACGCCCTGCGGTACGTCCGGATCAGGAACGCCCGCCTCGGTGTCGATTGCGAGGCCTCGTCGCCGGTGGTGGAATCGTCGGAGCTGACGGAGAACGAGACGGCCTTCCGGGCTGCCGGGGCTTTCTCCAAGCCCCGGCTGATCAAGTCCCGCATCGCCCGGAACCGGCAGGCGGCGGTTGTCGCCGTGGACGGCGCGGCGCCCCTCGTGGCGGAAAACGCCGTCGAGGACAACCGGATGGCGGGCATCCTGGTGGAGCGGGCGGCGCCGGAGGTCCGCAGAAACGGGATCGCCCGAAACCTCGGCTCCGGGATCGTGATCGCGGGCGGACAACCCCTCGTGACGGAGAACAACATCACCGGCAACCGCCCGTTTAACATCACCGCCCCCGCAGCCGGCGACCCGGTCCCGGCCCGGGACAACTGGTGGGGAAGCGCCAAGGGCCTGGACGTCCTGGCGGGGGTCCAGGGGAAGGCGGATGTCGGGAGCGTCCTCGACGCCCCCTGGCCGGGCGGAAAGCCCCTTTCCCTTCCGGTCCTTCCTTCCCGGATCGGCGGGCGCATCACCTCGGATTCCTTCCTGATCCAGTCGAACAGCCCCTACACGGTCACGAAGGACGTGACCCTCGACGGGGGCGCCGTCCTCACCATCGAGCGAGGGGTCACGGTCCGGTTCGATCAGAACACGGCCATCGTGGCGGAAAACGGCGGGGTGGTCGCCCGGGGAACCCGGGAGCAGCCGATCGTTTTTACCGCCTCCGGGGCGTCCCCCTCGCCGGGGGACTACGCCAGCGCCTTCCGGCTCACGAAGCCCACGGCAGGCAACAGTGCCTTCTCGTATTGCATCGTGAAGTACGCCGAGACGGCCTTCGACATCCACTTCGGAAGCCCCGAGATCAGCCACTGCCACGTGGCCGAGAGCAGCCAGTGCGGGATGTTCTGCCGGAACGACGCGGCCCCCCGGATAGCCTACAGCACCTTCACGGGCAACCGGGGAGAGGGGGCCGTCAAGTGCGTCGGGGCGTCCCGGCCCCTGATCCAGCGCAACAACTTCGAGGGGAACGAGGTGGCCATCCAGAGCTTCTCCTCCCTCTACATCGATGCCCGGCACAACTGGTGGGGGCAGAGCCCGCCGGAGATGCGCATGATCTTCGGGGACCCGGAAACGAACGTCAACATCCGGCCCTGGCTGGAGCGGCCGGAGCCGGAGGCCTTCCGGGAGGCAAAACAATAGGGACGGCGGGGGGGTTTTTTCCTCCTTGAATTGAGAAAATGCTTTGTGTTACCCTTCCCAGCCGAAACGGGAAAAATAGATGCACCATCATCAGGAGGTTTCTATGAGATCGAAGGTTCTGGTTTTCGCGGGAATCCTCGCGGGCGTGCTGTTCGTTCTGGCGGGTGCCGGATTCTGTCAGCCGGCGGCGGGGGACGGCAAGGTGACCCTGGACAAGTGGAACAAGATCATCGAGGCCAAGGTGGCGGAGACCACGCCGGACGGGAAGGGGCTCATCAACTACGAGGAAGGCTACATCGAGGCCGTCGGGATCGGGGCTCCCCCGGAGAAGTACTACGGCAAGCCCCAGGCCCGGCCGATGGCCCTGCGGGCCGCCCAGGTGGACGCCTACCGGAACCTCCTGGAGGTGACCAAGGGAGTCCAGATCGATTCCCAGACCACCGTGAAGGATTTCGTGACCGAAAGCGACATCATCAACGCCAGCGTCTCGGGTCTCGTGAAGAACGCCAAGGTGACGAACCGGGAGTACATGTCCGACGGGACCGTGGAAGTGACCGTGCGGATGACCATGGCAGGGACGTTCGTCCGGACGATCATCCCCAAGGCCATCACCGACGACAAGAAGACGGACCCGCCGCCCCCGCCCATGAAGCCGAAGGCCGGAAAGCCGGATGACATCTTCACGGGGCTGGTCGTCGACGCCCGCGGCTTGGGCGCCCGCCCGGCCATGTCCCCCAAGGTCTTCGACGAGGCCGGGGCGGAAGTGTACGGGACCCTCGTGGTGAACAAGGAATACGCGATCCAGCAGGGCATCAGCGGCTACGCCCGGGATCTCTCCGCCGCCCAGGGGAACCCCCGGGTGACGAACAACCCCATCACCGTCAAGGCCCTGAGCGCAGAGGGAGCGGGCAAGTCGGACCTGAAGATCGCCACCGCCGACGCCCAGAAACTCCGCGTCGTCAAGGAGAACACGGCCTTTCTGCAGAAATGCCGCGTCATGATCGTGCTGGATTGATCGCGGTCCGGTCGATTTTTACCGACGAGCGCCGCGGTGCTCGCGAACGGTTTGAATAGAGGCAGCCGCAGCCGACCCCGGGAGGGGGGCTGCGGTTTCCTTTTGGAAAAGCCTGCAAGGTGACTGGAGGACGCCGTGCCGGGAACGATCCGCCTGCTGCCGGAAGACCTGACGGCCCGCATCGCCGCGGGAGAGGTCGTCGAGCGCCCCGCCTCCATCGTCAAGGAACTCCTGGAAAACGCCCTGGACGCGGGGGCGACGGACGTGCTGGTCGTCCTGGAGGGAGGGGGGGCCGGGTCCATCCGCGTCGTCGACAACGGTTCCGGCATCGAGCCCGACGACGTTCCCCTGGCGTTTCAGCGCTACGCCACCAGCAAGATCACCCGCTTCGAGGACCTCTGGACCGTCCGCTCCTTCGGGTTCCGCGGCGAGGCCCTGCCCAGCATCGCCTCCGTGGCCCGGGTGGAAATGACCACCCGGACCCGGTCACGGACCGCGGGCCTCCGGATCGTCGTCCAGGCCGGTGACGTCCTGGAAATGACCGAGGCGGGAGCGGCGCCGGGGACGTCCATCCTGGTGAGCCGGATCTTCGACCCCGTCCCGGTCCGGAAAAAATTCCTCCGGTCCCCCGTGACGGAGCAGTCGGCCTGCCTCGACGTGGTCCTCCGGGCGGCCCTGGCCCATCCCCGCGTCCGGATCCGGGTGACCGCCTCCGGGAAGGACCTCCTGAACCTGCCCGCCACGGAAGACCCGGGGGAGCGGTGCGCCCTCGTCCTGGGTCCCGATTTCGCGGAGCACTCCCTCGCCGTGGCGGGTTCCGCAACGATTGCCGCGCTCCGCGGATACATCTCCCGGCCTGAACGGACGCGCTCCTCCACGAGGCAGATGCTCTTCTTCGTCAACGGGCGCTGGGTCCGGGACGCCCTGATCCACCAGGCCGTCATGACGGCCTGCCGGCGGCGGATCGAAGCCCGGCGCTACCCCTCGGCCCTTCTCTTCCTGGAGGTGGCCCCCGCCGAGGTGGACGTGAACGTCCACCCCGCCAAGACGGAGGTCAAGTTCCGCAAGCCCGGGGAACTCTTCCAGCTGGTCCACGAGGCCGTGGCGAGGGCTTTTTCTTCCGTGCTTCCGGAGCCCTTTGCCGGCGAAGCGGTCTCGGGGGAGGCCGGCTCCCCCCCGCTTCCGGGGACCGGCCGGGTCGAGGAGGCCCTGCGCCGCTACATGATCCGCGGCGAAGCGGAGCCCCCGCGCCGGGGGAGCGGGAGCGGCGCGACTCCCTCCCTGCCGTTTCCCCCGGCGGAGTCGTACCGTCCCGCCGGCCCCTTCCCCGCCGCCCCGACGGGACCTGCCGGAGGGCCTGCAACCCCGCCTTTCGCCTACCTGGGCCAGGCGGCGGGAACGTACCTCGTCTTCGGGGCGGCCGACGGCCTCCTCGTGGTGGACCAGCACGCCGCCCACGAGCGGCTCCTCTACGAGCGCCTCCGGAGCCGGGAGCGGGAGCGGCCCGTCGAGAGCCAGGGGCTCCTGCTGCCGGAGGTGGTCGCCCTCCCCCGGAAAGAGAGGCAGTTCCTCCTGGAGAACGCCGCCCTCCTGGAGGATGCGGGGGTTCTCGTGGAGCCCTTCGGCGGCGACGCCGTGGTGGTGAAAGCCCTGCCGGCCTTCCTGGAGTCCCGGGACATCCGCTCGTTCCTTCTGGACCTGGCGGAGGAAGTGGGCGGCGACGCCCCCCCGGGGAAGGGCATCGCCGCCCCGCGGGAGCGGATGCTGGTTTTCCTGGCCTGCCGGGGCGCCGTCAAGGCCCGCCAGGAGATGGGCCCCGAGGAGGCGACGGCCCTCCTGGCGGACCTGGGAGCGGAGCCGCAGGCCGCCACGTGTCCCCACGGCCGGCCCGTGGCCCTCCGTTTCGGCCTCGCGGACCTGGAAAAATGGTTTCACCGCCGCTGAGGTCCGGCGTCTCGCCGCCGCCTTCCGGAAAACCGCGCCTGGTCGTTCTCGTGGGACCCACGGGCGTGGGAAAGTCCGCCCTGGCCCTCCGCCTGGCTGCCCGCCGGGGCGCCGAGATCGTCAGCGCCGATTCCATGCAGGTCTACCGCCACATGGACGTCGGCACGGCCAAGCCCTCCCCGTTGGAGCGGGCCCAGGTCCCCCACCACCTGATCGACCTGGTCGACCCCTCCGATCCCTTCAACGCGGCCCTGTTCCGACAGCACGCCCGGGAGGCCATTCTGGACCTGCACCGCCGGGGCCGGCCGATCCTCGTCGTGGGAGGGACGGGCCTGTACGTGAAGGTCCTCCTGGGGGGCCTGGTCGACGGACCGGGCCCGGACGAGGAGATCCGGCGCCGGTACCGGGACCTGCTGGATCGCCAGGGAAAGGAGTCTCTCCACAACCTCCTCGCCCGGCGGGATCCCCGGGCGGCCGCCGACATCCGGCCGACCGATGCGGTCCGGGTCATCCGCGCCCTGGAGGTCCTCGACCGGACGGGGCGGTCCGTCGCGGACATCCGGGCGGACCACCGGTTTGCCGAACGGCCTTACGAGTCCCTGCGGATCGGCCTCACGATGGAGCGCCCCGCCCTCTTCGAGGCCATCGACCGCCGCGTCGACGGGATGCTCCGGGATGGGCTGGTGGACGAGGTGGAACGGCTCCTGCGAATGGGTTACGGGGAGGACCTTCGACCCATGCGGGCCCTGGGCTATCGGCAGATCGTCGACTTCCTCCGGGGGCGCTCGGACCTGCCGTCGGCCGTCGAGCGGATGCGGCGGGAAACGAAGGCCTTTGCCAAGAGGCAGGGCACCTGGTTCCGGGCCGACGGCGAGATTCGCTGGTTCACCCCCGGGGAGGAGGCGGCCGTGGGGGAGGCAGCCTCGCGATTCTGGGGCGTCCCGTAGGACGCGCCCGCCATTCTCCTTGACTTCAGGTGGGGTTCTATGTAGAAGCAATCCTTGTTTGTTCGACCATTCCGGGGTTCCCCGGGCCAAGAACGATCCGTTTGCGCTGGAAAGGAGCAGGAATCATGAACCGCCTTGCGTCAGGAAGATGGATGGCGGCCCTCTGCGTCGCGGCGATGGTGATCGCCGTCGCCGCCTGCGGGCATCAGCCGGTCAAGCCGGTCAGCGAGATGGACACCCCGGAGCACCATTTCTTCCTCGGCCAGAAGGCCCTGGACGAGGGGCGGATTCCGGATGCCGCGATGAGTTTCGACCGGGCCCTCCAACTGGACCCGAAGTTCTCCAAGGCCCACGCCGGCAAGGGGATCGTGACGGCCTACCGGAAAGACCCGAAGGGGGCCCTGCATCACGTGGACACGGCCTGGCGCCATGCCGGCACGAACGACGAGAAGGCCTACGCCGACATCGCTTACATCCGGGTCTACACGCAGAACCTGTCGCCGGTGAACTGGCTCGACCTGGCCCGGGAGAAGTTCGATTTCGCCGTCCAGTACGACCCCCGGTCCTCCGGGGCGTACTATTTCATGGGCATGGCCTACCGGACGGCCCTGGAGTTCGAGAAGGCCCGGGGGATGTTCGCGAAGGTGGCCGAATGGAAGGGGGCGTACACGGCGGAGGCGGCGGCCCAGTGGGAACTGATGGACAAGATCCAGCGCGCCATGCCGGGAACCGCCACGGGAAAGAAAATCGCCCTCCTGGAGAAGATCAGCCGCGCCGATGCGGCGGCCCTGTTCATGGAAGAGCTGAAGATCGACGTCCTCTACGAGCGGCGGACCGTCAAGACCTTTGACACGTCTTTCCGGGAACCCGGAAAGGCGGGGAAGCAGGGCCCCGTGACCCCGAAGGACGCGGCGGACCACCCCCTGAGGGCGGACATCGAGGGGCTCCTGAAGCACGGCGTCCGGGGCCTCGAGACCTACCCGGACGGGACCTTCGACCCCGCCGGCCTGGTTTCGCGGGCGGCCTACGCCATGATGATCGAGGACATCCTCATCAAGGTCACGGGGGACGAGAAGCTGGCCACCAAGTTCATCGGCAGCACGTCCACCTTCGGCGACTTGCGCTCCGACCTGCCCTACTTCAACGCCGTCATGGTCGTCACCAGCCGGGGCATCATGAAGGGAGACCTGGCGACGGGCCGCTTCAACCCGGACGGTGCCGTCTCGGGTGTCGACGCCCTCCTGATCATCAAGGAGTTCAAAGAGCAGCTGAAGTTCTAGGGCACATCACGAGATCAGCCGGGGGGCGGCGGGCCCGCGGAGGGGCCGCCGCCTTCTCGCATTGCCTGGGAGATTTCATCCATGGAAGGAAAGACCATCGGGAAGGCGTTCGAACCGCATGCGGCGGAGGCCAAGTGGTACCAGTACTGGCTGGACCGGAATTACTTCCACGCCTCGGACACGAGCGACAAGCCCCCGTTCTCCATCGTAATCCCGCCGCCCAACGTGACGGGGATGCTCCACATGGGGCACGCCCTGAACAACACCCTCCAGGACGTCATGATCCGGTACCGCCGGATGCAGGGATACAACGCCATGTGGATGCCCGGCACGGACCATGCCGGCATCGCCACCCAGAACGTGGTGGAGCAGGAACTGGCCCGGGAGGGGAAGAACCGCCACGACCTGGGGCGGGAGAAGTTCATCGAGCGTGTCTGGGAGTGGAAGCACAAGTACGGCGGCGTCATCACCAACCAGTTGAAGCGGATCGGCTGCTCCTGCGATTGGCCCCGGGAGCGCTTCACCATGGACGAGGGGCTGTCCCGGGCAGTTCGGGAGGCCTTCGTGCGGCTCTACAACGACGGCCTCATCTACCAGGGCGACTACATCGTCAACTGGTGTCCCCGCTGCCACACCGCCATTTCCGACCTGGAGGTGGAGTACACGGAGGAGCAAGGCCATCTCTGGCACATCCGGTACCCCTACGCCGACGGGAGCGGTGACATCGTCGTCGCCACGACCCGCCCGGAGACGATGCTGGGCGACACGGCCGTGGCGGTGAACCCCCAGGACTCCCGCTACACCGACAAGATCGGGAAGGACGTCATCCTTCCGCTGGTGAACAAGAACATCCCCGTCATCGCCGACGACTACGTCACCATGGACTTCGGGTCCGGCGCCGTCAAGATCACCCCCGCCTGCGACCCCGCCGACTTTGCCATCGCCCAGCGCCACCCCATCGGGCTGGTGATGATCATGGACGGCAGCGCCGTCATGAATGAGAACTGCGGCGCCTACCAGGGGCAGGACCGCTACGAGTGCCGGAAGAACGTCATTGCGGACCTGGAGAAGGGCGGCTACCTTTTGCAGACGGAGCCCTACGGTCACAACGTGGGCAAGTGCTACCGCTGCAAGACCGACATCGAGCCCTACGTCTCGAAGCAGTGGTTCGTGAAGGTCAAGCCCCTCGCCAAGACGGCCATGGCGGCGGTCATCAAGGGAAAAACGAAGATCATCCCCCCCATGTGGGAGGCCACCTACTTCGACTGGCTGGAGAACATCCGCGACTGGTGCATCTCCCGGCAGATCTGGTGGGGCCACCGGATCCCCGTCTGGTACTGCGACGGCTGCTCCGGCATGATCGTCTCCACCGACGACCCCTCGTCCTGCCCGACCTGCAAGGGGACGACCCTCCGCCAGGAGGAGGACGTCCTGGACACCTGGTTCAGCTCCGCCCTCTGGCCCTTCTCGACCCTCGGCTGGCCCGACCAGACGCCGGCGCTCCGGACCTTCTACCCCACGTCGCTCCTCGTCACCGGGTTCGACATTCTTTTCTTCTGGGTGGCCCGCATGATGATGATGGGCCTCTACGTCATGAAGGACGTGCCCTTCAAGGACGTGTACCTCCACGCCCTGGTCCGGGACGAGCACGGCGACAAGATGAGCAAATCCAAGGGCAACAGCATCGACCCCCTGGAGATGGTGGACAAGTACGGAGCCGACGCGTTCCGCTTCACCCTGGCGGCCTTCACGGCCCAGGGCCGGGACGTGCGGATGTCGGAGGACCGGATCCAGGGTTACAAATTCTTCGTCAACAAGCTCTGGAACGCCGCCCGGTTCTCCCTGATGAACCTGGAGGACGCCCCCGCCGGGGAAGTGCCCCTCGACCGGGCCTCCCTGTCGCTGTCGGACCGCTGGATCCTGGCCCGGCTCAACCGAACCGTGGCGGAGGTCACCCGGTCCCTCGACGAGTACAAGTTCAACGAGGCGGCGGCGGCGGTCTACCAGTTCGTCTGGCACGAACTGTGCGATTGGTACCTGGAGATGGGCAAGCCGGTTCTCTACGGCAAGGACGCCCCGGCGCAGAGGAAAATGGCCCAGCGGACCCTGGCCCGCGTGCTGAGGGAGTCCCTGCAGTTGCTCCACCCCTTCATGCCCTTCGTGACGGAAGAGATCTGGCAGGTCCTGGAGGGTGAAGGCGGCTCCATCATGGTGAGCCGTTTCCCCGAGCCCGCCGCGTCCCTGGAGGACCCGGAGGCGGAGGAGCAGATGGGGCTGATCATGGACGTGATCGGCAGTGTCCGCAACATCCGCGGGGAGATGAACATCCCCCCGTCCCGGAAGCTCAGGGTCATCGTGTCCGCCGCCGACGAGGCGAAGCGGGCCGTGGCGGAGCGGGGCCGGAACCTGGTCCTCCACCTGGCCAACCTGGAGAGCCTCGAGACGGCCGATGCCATGGAGGAGCCGAAAGGCGCCGCCACGGGCGTCATCGGCGCCGTCCGGGTCTTCGTGCTTTTGGAGGGCACCGTCGACTGGGCCGGGGAAAAGGCCCGCCTCGAAAAGGAGGCCGCCCGGGTCAAGAAGGACCTGGCCCAGGCCCAGCGAAAGCTCTCCAGCAGCGACTTCCGGGAGCGGGCCGCCGCGGCGGTCGTTCTGAAGGAAGAGCAGAAGCTCCAGGATCTCACGGAAAAACTGGCGGCCCTCGAAAGAGCCCTGATGAAGGTCCGGGCCCTGGCGTAGCGGCAGCCGGCTGTTCCCTCGGGCGGTTCGCGCGAAAGGAATCCGGCCGGGTGGGGATGCCCAACCCCACCCGGCTTTTCACAACGGTCGATCCATGCAGGAAACCCTCCCCGGTCCCGTGGTGGACCCCATCATCAAGAATGCCCTCGCCGAAGACATAGGCCCCGGGGACCTGACGACGTCCTCCATCCTGAAGGGGGACGAACGAGGGGAGGCGCGCGCCCTGGCGAAATCCGACCTGGTCGTGGCGGGCATCGGGGTCTTCGCCTCGGCATTCCGCTTCCTGGACCCGGAGGTGTCGCTCCGGGAATGCCGGGAGGACGGAATGACGGTCCGGCCGGGACAGACCGTGGTAGTTGTCTCCGGCTCCCTCTCGGCCCTGCTGATGGCGGAGCGGACAGCCCTGAACTTCCTCCAGCGCATGAGCGGCATTGCCACCATGACCCGGCGGTTCGTCGAGGCCGTGGAGGGAACCGGCGCCCGGATCCTCGACACCCGCAAGACCGTTCCAGGCCTGCGGGTCCTGGACAAGTATGCCGTTCGGGTCGGCGGCGGATCGAACCACCGGTTCGCCCTCTACGACGGAGTCCTGATCAAGGAGAACCACGTTGCAGCCGCCGGCGGGATCGGACCCGCCGTCGCCCGGGTCCGGCAGCGGGCGCCCCACACGGTCCGGGTCGAGGTGGAGGTGCGGAACCTGGGAGAGCTGGAAGAGGCCCTCTCGGCGGGGGCCGACATGGTCATGCTGGACAACATGGGACCGGAGGAGATGCGGGAGGCCGTCCGGCGGGTGGGCCGCCGCATTCCCCTGGAGGCCTCGGGGAACGTGTCCCTGGACAATGTGCGGACCATCGCGGAGACGGGCGTGGACTTCATCTCCGTGGGCTCGCTGACCCACTCCGTCCGGGCGGCGGACATCTCCCTCCTGGTCACGCCGGTGATCCCGGCGGCTCGATGAGTCCGCCATGGACGAGTGGAACCGGGAATCCCTGGAGCGGTTGCTTGCCGGAAGAAGGTTTGGCAGGCCGCTCCACCTGCTGGAATCGGTGGGATCCACGAACCTGGAGGCGCTGAAGCGGGCCGCGGCGGGGGCCCCCGAGGGGACCGTCGTCATCGCCGACGAGCAGACGGCGGGAAGGGGCCGCCTCAGCCGGTCCTGGCAGTCCCCGCCGGGGTGCAACCTCTACCTCTCGCTGGTCCTGAAGCCGGCGGTGGAGCCCGCGGCAGCCCCGCAACTGACCCTCCTGGCGGGGGTCGCCGTGGCGGAAACCCTGAGCCGCTGGTGCCCCGGCCGGGTCGGACTGAAGTGGCCCAACGACGTGCAGGTCCGGGACCGCAAGGTGTGCGGCATCCTCACGGAAATGCGGATCTCCGGCGGCGGGATTTCCTCGGTGATCGTGGGGATCGGGATCAACGTGAACATCCGCCGCGACGAGTTGGACCCGGCGTTCCGGGATGCCGCCACATCGCTCCGGGAAGAGACGGGGGCCCCGGTGGACCGGGCGGTCCTGGTGGCGGCCCTTTTGGAGGACCTGGAACGCCTTTACGACCCCTGGCTCCGGGAGGGATTTGACGCCATCCGGGTCCGGTGGCTCCGCTATTCCGTGCTGACGGGGCAGCGGATCCGGGTCTCCTTCCAGGACGTGGTGGAAGAGGGTACGGCGGTGGGGCTGGATGACGACGGGGCGCTGATCCTGGAGGAGCCGCCGGGGGTCTTCAAGCGCGTCCTGGCGGGCGACGCTACCATTTTGAAGGAGTCGTGACATGCTCTTGGTGGTCGACGTGGGAAACACGAACACGGTGCTGGGGGTCTTCGACGGGGAGGAACTGGTCCACGACTGGCGGATCCGGACCGTCACGGACCACACGGTGGACGAGTACGGGATGCTGATCTACAATCTCTACAAGTCGAGCCGCATCAGCTCCAAGGCCATCTCGGCCATCATCATCTCCTGCGTGGTCCCCCCCATGCTGAACATCCTGGAGCCCCTGTGCCTGAAGTACTTCAACGTCCGGCCCCTCATCGTCGGACCGGGGATCAAGACGGGGATGCCCATCTACTACGACAACCCCAAGGAGGTGGGGGCCGACCGGATCGTCAACGCCGTGGCGGCCTACGAGAAATACCGGCGCGACCTGATCATCGTCGACTTCGGAACCGCGACGACCTTCGACTACGTTTCGAAAAAGGGCGAGTACATGGGCGGGTGCATCAGCCCGGGCCTGATGATCTCCAGCGAGGCCCTCTTCGAGCGGGCCGCCAAACTGCCCCGGGTCGAACTCAGCCGGCCCCGGTCGGTCGTCGCCAAGGACACCGTCAGCAGCATGCAGGCGGGGATCATGTACGGCTATGCGGGGCTCGTGGACGGCATCGTGGGCCGCATGAAGGCGGAGGTGAAGTCGAACCCCTACGTCGTCGCCACGGGGGGGTTGGCCAAGGTGGTGGCCACGGAGGCGAAGTCCATCGACGAGGTGGACGACATGCTGACCCTCCAGGGGCTCCGGATCATCTACGACCGGAACCGTTGAAGCGGGCGACCGGCGAGGGGAACGGGATCATGCTGAACGTCGGCCTCACGGGCGGGATCGGTTGCGGGAAATCCACGGTGGCGCGGATGCTCCGGAAAAAGGGGGCGTACATCGTCGACTTCGACCGGCTGGCCCACGAGGTGCAGGAGCCGGAGGGGCCGGCCTGGGAGAGCGTCGTCACCGAGTTCGGCCCGGAGGTCCTCCGGCCGGACCGGACGCTGGACCGGGACAAACTGGGCGCCCTTGTCTTCAACGACGAGACGAAGCGGCGCCGCCTCAACGAAATCGTCCATCCCGCCGTCTTCGAGGCCTGGCTCGGGCGCCTGGAAGCGATCCGGATGGAGCGGCCCGACGCCGTCGTCATCGCCGACGTGCCGCTCCTCTTCGAGGTCGGGATGGAGGCCCTGGTGGACCTGGTGGTCCTGGTGTACCTCTCCCCGGAGGGGCAGGTCGGGCGCATCATGAAGCGGAACGGCTACACCCGCGAGGATGCGGCCCTCCGGCTCCGGTCCCAGATGCCCATCGACGAGAAGGTCCCCCTGGCGGACTTCGTCATCGACAACGGCGGGACCGTCCGGGAAACGGCGGCCCAGGTGGACGCGATCTGGAAGACGCTGACGGAGCGGGAACGGGAAAAGCGGCTGCGGGGCGCGGCGTAGAGGCGCATTTCAAAACGGAAAGAAAGGGGCCGGTCGGCCGGTCCCCGGACGAAATTACGGGGAGGTAGGAGCAGTATGATCGAAAAGAACGTAATAACGGATTTCAGCGGCAAGGTGTCCGAGCCGGTCATCGACCCGACGGCGTACGTGCATCCCCTGGCCGCGGTCATCGGCAACGTGACTGTGGGAAAGAACGTGATGATGTCCCCCTTTTCGGTGGTTCGCGGCGACGAGGGGCAACCCCTCCACGTGGGGGACAACGCCAACGTCCAGGACGGGGTGGTGATCCACGCCCTCGAGACGGAGATGAACGGCCAACCCATCGAGAAGAACCAGGTCGAGGTGGACGGGAAGAAGTACGCTGTCTACGTCGGGAACCGGGTGTCCCTGGCCCACCAGGTCCAGATCCACGGACCCGCCGCGGTCCTGGACGACACCTTCGTGGGCATGAAGGTCCTGGTCTTCCGGTCCAGGGTGGGACGGGGCTGCGTCGTCGAGCCGGGGTGCATCCTCATGGGCGTCACCGTCGGGGACCGGAGGGTCGTCCCCGCCGGGTCCGTCGTCAAGACCCAGGCCCAGGCGGACGCCCTGCCGGAAGTGACCGACGATTACCCGCTGAAGGACCTCAACCGGGGCGTGGTCCACGTGAACACGTCCCTGGCGAAGGGGTACCTCGCGGCGAAGAAGTAAGCAGAGGCGGAGCGCTAGCCGCGGTTTCCCTTGCGGGGACAACGGAGGGAGACCCGGGCAGAGGCCGGAAGCCGGGTGGAACGAAAAAAGAGGCCGGCGGAAGAGGGAATCCTCCCCCTGTCCGCCGGCCTTTCTTTTCGCAAAGCCGATGCGTTTCGACCCGGCCGTCTCCCCCTATTTGAAGAGCGAACCCAGGGCGCCGGTGATCTTCGAGAAGCCGCCATCCTGCTTCTTCAACTCCGCCTCGCAGGCATCCAGCTCTCCCGGGTCCAGGTGCACGGCGCCGCATCCCTGGTTGATGCAGACGTCGATGGTCACGTTGCCACGCTTGATCTCCGCCAGGCTCTTCGTGCCGCAGCGGAAGCAGTGGCCCTTGTGGTCCTCCCGGTACTTCGCGTCGGATTCCTTCGCCGCCTTTTCCCGGAGGGCCTGGATCAGTTTCCGGTCGTTCTCCTTGAAGAACACGTCTTCCGAGTCCCCCTCGGGTGGGAGCAGTACCTTTACCTTGTCTCTGTCGTCCGCCATATCTTCCTCCTGTTCGAATTTCGATGTCGTCTCCGGAGCCTCTTCAGGCACCCGTGCCTTACCATCTTTTGGGCGGCATTTCAACGGGGCCGAAAAAGCGGCGGAAAGGGTGCCGCGGGACCCCTCCGATGTCCATCGCACCCCCTCGCCGACCGGATGAACGTCATCGGAAACCAGTGTCGGCTTGACCGGGAACCCGCAATCCCCCGTCGATCCGGACGAGGAACGGCCCGATTATCAACCGGACCAAACGAATCGGTTGACAATCGGGCCGATTTTTCCTATGAGACCTCCACATTCCAGCCGGGAAGGGGTTATCGGTGGACGTCATCGACAGGATGCAGAAGCGGGCGATCCGGAAGCGGGATCTCGGGATGGAGGAGGCCCTGGGCCTCTTCGAGGAGGGCATGGCGCGGCCGTTCCGGATCATGGCGGCGGCAGCCGAAATCAGGCGGCATTTCAGGGAAGACGCCGTCAGTCTCTGCGGCATCGTCAACGCGAAGTCCGGCCGGTGCCCGGAAGATTGCGCCTTCTGCGCCCAGTCTTCCCACTACGTCACGGATGCGGAGGTGCACCCCCTGATGAAGGCGGGCGAGATCGCCGCCGCGGCCCGGGAGGCCGCCCGGGCCGGGGCCGAGCTCTTCGGCATCGTGACGAGCGGCAAGCGGATCGGCTCCGGCAGGGAATGGGCGGAGATCCGGAAGGCCGTCCGCGGCGTTCAGGACGCGGGCCTGCGGGCCTGCGCATCCCTGGGGCTCCTCGACGCCGCACGGGCCCGGGACCTGAAGGAGGCGGGCCTCTTCCGGTACCACCACAACCTGGAAACGTCCCGGAGCTTCTTCCCGAACGTCTGCTCGACCCACGACTACGAGGAGGACGTGGAGACGGTGCGGACGGCGAAGCGGGCGGGGCTCTCCGTCTGCTCCGGCGCCCTCATCGGCCTGGGGGAGGGAATCACGCACCGGATCGAGCTGGCCCTGACCCTGCGGGAACTGGACGTGGATTCCGTGCCCCTCAACATCCTCCACCCCGTCAAGGGGACGCCCCTCGGCGGGAGCAGGCCGCTGCCGCCCCTGGAGATCCTGATCACCGTTGCGGTGTTCCGCTTCCTCCTCCCCGAGAGGGACCTGCGGCTCTGCGGCGGGAAGGAGAGGAACCTGCGGCAGCTTCTCCCCCTGGGGCTGGCGGCGGGATGCAGCGGTCTCATGACGGGCAACTACCTGACGACCCTCGGGCGCGACAGCCGCCTGGACCACGAGATGATCGCGGACCTCGGGATGACGGCCACCCGGGAGCCGGACCTGTGCCGGTGCTCCGCGGCGGGAGGGGGCTGCTCCGCCGATGCCGGCGGGTCCGCCGCGGCCCCGCGGCCCCGGAAGGCCCTCGGAAAGAGGATCGCATGAGGACGGCAGATTCCGTTTCCGCGCCGTCGGGCCGGGAACTCCTGCTCTTCCACCTGAAGGAGGGCCGGGGAGGGTGGGTCTCCGGCCGCTTCCTGGGCGAGCGGATGTCCCTGACGCGGACCGCCGTCTGGAAGCAGGTCTCTTCCCTGAAGGCCGACGGCTACGTGATCGAGGCCTCGACCCGCAAGGGGTATCGCCTCCTGGAGGTGCCCGACCTGCTCCGGATCGAGGAGGTTCGGGACGGGCTTGGGACCCGGGTCCTGGGCCGGACGGAGGCCCTGCATTACCGGGAGATCGAGTCCACCAACTCGCGGGCCCGGGAGCTGGCCGCCCAGGGCGCCCCCGAGGGGACCCTCGTGGTGGCGGAGGGGCAGACCCGGGGCCGGGGGAGAAGGGAGCGGAGCTGGTTCTCGCCCCCCTTTCTGGGAATCTACGCCTCCCTGGTCCTCCGCCCGTCGATCCCGGCCGGCGAGGCCCCGCGGCTGGCCTTGCTGGCGGCGGTGGCGGTGGCCGAGGCGGTCCACCTCGCCACGGGGCTGGATGCGACCATCAAGTGGCCCAACGACATCCTGGCGGGGGGCCGGAAACTGGCGGGAATCCTCCTGGAGATGGCCACGGACATGGATTCCGTCGACTACGTGGTCGTTGGCGTGGGGATCAACGTCAACGTCCCGCGGTCGGCGTTCCCCCGGGAGATCCGTCCCCTGGCGACGAGCGTCCTCATCGAGACGGGCGGGCCCTTTCCCCGCGTCCCGCTCCTTCGCCGCTGCCTCGAGTCCTTCGAGTCTTCCTACGACCTCTTCCGGGAAGAGGGTTTTGCCCCCATCCTGGAGCGCTGGAAGGCCAGGAGCGGCATGCCGGGGCGGCGCGTCATCGTCCGCGTCCCCGGGCGGGACCTGGCGGGCACGGTGACCGACATCGACGAGAACGGGTTTCTCCTCCTTCGGGACGGCGAGGGCCGGGACCACCGCATCTTCTCGGGCGACGTGACCTTCCTGCCCGGGACGGGGAAAGGATGAGGCCGCGATGAAGGAAAGCACGACGTCGCTCCGCGGGATGGCCTACGCCTCCATGTTCGGCGCCCTGACGGCCCTGGGGGCCTACATCATGATCCCCCTGCCCCCCGTGCCGGTGACGATGCAGACCCTGTTCGTCTTCCTGGCGGGCTCCCTCCTGGGGGGATACCTGGGGGCCATGAGTCAGGTGGTCTACATCCTCTTGGGGGTCATCGGGTTGCCCGTCTTTGCCGGGGGAAAGGCCGGGGCCGGCGTCCTCCTGGGGCCCACGGGGGGATACCTGGTCGGGTTCGTCGCCGGCGCGTATGTCCTGGGCCGGCTGGCTTCGCTCCGGGCGAAGCCGGGATTCGGGTGGCTCGTGGGTTCCATGGCCGTCGGGCTGGCGGTCATCTATGGCCTCGGCGTGGCGCAACTGATGCTCGTGGCGAAACTCAGCCTTGCCAAGGCCCTCGCCCTGGGCGTCCTGCCGCCCCTGCCTGGGGATGCGGCGAAGATCGTCGTGGCGGCCCTGATCTGCCTGAAGGTCCGGGGCCACCTGAAACGGTGAGGAGGCCGGGGAAGGGATGATCGTTTTCGAGAAGGTTTCGTTTCACTACGAGGAGGGCGGACCGGCCGTGCTCCGGGAGGTGGACCTCCGCCTCCGCGAGGGGGAGTATGTCGCCCTGGCGGGGCACAACGGCTGCGGGAAGAGCACGCTCCTGAGGCACGCAAACGCGCTCCTCGTCCCCGCGGACGGGGCCGTGACGGTGGACGGGCTGGACACGCGGGACCCGGAGAACCGCCGCGCCATCCGCCGCGCCGTGGGCCTGGTGTTCCAGAACCCGGACCACCAGATCGTCGGCA
This sequence comes from Syntrophaceae bacterium, assembly GCA_041310335.1. GTDB lineage: Bacteria > Desulfobacterota > Syntrophia > Syntrophales > PHBD01 > PHBD01. The sequence continues at coordinate 19,467 of JBFYXW010000035.1, read as the reverse complement.
TGACCGTGGAGGAGGACGTGGCCTTCGGCCCGGCGAACCTGGCCCTGCCGCCCCGGGAGGTCCGGGAGAGGGTGCGCCGGGCCCTGTCCCGGGTGGGCCTGGAAGGGTATGAGGGACGCGCCCCCCACACCCTCTCCGGGGGGGAGAAGCGGCTCGTCTCCATCGCCGGGGTCCTGGCCATGAATCCACGCTACCTGGTCCTCGACGAGCCCACGGCCTACCTGGACCCGGTCTCCCGGCGAAGGGTCCTCGATCTGGTCGCGGGTCTCCACCGGGAGGGGATGGGCCTCCTCCACGTGACCCACAGCATCGGCAACGTCATTGACGCCGACCGGGTCCTCGTCATGGAGCGGGGAGCCATCGTTCTGGACGATGCGCCGGGGACCGTCTGCGCCGTCCTGGCGGGGGGACGCTTCCCGGGGCTCGAGGCCCCGCCCGTCGCGGCCTTGCTGGCGGAACTGCGGGGCCTGGGGTGGGAGGTGAACCCGAACGTCCTGTCCGTCCGGGAGGCTTGCCGGGAGATTGATGCCTGCCGGGATTTCCGGGGAGGGGCCGGTCCGCGATGAACGCCTTCCGCTTCGGTCTTTTCGTCCCCGGTCGCTCGCCCATCCACCGTCTCGACCCGCGGGTCAAGATCCTCGCCGTCGTCGTTTTCGGCATCCTGACGTTCCAGGCTTCCGTGGCGGCGGCGGCCCTGATCAGCCTGTTCCTCGCGGTCCTTGCGGCCCTGTCGCGCCTGAGGCCACGCCTTCTCCTGGCCGCCCTGAGGCCGCTTGTCGCGTTCGGAGTCCTCCTGTTCCTGATCCACCTTTTCTTCACCGACGGACAGGCCTCGGCCACCCTGTCGGCGGGACCCTTCAAGATCACCCGAGAAGGCTTCGGGCAGGGGGCGTTTGTGGCCTGGCAGTTCTTCTCCCTCGTCTTCCTGGGTGCCCTGTTGACCATGACCACCGGGCCGTCGGACCTGGTGGCGGCGCTGGAGAAGATCCTGAGTCCGCTCAAGGTTCTGCGCGTCCCCACCCAGGACCTGGCGGTCATGGTTTCCCTGGCCCTGCGGTTCCTGCCCACGCTCCTGGAGGAACTGGACAAGTTGAAGACGGCCCGCCTCGCCCGGGGTGCCGATTTCGAAGCCGGCGGACCCGTCGAGAGGCTCAAGGCGGCGGCTTCCCTGGCGGTGCCCCTGCTCCTGGGATCCATTCGCCGGGCCGAGGACCTGGCGGAGGCCATGGAGGCCCGCGGTTACGCCCGGGGCCCCCGGACGGGCCTCCGTACGTTCCGCCTCACCGGGCGAGACTACGCCGCCGTCCTCCTCATGGCGGGATTCGCGGGCCTCGTCGTCCTGGCGGGCCTGGGCTGATCCGGAGGCCCCGATGATCCACTCTGCTAATCATGAATAGGTATGCTGTATAAGACTTTCAGGCATTGACCCTTCCCCCGATTCGTCTTAATCCTCCCCCAGTCACCCTGTGAATCCAACCGCCCCGGAAGGGGCGGATTTCCGCATCGAGGTGTCCCATGAATCCCAGAGGATCGGCTTTGACGGACGTATCCCTCCTTTACGTGGAAGACGAGGAACGGATCCTGGAGGAGGTGGCCGAACTCCTGAAACATAAGGTTGCGAGCGTCCAGCTCGCGAAAAACGGGCAGGAGGGGCTCCGGTGCTACCGGGACCGGAGGCCCGACATCGTCGTCACGGACATCCGCATGCCCGTCATGAACGGCCTGGAGATGGCGCGGGAGATCCGGGCCCTCTCGCCCCGGGCGGAGATCATCGTCACCTCCGCCCACGACGACACGAAGTACCTCCTCGACGCCATCGACCTTCAGGTCAGCCAGTTCGTGCTGAAGCCCGTCGACCGGGAACAGCTCTTCTCCGCCGTCGACCGGAGTGCCCTGAAAGTGCTCCGGGAACGGATGGGCGGGGAAAACAACGAGTGGCTGGAGGAAATGGTCCTGCAGCGGACGTGGGACCTGGACCGGACCGGCGAGGCCCTGGAGACCAGCCTGGGAAAACTGAGACAGGCCATGCAGGCGGTGATCCAGGCCATGACCCTGGTCATCGAATTGCGGGATCCCTACACGGCGGGCCACCAGAGGAAGGTGGCGAACCTGGCGCGGCGGATCGCGCAGGACTTGAAACTCCATCAGGATCGGGTCGACGGGACCTACATGGCCGCGGTGGTCCACGACATCGGCAAGGTTTCCGTTCCGACGGAGATCCTGAGCAAGCCCTCCGGGCTGACGGACCTCGAACTGCGCCTGGTCCGGACCCATCCGGAAGCGGGCCACGGCATCCTGAAGGGAATCGACTTTCCCTGGCCCATCGCCCGGATCATCCTCGAGCACCACGAGAGGCTGGACGGGTCGGGCTACCCCCTGGGACTTTCCGGCGAGGCCATCATGCTGGAGGCCCGCATCATCGCCGTGGCCGACGTGGTGGACGCCATCGCCTCCCACCGGCCTTATCGCCCCTCCCTGGGCCTCGAGCAGGCGATGGAGGAGATTGCCCGGCACCGGGGGACGCTCTATGACCCTCCCGTCGTCGACGCCTGCCTCCGGATTTGCCGGGAGGGAGGGTACCGCCTGTCCTGATCGCCCGCCTTCCGGGACGGCGGGGGCCCTCCGCCGGGGACGTCTTTCACAGGCCCCCCGGAATCAGGTGGTCACGGTCCCTGTTCCCTCGAACCAGGAAAAGAACTCCCGGATCTGCTCCTTCTGTTCCGGCGGCACGTAGTCGAAGTTGATCCAGCGGTCCGTGACCTCCCAGTAGCGCTCCCGGTCGAGGGCCAGGATCTCGTCCCGGATGGCCGCCAGGCGCTCCGGCGGCTCGTGCCGCATATCCCGCCAGATGTGCCGCGCCAATTCCACCTCCCCGTGCCCCAGGTAAAAGCCTGCCAGGATGGCCTGGCTCTTCCGGACCCCCAGGAAGGCGATCTCGTCCATCGCCGTTTCGGGTTCCTTGTCCAGGGTGAGGAAGATGTCGAGGAGTTCTCCCCTTCGGTCGAATCCCCGCTCCAGGGCCCTCTCGTTGAGGACCCGCAGGTCGCTGGAGACGGTGATCATGATGAAGGGCAGGCGGGCCGCCACGGCCAGGAGGCCGTAATAGCGGAAGTAGCCGGCGATCTCCAGGGTCAGCCGGCCGTCCCGGTCCATCATGTGCTCGGCGAAGTTCCGGTACTGGTTGAGGATGTTGAAGATCCCGTACTGGTCCTTCGCGTTGTGGCCGATCCGGAGGAACGTGTTGAAGTAGGCCACGATCAGTTCGACCGACTCCCCCAGGCCTTCCGCGGCGGCCGTCTCGGCGATCTCTCCCATGGCGTTGGAGATCTCCTGGACCATTTCCCGGATGGACCCTACCGCCGTGGCAAGGATGAATTCGAACTGCTTCAGGACGGCCATCTCCGCCCAGGTCCGGGTCTGCTCGACCCGGGCGATGGAGTCGCCGGAGAAGCCGTAGAAACCCTTCGACCCCACACGAAACCAGTGTGACGGGTATTCCCGCTTGAGGACCAGGTAGTGGACCAGGACCCGCTGGAGGGCGCCGACGCAGGACAGCCCCAGGGAGCGGTCCATGCTGGCGATGGACTTGACGCCGATGTCGCCGATCTGCTCCACCGTGTCCAGGAACCTCCTTTTCGCCTCCTCCAGGTGCAGCGGATTCTCAAGGGCGTTCCGCAGGTGGTCCCGGGCGGCGCCCTCCAGGGAGTGGATGATGCTGTCGGGCTGAAGGAAGCGAAAGACGAAGAACAGGTAGGGGATGATGACGACGAAGCTCAGGGTCAGAAGGGCCAGGTAGATCCAGACGACCGCCCGGAAGACCGCCGAGTCCGGGTCCAGCTTTGGAACCATGATCCAGACGTTGAAGACGATGATGAAAATGAAGAAAACCATCACGGCGACGTTGACGCCGTTTTTCAGGAAGAGGTCGCTGATCCGGGGGGAATAGCGCGTGGCGGCCAGCTGGACGATGATGGCTACCACGGTGATGGACACCGCGAGTGCGGTGGTGGATACCTCCGCCAGGTTCCCCAGGTTCTCGAAGAGAAAGGCGTAATCGACGGTCATCGTTCCCCTTGCCGCCCCGGCGGAAACCGGGACCGTGCCACGCGAAATCGCCGCCGCGGGCGGATGGAGTCATGGCTTTTGCAGGGCCGCCACTCCCGCAATTGCGGGCAACGTCGGGGCTCCGGGACCCGGCTGTCTCCCGGGGACCGCGGCCCTGAACACGCCATGGGCCGTTCCCCGGCTCAGGCGATCCTGCTCTTCCGCAGCCGCAGCCCCTCCCGGACCCGCTCCAGCATGGCCTTTTCCGTTTTGGAAAAATGGCCGTCCGCGTCGGCGATCCGCCGGCCCAGGGCCATGGCCTCCCGCCGGTCCTCCTCCCCCGGGATCAGTTTGCCCAGGGCCTGCAAGGCCCTGTTCTCGTCGGCCTGAAGCGCCATGGCCTGGATCTTCACCATGTCCTTGAACACGGCCGGCCGGATTCCCTGGAAGACGGGGTGGGAAAAGGCGACTTTCTCGGCGGCGGCATACTCGGTCCGATCGAAGACCCGGTCGGCCATCGATACGGCCATGATGATCCGGACCAGTCCCTCGGCGTATCCGCCGCTCTCGAAGGCCTTCTCGACCTCCACGGGGCAGGCTGGGGGCCGTTGACCCGAAGCGTTGTCGGGTGCCGCCTCCCGCCCCAGGAGGGCCTTGTGCAGGAATTCCCGGCCGTAGATCATACGAAAGAGCGCCTCCTGGTGGCGGTCCCGGGTGTCCCGGTACAGGTTCAGCCACGAGACGATTGCTTCGCTCGTCTGCTTTTCGAGGGCCAGGAGGGGGTTGTCCTGCGACGCGGGCCGCCGGGTCTTTCGAACCATGCCGGCGGCGGCCTTCAGGGGCCGGAGGGCCGGATTGAGGTCCGAGAAGATGTACCGCCGGAAACGCAACGGGTGCGACTGCTTGAAGATTTCCGCCGACAGGTCCGTGACCGCCATCTGGATCCAGGGTCTGGCAAATACCCGGTAGAGGGTGTCGTTCCATTCCGAGACGGCTTTCACCACCTGGAAATCATCTTCCTCTTTCTCCTCCTCCCTGCCCAAGGCGTAAATGTCGTCAAAGGTCCGCTCCTCGAAGCGGGGCTTGAAGTCCGTCTGGCCCAGCCCGCCGTCCCCCTCCTCGATGACCATTTCGTAGAGCCCCGGGGCGAGGTACTCGATCATGTCGAAGTTCCCGATGATTTCCTTGTGCTCCCGCTGGGCGACGGCTCCGGAGACGAAGATGCCCAGATGGCCGATGTCGGAATGGACGATGTAGACGATGACCTGCCCGCAGCGCCGGATGTCCTCCGCCGACTCGTAGACCCGGGTGATCCAGCCCAGGGCCTGCTGGGGCGGCGTGATGTTGTCCCCCCGGGAGGCGAAGACGAGGATGGGGCTCCGGATGTTCCGGAGGCTCAGTTTTTCCCCCTCTCTCAGTTCCAGGTCGCCCTTCTCCAGCTTGTTGCCCACGAAGAGGTTGTTGACGATGAAGTGGATCTCCTCGCTGTTCATGAGGAAGAAGCCGCCCCACCAGCGCTCGAACTTGAGATAGCGATCCTCCTCCGTGTCAACCTGGGCATAGAGGTTGTACTGTTTCGACCAGTGCGTGTTCGCGGGGTTGAGGGATTCGAAGTTGGACACCAGGTTGGCCCCGTCGAATTTGCCGTTCCCCAGGTCGCTGAGGAACGTGTTCACCCAGACCCCGCCTGCGAGGCCGCCCCGGAAGCGCATGGGGTTGGCTCCCTCGACGCCGGCCCAGTAGGAAAGCGGGGCGCCGTTCAGAACGAGGGGGCCCACGAGGTCCGGCCGGTCGGCGCAGAGGAGGGCCGCCGCCCAGCCGGCCTGGCAATTGCCCATGATGGCCGGCTTGTCCAGGTTCGGATGGAGGCTCAACACTTCCTCGACGAACCGCACCTCCGCGTCCTCGACGTCCGCCAGGGTCTGCCCGGGCATCGGATCGGTGTAGAAGAGGATGAAGTACACCGGGTGGCCGTTGTCTAGGGCCATGCCGATTTCGGAGTCCCGCTTGGACCCGCCGATCCCCGGCCCGTGGCCCGCCCGCGGGTCGATAATGATGATGGGCCGCTTGGGGAGCGACCGGGCGCGGACCCCGGACCGCTGGTCTTCCCTGTCCTTCCTTTGCTTTTCCTCCTGTCGTCGGTCGACGATGCGCACCAGGGCGTAATTGACCGGCCGGCGGAAGTGGCGGCCGTCGAGGATCATCTCGTATTTGAACGTGAGAACCGGGGGCTGTCCGTCCTTGAGGTGCTCCACGTAGGTGTTCCCGCGTTTCCGCATGATGTCCAGGAAGAGGATCGACCGCTGCCAGGCGTCGGTCCAGTATTCCCAGGCTTCCTTCATCGTTCCCGCAGGACCCGCCAGGGCCTCTGTCTGATTCCCGGTTTCCATGATCGCTCCGTCATGCGTGAATTTCCCCTCCCGATGCGGACCAGGATGCCCGGTTCCGGCGGGGTTATTGCAGATCGATGCGTATACAACAACGAATCGGGGCAATCGGTAAAGAAAAAAATGCGGGGTCCGCCGGGGCACAGTCGGGAGTCCCTCGCTTCCGCAGGCAACGCCGGGGTTTCAGGCGGGGAAGGAGGGCGGTGGAGCGGATTCCGAGGCGGCGCGCAGGGGTCGGGGGCCCGCGCGTCACCCCCAGTACGTGGCTGTCAGGTGATCCGGGGGATACTCGTCCCGGCAGGCCGGTTTCCCGGCGCCAGGCAGGGGTTCGTCGTGCTGTTTCTGCGGTGTCCCCGGGAAGGGGATCGGCGCCGTTGTCTGCGGCGGCCGCATGCCCTTCTCCGAAGGTGTTTGCTCCACGGGCTTCATGATCGTTACCTCCGGCCCTGTCGGTCCGCCTCCTGCGGGCGCCTTGCCATGATCGGCGGGCGTGGCCCGCGCTTCCGGGCGGTCAGGATGCCTTTTCCTTTCGGGTTTTCGCGGTCCGGCTTTCCCTGGGGACAAAGGCGCGGCAGCAGTCGAAGAACGCCCTTGCCTGGTCCAGGAAGGAGTGCTCCATCGTGTCCACCAGGCCTCCATGGGCTTCCATGCAGACCTGGATGGCCTTCTCCAATCCCCCGTCCTGCTGGGCTGCCGAGACCCGGCGAACGCAGTCCACGAAGGCCTGGTACACATCCTGCCCGCCTTGCTGCTGGATCTTGGCGAACTTCGCGAAGGCTTCCATCCGGTCCTGGACCGTGGCCATGCTGGAAAAGGACTCCTTCCAAAACATTCCGTACCACTTCATGAGGTCCTCCGGCCCTGCCAATGATCCGGGCTGGGGTGAACCAAACGGCTTTGCCGAAGTGGCCCAGGTGTCAAACAGGCCCTGGTAGAAGCCCGTCAGCGACTCCTCCCAGGCCTTTGCCTGCTCTGCGCCCGGCCCGCCGAGAAAGGGGGCAAAGGGGGTGAAGGGTCTGGCCTCGCTTCTCGTTTCCGTTCCCATGGTTCCGACTCCTTTCTGCTTTTCCAAGCAGTGCTTTGCCGATCGTTTGTGAGAGATCGCGCGTATGAGATATGCTCGCGCAACGGGGTCGGGATGGCAATACCGAATGTTTTCATGGCTTCTGTCAGGACAAACCTGAAAGTCGGGAGGGATTGTCTTGGAAGTCCGGTGCCGTGTTCGTGACCGCCCGATCCGGGAAGGGGCGAAGGACCCGTCACGATAGCATCAGGAGGTGGGAACGGAGATTGACCTTCTGGTGTGTGAGACCGCACTTGCGGCGGAGGTTGTCCCGGTGGAACTCGACGGACCGGACGGAGGCGTTCAGGAGGCCCGCGATCTCCTTGGTGGTGCGGCCGTCCTTCACCAGGTCGGCGATCTGGATTTCCCGGGGCGTCAGCGTGGCGTAGAGGGACTTGAGGCGCTGGAGGAAGGGAGACGCGAACTCGTTCAGTTTCCTTTCGATCAAGTCCACCTGGAGGCGGGGCCGCTCGTCCAGGGTGGTTCGCTTGAGCTCGTCCAGGTAGGGAAGGGTCAGTTCCCGCAGGTTGGCCAGGATCTGCTCCTCCAGTTCCGTCCGGTCCTCTTCCCGCCGCTTCAGGAGGACCTTCAAGGCCGTATTGGCCTCCTCGAGGTTCCGGGTCTTGTCCTCCAGTTCCCTCTCCCGGGCCTTCAGGGCCTTCCCGATGCGGAGCCGCTCCGTGATCTCCTCCACCATCTCGATGGCGGCGACGACCCGACCCGAGGGATCGCAGACGGGGGAGGCGATGATCCGGTAGTGACGGATGCCCTCTCCCAACGGGGTGTCCGTGACGGCCTCGTGGACCCGGCCGTCTTCGAGGGACCGGCAGGTCGGGCAGTAGGAACAGATTCCCTCCCGGGGCGGGTTGTTGAAGGATTCGTAACAGACCGGCTTCCGGGAAGGATCGATATGGGGAAACCAGGTTCGCATCTGGTTGTTGAGGGTCAGGATCTCCATCCGGGGACTGATGAGGGCCACGCCCACGCCGATGTGGTCCACCACGCTGCGGTACCGCTCCTCCGACGCCTGCAGGGCCGTGGCGGTTTGCCGGTGCAGTGCGACCTCCTTCATCAGCTGGCGGTTCGCCTCCTGGAGTTCGCTCGTCCTTTTCCTCACAAGCCGCTCCAGGTCCTGTCTGGCCTCGCGAAGGGCCTCCTCGGCGAGTTTCCGCTCCGTGATGTCTTTTCCCACCGCCTGGTATTCCACGGGCCTGCTCCGGTCGTCGAAGATCGCCCGGTTCGTCCACAGCTGCCAGCCGATGGTGCCGTCGGGCAGCATGACCCGGTGCTCCTGGGTGTTCACGGGATTTTCGGGCGACAGGGTGGCGATGTTCCGGCGGACGGTCTCCTGGTCGGCCTCGGGGATCAGGTTGAAGAAATCGTATCCCACGAGGGCCTCCCGGCTCCGGTCGAAATTCCTGCAGTAGGCCTCGTTGACGAACCGAAGGGTTCCGTCGGGGAGGAAGCGGCAAATCAGATCCGTCTGGTCCTCCACGATGCTCCGGTACCGGGACTCGCTTTCCCGGAGGGCATCCTCCGCGGCTTTCCGGTCCGTGATGTCCAGGATCATGGCCTGCTTCAGGACTTTTCCACCGGGCAGGCAGATGGGCGTGTCCACCACGGAATACCAGCGGCCGTCCCGGGGGCTCTGGATCTCCCAGCGCACCGTCTCGCCCAGGAAGACCCGGTCGTTGACGCACCACGGGCAAACGTCGTCCAAGCCGTGGAGGGCCCGGTAGCAGAGTTCGCCGGTGGCGTCGTATCCGGTGCGGCGGATGAACCGCTCGTTCATGAACACCACGCGGTAATCCCGGGAGCAGATGTAGACGAGCCCGTCGAAGGCCCGGATGACCGCCTCCAGCCTTGCCACGGCCTCTTCCAGTTCGATCTGCCGGTTCCGGGTCGGAGGGACCGGCGAACCGGCGGCCCCGGGTGAGGGCGCTGCGGCGGAAGGATCCGGCTCCGGCTGCACCCGGGCTGTGCGGAGTTGCCCCGCGGGATCCCGTTTCTTCGCGGGGATCTTGCGGCGGGTTTTCGGATCGTCTTTCACGGCTTCAGCCCTTCCCGTAGGCCTGCGCCCGGATTCCGCCCGCTCCGGCTCTTTTCCGGACGCTCTTGACGAAGATTATAGGCGAATATCAAAAGGATGCAATCGGAAAGGAACCCGGCTGCGGGAGGAATGGACAGGCAGAGAGGAAAGGCATCGATTGACTATCCGGACCGGTCCTGTTACAATGTTTTCAAAAGGAAGCAGTCGAAATCGTTTCCTGTCATAGGACCCTCGTCGGTAACCGTATTTTTCGTTCCGCCTGACACCCAACCAACCCAGGTACGCTTCGTTCGGGAGATCCATCCCGTCGCGCCGGGCGTTTTTCCCTTCCCGGCGGCGGAAGGTCCTCCGCGAAAGGTGCTCCATGAACAGCTGGTGCCGGAAACTGCCCTCGCCGGCCCCCCCGGGGAAACGGTTCCACCCCGGGGGAGTCCGTGGGGGTGTGCCTCTCCGGAAATCCGCATGAACGCGGGAAGCAGGGGAAGGCATCCGCCATCCCATTTGAATCCAGCCAATGAAACCAAGGGGGTGAGACCATGCTCTTCATGATGATCTGTACCTGGGATCCCCAGGACGAGCGGGAAGTCCGGACGAGGAGGGCCACCTGGGAATGGCCCCCGGACGTCAAGGTCATCTACGAGTTTTATGATCTTCAGGGCCTGCGCACGATCTACGTGGTCGACACGGACGCCAAGGGACTGATTGCGGCCCGGGCCGCCTGGATCGACCTGCTCCAGTTCGAGATCTTTCCCGTGTATCCCGTCGGGGAAACGAAGGCGAGGATGTTCGGGTAAGGAGGTCGCAGACCCCGTCGCTCCGGAAAGGAGGAATGCGCCATGACAAATGTGGAATTGACGCCGGAAGAGGCGAAGCAGCTTCTCGAGGTTATGGAACGCTACTACCCGGCCCTCCGGATTGAGGTGGTAAATACGGACGACCGGGAGTTTCGGCGGGCCCTGAAAGTGCGGGAATCCTTCATGAAGGACATGATCACCCGGCTGAAGGCCGCACTGGCCTGAAGCGGAACCGGGGTGTTTCCAGCCTCCCGGGCCCCGACCCGGGAGGCGAAACGGAAGGGAGACGGCAGCGGCCGCCTCCCTTTTCCTTTGCCCGGGAAGCGGGCATCCCTCCCCGCGGCGGTTCCCGGCCCGCCGCGGCCAACCCCTGTAACGTGGTCCGGTGGAGACGATTGCTTCACGCGCCCTTTTCCGGTAATACAGGGGCAACCGAAGGGGGGGCGAAACGATTGCCGAGCCGCACGATCCCGAAATCTCCGAGGGCGGAGCGCCCATGAGGTCCGCGCGTCTTTTGGAGTCCCGTCTGGAAAGGGTGTGCCGGAATCCTTGCAACGCGGTGTCCTTCCGAAACCGGAACTCCCGCTGCGGGACGATCCTCCTGCTCGGGCTTCTGGGAATCCTGCTTTCCGGCTGCGCCTCCTCCTTACGCTGGAGGCTCTGGGCCGTGTCCGCTGCCCGCTCCTGGTGATTCACAGCCGCGAGGACGAGATCATCCCGTTCCGGCACGGACAGCGCATCTTCGAGGCGGGAGCGGGCCCCAAGGCCTTCATCGAGATCCGGGGATCCCACAACGGGGGTTCCTGGCATCCCGTGCCGTTTATGAGGCCGCCCTGGAGCGTTTCGTGACGGAATTTCTGGAGAGGGCCGCGAACGCCGCCCCCGGATGCCCTTCAAAACCCCTGGAGACCCGTTATGCCAGACTTCAGCCGTATTCTTTCCCGCCACCTGGCCTGGATCGTCGCCGTCCCCCCGCTGGTCCTCGTCGCCGCCCTGATCGTCCGGATCCTTCTCGAATACGACGGCATGTGCCGGAGCGGAGAGTCCGCCGTCTCCTGCAGCTTCATGGGATACCTGGCCTTTCGCTTCTCTGCCTCCGACCCAGCCAACCTGGCCGTGTTCATGTATGTCGGGATGGTCATTGCGGCCTGGCTGGCCGTCTGGATTCCCGTCCTGATGATGCGCCGCCGCTCCTGATTGGCAATGGGGTCAGGTCCGTATGGGTATGGCAGAGGGGTATCCTTTTCCATCTGTCATCTCAAGACGGGACCCCGCTTCCGTTTCAGAGAACCCGGTTGCGCTGCTGCGGGGATGGCTGGAGCCATTTGTTCCGGTACCCGTCGTAGAACCACTTGTCCGGAAAGCCCCGCCGTTTCGTGAATGTGGGATTTTCGGTCCAGGAGAGCAGTTCCTCGTAGGCGTCGTGAATCCGGCGGAACGCCTCGGCATCACCCCCGAGGTCGGGATGGTAGGTCTTGGCCTGCCTCCGGTAGGCGCTCTTGATGACGTCCTGGACGTCGGAGGACTCAAGGCTGGTGCGGTCCAGTTTCAGGCGGACCAGGGAGATGCCCCGGACGGCGGGGATTCGGATCTCCTCCGGCCGGAAGGTCCCCGTCCAGTTGTTGCGGATGGCCCGTTCGAGGACCACCCGGGAAGCGATGTAGCGCTTGTTGGTCCTGCGTTTTTCGGCCCACCAGATGTCCCCCAGGATATTCGCCATGCGGCTGAAGGCGTCTGCGGGGTCCTGGCCCGGCGTGCGGGGGTGGAAAAAGCTGAACACCTCGCTGGACCCGTAGGGCAGGATGTCCATGACGATCAGCAGGTCGGAGAAGTAGAAGGTGGCGTAGCGGGTGTTCAGGGCCTGGATGAGGCCCGTCCGCATGTCCAGCTTCAGCCGCAGGCGGAGGCGGCAGTCGGCGGAGCAGTACCGCCGCCGCCCCATGTTCTCCGTCGTTCCGCAGGAGAGGCAGCGGTTGATTTTCTTCTCTTTTGCCTTCTTCTTGACCGGCACCAGCACGTTCATGATCCGTTTCTCCGGGCGCCCCTATAGCACAACCTTTTCCCCGGGAAAAGCCCCCGGCGAAGATTGCCCCGGTCCCCTCAAAAAACGAGGGAAACGAGAAGGCGCACGTTCAGGTACGTCACGACCAAACCGATCGCCGAGAGGCCCAGCGTGGTCTTCCAGGAGTTGGCGTGGGTTCCCATGACGGCCCGCGAGGCGGTCAGGCGGATCAGGAGGAAGATCGTGAAGGGGAGCTGCATGCTCAGCACCACCTGCGACACGATGAGCCCCTGAAAGGGATTGCCGATGAAAAAAATGATTCCCAGGGCCATCAGGAGGGTGACCCCGACCCCCAGCCGGGTGTGGTTGTCCCGGATGTCGTAGGGCTCGCCGGAAATGCCCGCCACGATGGACCCCCCGGCCATGCCGGCGGTGATGCTCGAGGCGACGCCGGCAAGGAGCAGGGCCACGGCGAAAACGACCCCCGCGGCCCCTCCCAGGAGCGGCTCCAGCATGGACTTGGCCTGCTGGAGTTCCTCCACGGAGACCCGCTGGCTGAAGAAGGCCGTCGCCGCGAGGAGGATCATGGCGCTGTTGATGGCCCAGCCCACGATCATCGAGAAGAGGGTGTCGTAGTACTCGTAGTCGAGCTGGCGGCGGATGACCGCCTCGTCCTCCCGGTTCCACTGGCGGCTCTGGATGATCTCCGAGTGGAGGAAAAGGTTGTGGGGCATGACCACGGCCCCCAGGACGCTCATGACGATCAGCATCGACCCGTCGGGTATCTCCGGCCGCACCCAGCCCACGGCGGCCTGCCCCCAGTCGACCGAGACGAGGGTCAGCTCGTAGACGAAGGACAGGCCGATGAGGGAGACAAAGCCGATGATGATCCGCTCGAGGCGCCGGTAGGTGCTGCTGTAAAGAAGGAAGCCGACGACGACGCAGGTCAGGACGGCCCCCGCCCGGACGGGCATGCCGAAGAGCATGTGGAGGGCGATGGCCCCCCCGAGGATCTCCGCCAGGGCGGTGGACACCGACGCGGCAACCGCCGTGGCCAGGATGCCCCGGGAGACGGCGGGGTGCAGGTGCAGCGTCGCCGCTTCGGAGATGCACAGCCCGGTGGCGATCCCCAGGTGGGCGGCGTTGTGCTGGAGGAGGATGAGCATCCCCGTCGAGAGGGTGACCATCCAGAGGAGGGTGTAGCCGTAAGTCGCCCCGGCGGCGATGTTGGACGCCCAGTTGCCCGGATCGATGAACCCCACCGTCACGAGGAGCCCCGGGCCGATGTACTTCAGGATCTCCAGGCCCCCCAGGCGGGGCCGGTGCAGGTCCCGGCGGAACAGGTTCCGGAGGCGCTGCCACATGGGACTCCCCTCTTGATGCCGGGGATGCGGGTGCACCGTATCCCCGGCGGTTCACGGTGTTGGATGCGGCTCCGCGCCTCCGTTTTCTCCCGGTCCGCTACCGGCATCCCCGGCCGCCGACGGAGGCCTCCAGCTCGGCGATCCGCAGCAACTTGTCGACGCTCTCCACGACGGCCGCGGCGGCCCGGTCGATCTCCTCCTGCGTGTTGCCCTTCCCGAGGCTGAAGCGCACCGTGCCGGCGGCCCAGTCCCGCGGGACGCCCAGGGCCTCGATGACGTGGGAGATCTTCACCGTCCCGGCGCCGCAGGCGGCCCCCGCGGAGACGGCGATCCCGCGGCCGTCGAGCTCCTTCACCAGCTCATCGCCCTTGATCCCCCGGATGGACACGTTGAGGATATGGGGGAGCCGGCGGACCGGGTGCGTGTTGACCCGGACTTCCTCCACGCCCTCCAGGAGCAACCGTTCCAGCCGGTCCCGCAGGGACCCCAGGTGGTCCAGGTGAACCGCCATGTCCCGGAGGGCGATTTCGCAGGCCTTCCCGAGGCCGACGATGGCCGGGACGTTTTCCGTCCCCGCCCGGCGCTCCCCCTCCTGGTGGCCCCCGAACTGGGCGGCCTCGAGGCGGGTCCCCCGCCGGACATAGAGGGCCCCGACCCCCTTGGGGGCGTGGATCTTGTGTCCCGCCATGGACAGGAGGTCCACCCCCAGATCGGACACCTCGAAGGGAATTTTCCCGGCCGTCTGGACGGCGTCGGTGTGAACGAGGACTCCCCGCTCCCGGGCCAGGGCGGCGACGGCGGTCACGGGCTCGAGGACGCCGGTCTCGTTGTTTCCGTGCATGACGGACACAAGAAGGGTCCGGTCCGTCAGGGCCTTCCGGACGTCATCCGGGTCCAGGAGACCCTGGCCGTCGACGGGGACCTGCGTCACCCGAAAGCCGCGGCCCTCGAGAAAGCGACAGGCGTTGAGGACCGCCGGGTGCTCGATCGCGCAGGTGACGACGTGGTCCTTCCCCTCCTCCCGCGCCCAGGCCGTGCCCAGGAGGGCGAGGTTGTCCGCCTCGGTTCCCCCGCCGGTGAAGACGATCTCGTTGGGCTCCGCGCCCAGGAGCCGCGCCACCCTCTCGCGGGCCTGCTCCACGGCTTCCCGGGCCTCCCGGCCGAAACGGTGGAGGCTCGAGGGGTTTCCAAAGTGGTTGGCAAAGTATCGCATCATCGCCGCCAGCACCTCCGCGTCAACGGGGGTGGTGGCGCTGTGGTCCAGGTAGACGGGCTCCATGGCATCTCCTTCCATGACGATGGCCGCTTCCCCTTCCCCCGGCGACGGGGAAGCGGAACGCGGCATCCGGACGTTGTCCGGGGTCGCTTCACGAAGGGAGGGATTATAGACGGATTGGCATCCTTTTCCCACCAAAAAAGCCCTGTCCGCGAACCTTGACGGGCCCGACGGCATGTGGCACGTTCCCGGGGCAGGATTCCGCGGCGGAAAGGAAGGGAATGCGGATGGATGACAGGAGGCCGTTCCGGATGGACCGGCTGAAGGTGCCGGATCTGCCGGGCCTCCGGACGATTGTCGAGGCCTGGATCCGCAAGGACGGACGCCCCGTCGCGGGAGAAATCCGGCAGACCATGGCGGTCCTGGAGGCGGCGGCCGGGGGGAACGAGGACCTGTATCTCGTGGCCCGGGAGCCGGAAGGAATCCCGGTGGGAGTCATGGGCTGCGGACCGCCGGACGACCGCTTCCTGCCCTATCGGTCGTCGCCGGAGGCTCGGGCGGCGGGCCTGAAGACGGCGTTTCTCTCGCCGGCTGTTCGGGGAAGGGGACTCGGGAAACACCTCCTGGAAGCCCTCTTCACGGCGGCCGGGGAGGCGGGGTGGACAGAGATGCTCTGGTCCAGCAACCCCCGCTACCGGGATTCGGCCTGGGGATTCTACACGTCCCTGGCGGGAGAACCGGTGGGGGTGCTGGAGGGTTTTTTCGGGGAGGATTCGCGGACGCCCGTCTGGCGAAAGGCCCTGTAAGACGGTCAGGAAGCGAACAGTGCCGGCAGGACCTCTCCCGCCTTCCCCCGGATCGATTCGTGGTAGAGAGAGGACATCTCACTCGCCTCCGGGTTGATCTCGATGCAACGGGCCCCGGCGTCCCGGGCGGCCTGGGGGAAGCCCGCGGCAGGCCAGACGACGCCGGAGGTGCCCACGCTGACGAAGAGATCGCAGGACCGGATCGCCTGGACGGCCTGGCCCATGACGAAGGAATCGAGCATGTCGCCGAACCAGGTGATATCGGGCCGGAGCCAGTTCCCGCAGGCCTCGCACCGGTACCGCCGGAAGGTCTCCCCCATGTCTTCCCGGATCCCGTGCTCGGGACAGCGCAGGCGCCAGAGGCTGCCGTGGAGTTCCAGGACCCGACGGCTCCCCGCCCGCTGGTGCATGCCGTCGATGTTCTGCGTCACCACCGTCACCCGCGGGTGCGAATCCTCAATGCGGGCGACGGCCCCGTGGCCCGCGTGGGGCGAACAGGCCAGGACGGATTTCCGGCGCAGCTCGTGAAAGCGGAGCACCTTCTCCGGGTCCGCGTCGAAGGCGTCCTGGCAGGCGTACTCCTCCCAGCGGTAGGAGCTCCAGACGCCACCGCTCCCCCGGTAGGTGGGGATGCCGCTCTCGGCGGACATCCCCGCCCCGGTGAAGAAAACGATGTGTTCGAAGTCCCCGGCGCGAAGGGTCGTCATCGACGGTTCTCCCGGTGTATCAGCTCGCCTTCGGCGCCTCCCGCTGGAGGTCCTCCCCCAGGGCCAGGCGGCAGAGGTCGCTCACCATGTACAGCTCCAGGCCCGCCTCCCGGCAGGGCTTCTTGAGCGCGTCCAGGCACATGGGACACAGGAAGGCCATGGCTGCGGCTCCGTGGGCCTTCGCGTCGCCGACGTTCAGGGTCTGATATTCGGGGTACTTCTCCCCCCGCTTCATGAAGCCCTTCATCGACTGGCCGCAGCACAGGGCTTCCTCCCGGTCGTACCGGCGGGCGACGCGCTCCACCCCGATGAGGGCGAAGATCTCGTCGAGGAAGGCCTCCTTGCCGGGGGTGACCCGGGAGGCGCAGGGTCGCTGGTAGGCGACCTTCATGCCCAGCGGGCGGATCTCGGCCTGGCGCTCCTTCAGGGAGCGGGCCAGGTATTCGAAGAGGTGGGTCGCCTTGAAGGGGAGCGTCAGGCCCAACTGGGGTACCCAGTCGGCCATCAGGGCGTAGCAGTCGTCGTGGGCGAAGATCACCTCGTCCACGCCGAGGGCGGCGTAGCGGTCCAGGAGGGGCTTGAGGCCTTCCTCGAGAATGGATTCGTTTCCCAGGTGGGGGAACAGGACGTTGCAGAACCAGAACCGGCCCTTGAGCACGTCCAGGCCGTCGAAGAGCGATCCCTTGAAGGCCCAGGGCACGATGGGCTCGATGGTGCAGACCGACAGGACCGGGGAGGAAACCTTCGGCGGCGTGAAGCCTGCGGGAACGGCGAACTTGCCCTGGATCGCCCCGAGGAGATTCGGGTCCACGTAGTCCCCCAGGGCCTCCATCCGCTGGAGAATCAGGTCGAAGGGACGGGCGTCCCGGGGACAGAACTCGTTGCAGGCGAAGCAGGTGATGCATTTCCGGAGCCACTCCACGGGTTCCCCCTTCACCAGCCTTTCGAACTGGCGGCCGCCCTCTTCGCGGTCGAAGTCGATGTACGCGCAGCGCCCGAGACACTCTCCGCAGAAGTCGCATTTTGCAGGATCGAACATGATTTTCCCTTTCCGGCTCGCCCCGTCTCTCCTTTCGAGACGAAGGGCGCTTCCCTGTTGATGGTTCTCCGGCCGGGACAACCCGGTCGGCCTTCGGGAGACAAAGGGCTTGCGGCTCTCCCCTCCCGCCCCGGAGGTTGAACCACATCCGGCCCGAAACGTCAATTGCAATCCCCGCGGCGACCGGCCCGCCTCCGCGGGTGGCTGCCGACACAAGGCAGGTTTCATCCGCCCTGGCGGAAGGCGGGGAAAAATCTTCGCCGTCGCAAACATGTTGATTGACATATCAATCAATCTCTGGCAGTTTTCCAGCCGGGGTTACCGGCAGTCAACCCTCCAACCCTTCTCCATTGTCCCCATCAGCCGCCCCGACCGGGGCGGAGCGATGCCCGGGATGTTCGACAGAACCCGGCCGCCCCGGGCGGCCCAAGCAATCCGGAAGGAGGAGCGCCATGAAGGCCAACCTGGCCCAGATCTTCAGAAACCAGGCAGATCGATTCGGAGACCGCCCTGCCGTGGAAAAGCGCAAGGGCGGCCGCTGGCAGGGGTGGAGCTGGCGGCAGTATTACGAAGCGGCCCGCTCCCTCGGCCTGGGGCTTTATGCCCTGGGTGTCCGCAAGGGCGACCGGGTGGGCCTCCTCAGCGAAAACCGCCTCGAGTGGGTCGCCGCGGACATGGGCATCATCGGGATCGGGGCCTGCACGGTCCCCCTCTACACGACCCTGCCGGCCCCGGAGATCGGTTACATCCTGGGCAACTCCGAGTCCCGGGTCTTCATCGCCGAAAACAGGACCGTGGCGGAAAAGGCGCTCCGGGAGGCGCCGGGTCTTCCCGTCCTGGAGAAGATCGTCGTCATCGACCCGGAGGGGTGCGACCTCTCGGAGCCCCTGCTCATGCCCCTCTCCGACCTCATGGAGCGGGGCCGCGAAACGCATGCGCGGGAGCCCGGCCTCTTCGAGCGCCTGGGCGACGCCATTGAAGTGGACGACCTGGCGACCATCGTCTACACCTCCGGAACGACGGGCCATCCCAAGGGCGCCATGATCAGCCACAGCAATATCCTGGCGGTCTTCGAGGGACTGGACGCGGTGGTGCCCGCCTACGACACGGACGAGACAGTTCCGTTCCTCCCCCTGTCCCACGTCTTCGAGCGGATCGCCGGCCACTTCTACGGGATGAGGGTCGGCATCACGACCCACTACGCCCAGAGCTTCGACACGATCGTCGAGGACATCGCCGCGAAGCGCCCCACCATCGTGCTGGCGGTGCCCCGGGTGTGCGAGAAGATCTACGCCCGGATCCTGGCGCAGGTGAAGGAAGAGCCCCCCTGGAAGCAGCGGGTCTTCGACTGGGCCACCGGAATCGGCGCGCAGGTGAGCGCCCTCAAGGAGCAGCGGCGGCCGCTGCCCTTCCTCCTGGACCTGCAGTACCGCCTCGCCTACCGCCTCGTCTTCCGGAAGCTGAGCGAGCGGCTCGGCGGCCGGGTCCGCTGGATGACCGCCGCCGGGGCGCCCCTGTCCCGGGAGATCGCCGACTTCTTCAACTCCGCCGGCATCTTCGTCATCGAGGGGTACGGCATGACGGAGAGCACCGCCCCCATCAGCCTGAACGTCCTGGACAACTACCGTCACGGCACCACCGGGAAGCCCCTGCCCTGCAACGAGGTGAAGATCGCCCCGGACGGCGAGATCCTCGCCCGGGGCGGCAACATCATCAAGGGCTACTGGCGCATGCCGGAACAGACGAGGGCGGCCTTCACGGAAGACGGCTGGCTCATGACGGGGGACATCGGGAAGCTGGACGGGGACGGGTTCCTCCTCATCACGGACCGGAAGAAGGACCTGATCATCACCGCCGGCGGGAAGAACATCGCCCCCCAGAACATCGAGGGCCTCTTCATGAAGGACCCCCTCTTCGAGCACGTGGTGACCATCGGCGACCGCCGGAAGTACCTGACGGCCCTTCTCACCCTCAACCTGGTCGAGGCGGCCCGCC
>JBFYXW010000033.1:0-5632 GCA_041310335.1 Syntrophaceae bacterium | reverse complement strand
TTCATGTTGCGGTCCTTTCCAGGGGCCGGCCTCCCTCGCGGAGGCAGTCTTCCGGCCCGTTTCCGTTAACCGAGTACCTCCCGCACCACCCGGGCGATCCGCCCGGCATGGGCCTCCGTTTCCTCCCTCGTGGGCCCCTCCACCATGACCCGGCAGAGGTTCTGGGTGCCGGAGTAGCGCACCAGGACCCTCCCCCGGCTGTTCAGGGCCGCTTCTGCCGCCCGGATCGCCGCCCGGATTTCCGGTACCGTCTCCAGGTCGGGCCGGGAACGGGTCACCACGTTGAGGAGCACCTGGGGATAGACCGTCATGAGGCGTCCCATCTCCGAGAGGGGCCGCCCTTCCCTGTGCATGGCCGCCAGAACCTGGAGGGCCGTGAGGATGCCGTCGCCGGAGGTGTGGTGGTCGAGAAAGATCAGGTGCCCCGAGTCCTCGCCGCCCAGGACGGCCCCCCGCTCTTTCATGGCCGCGAAGACATGGCGGTCTCCCACGTCGGTCATGACCGAGTCGATGCCCAACTCCCGGAAGGCCGCCGTGAGGCCGATGTTGCTCATGACGGTCCGGACCACGAGGTTGTTCGCGAGCCGACCCTCGTCCCGCAGCCGGCGGGCCGTGATGGCGAGCAAAGCGTCCCCCGTGAGCACCTTCCCCGTCTCGTCCACGGCAATGACCCGATCGCCGTCGCCGTCGAAGGCGAACCCCGCATCGCACCCCCCCTGCACGACCGCCCGGGCCAGCCCGCCGGGATGCTGGGAGCCGCACCCGTCGTTGATGTTCCGCCCGTCGGGCTCGGCGAAGAGGACCGTCACCTGCGCCCCCAGGGCGGTGAAGACCGCCGGAGCCACCTGGAACGTCGCACCGTGGGAGCAGTCCAGGGCGATCCGCAATCCGTCCAGGGAAAGGCCCGGCACGGTCCCCCGGAGAAACGCCGCGTAGCGCTCCCGGGCGTCCGCGAGGAGGCGGGCCTTCCCGGGCGAGGCGGGCAGGGAGGCATTGTCCCCGTGGTTCGCCAGGATGAATCCCTCGATGGCTTCCTCGGCCTCGTCGGAAAGCTTGGTGCCGGAGGCGGAGAAGATCTTGATCCCGTTGTCCTGGTAGGGGTTGTGGGAGGCGGAGACGACGATGCCGCCGTCGGCCTGCTCTTCCGCCGTGAGATGGGCCACCGCCGGCGTGGGGATGATCCCGGCCAGGAGCGCGTCCATGCCGGCGGAGCAGATGCCCGCCACCAGGGCGCTCTCCAGCATGTCGCCGGACTCCCTCGTGTCGCGCCCCAGGACGATCCGCCGGGCCGGAGTCTCCCGCTCCAGAAAGAACCGGGCCGCCGCCCGCCCGATGCGCAGGGCCGTCTCCGCCGTCATGGGGTCGCGGTTGGCGGGCCCCCGGATCCCGTCGGTGCCGAACAGTTTTCCCATTGTCCTGCCTCCCTGAACCAACCCGTCCGCTCTGTCCCGCGGCACCGGGAAACCCACCCGCCGATACCCTCCGCCGGGAGATTGGAGGGCGATCCTATCCTACCGAAATGGCTTTTGCAATACGGATTTCCGGTTCGGTTTTACCCGCTCTCCCGAACCGGAAAGAGCCCGTTGTGCTCCCGCCGTTTTTGGTATACACAGGTTCCCCACCGGAGGAAAGGAGACGCTTTTCATGCGCGCGAAGGCAACCGTCATCGGCGCCGGCAACGTGGGGGCCACCGTGGCCCAGAGGCTGGCGGAAAAGGACCTGTGCGACGTGGTCCTCGTGGACATCGTCGAGGGGATCCCCCAGGGCAAGGCGCTGGACCTTGCCCAGGCGGCCCCCGTGGAGGGTCACGACGCCCGCCTGACGGGAACAAACGCCTACGACGAGACCGCGGGGTCGGACCTGATCGTCGTCACCGCCGGAATCCCCCGCAAGCCCGGCATGAGCCGGGACGACCTCCTGGCGACCAACCGGGCCATCGTCGGCTCCGTGACGAGGGAGGCCGCCTCCCGCTCGCCCGGGGCGATCCTGATCGTCGTCAGCAACCCCCTGGACGCCATGTGCCACGTGGCCTACGAGGCCAGCGGCTTCCCGAAGAGCCGGGTCCTCGGAATGGCCGGCGTTCTGGACGCCGCCCGCTTCCGCGCCTTCATCGCCCGGGAGCTCGACGTCTCCGTGGAGAACATCCACGCCACCGTGCTGGGCGGCCATGGTGACACCATGGTCCCCCTCCCCCGCTACACCACCGTGGCGGGGGTCCCCCTGACGGAGATCCTCCCGCCGGAGCGGATCGAGGCCCTCGTGGCTCGGACGCGGAGCGGCGGCGCCGAGATCGTCGGGCTCCTCAAGACCGGCAGCGCCTACTACGCCCCGGCCTCGGCGGCCGTGGAGATGGCTGAGAGCATTCTCCGGGACCGGAAGAAGATCCTGCCCTGCTCCGTCCTCCTGGAGGGCGAGTACGACATCCGCGGATTGTTCGTCGGCGTCCCCGTCAAGCTGGGGCGCCGCGGCGTCGAGGAGATCGTCTCCCTGCAGCTGCTGAAGCGGGAATGGGAGGAACTCCAGCGCTCCGCCGCCTCCGTCCGGGAACTGGTGGAGGCCATGGCCCGCCTGAAATAGGCTGGGCCCCCGCAGCACATGCTCCTTGACATTGCCGGCAACGGCTCCTATAACGCCGGCAGTGGAAGGAAGAATCTCATGAGTAAACCCGTCAAGACACGGTTCGCCCCCTCTCCCACGGGGTATCTCCACATCGGCGGCGCCCGGACGGCCCTCTTCAGCTGGCTGTTCGCCCGCCGTCACGGCGGCACGTTTCTCCTGCGCATCGAGGACACGGACCAGCAGCGCTCCACCGACGAGTCCACCCGGGCCATCCTGGACGCCATGGCCTGGCTCGGCCTGAATTGGGACGAGGGTCCCTTCTTCCAGGCGGAGCGCGTCGGGATCCACCGGCAGATGATCGAGCGGCTCGTGGACGAGGGGAAGGCCTACTGGTGTACCTGCACCCAGGAGGAACTGGAGGAAAAGCGCAAGACCGCCCTGGCCCAGGGACGCAAGCCGAAATACGACGGCACCTGCCGGGACCGGCACCTTCCCCCGACCCCCGGGTCGGTGGTGCGGTTCCGCTGCCCCGACGTCGGGGTCACGCGGATGGAAGACCTCATCAAGGGAAACATCCTGTTCCAGAACGAGGAACTGGACGACCTGGTCATCCAGCGGGGCGACGGGTATCCCACGTACAACTTCGCCGTCGTCGTCGACGACGCCCAGATGGGGATCACCCACGTCATCCGGGGGGACGACCACGTGAACAACACGCCCCGGCAGATCCTCCTCTACGAGGCCCTGGGGTTCCCCGTGCCCCTCTTCGCCCACGTTCCCATGATCCTCGGGGCCGACAAGGCCCGCCTGAGCAAGCGCCATGGGGCGACCTCCGTCATGGCCTACCGGGACATGGGCTACCTGCCGGAGGCCTTGGTGAACTACCTGGTCCGCCTCGGCTGGTCCCACGGGGACCAGGAGATCTTCACCGGCGACGAGTTGCAGGGCCTCTTCGACCTGGACACCGTAGGCAAATCCCCAGCCGTGTTCAACCCGGAGAAGTTGCTCTGGCTCAACCAGCATTACATCCGCACCTATTCGGTGGAACGCCTCGTAGAAGCCCTGCAGCCCCTCTGGCCCGCGGCGTCCGATTCCGCGCAGGGCGACTTCCTCCGCAGCGTGGTGGGGGACCTCCAGTCCCGGAGCCGGACGCTCCTGGAACTGATCGACGGGGCTGCGTTCTACTTTTCCGAAGAGGTTCGTTACGACGAAAAAGCGGCGGAGAAGTTCCTGACCGCCGCGTCCGCCGGGCACCTGGAGGCGGTTTTGGAACAGTTGCCCGGGGTGGAGAACTACACCCGGGAAGGCCTCGAGGCGCTGCTGCGCTCCCTGGCGGAGTCCCGCCAGACGAAACTGAAGGAGATCGCCCAGCCCCTGCGGGTCGCCCTGACGGGCAAGACGGTCAGCCCCGGCATCGACGAGGTCATGGCCACCCTCGGCCGGAAGCGCTCGATGGAACGCATCGCCCGGGCCCTTTCCTGCATCCGCGCCGCGCCCCCTTCCTGAGGGCACCCCCCCCTGCATCCAAGGGATGACCGGACCATCAGCCGGATTATCCATTGACCTGTCCCGATGATTGTGGTTATTTAGATCCCGTTGTTGCCGGAACCAACTCACTATGAATCCCTATACAAGAAAGGAGATTGGTACCATGAAGAGCCGTTTCGTTCGGATCCTGTTGATCCTCTCATGCCTCGTCTTCCTGTTCACCGTGGGCTGCGCCAAGAAGGCGGCGGTCAAGGATGACGCGGTCACAGGAGAGCAGAAGGTAGCCGCCCAGACCACCAAGGCGGATGACGACGCCGCCCGGAAGGCTGCGGAAGAGGCCGCTGCCCGTGAGCGGGCGCTGCGGGAGGAGGAAGCCCGCAAGAGGGCCGAGCAGGAACGCCTCGCCCGGGAGAGGGCCGAGAAACTCGCCGCCCTGTTCGCGGACGTCAACTTCGACTTCGACAAATACAACGTCAAGCCCGAATACCGGGATCGCCTGGGCGCGCAGGCCGCCTGGCTGAAGAGCAACGCCGCGGACAAGCTCCTCGTCGAGGGTCACTGCGACGAGCGGGGAACCGCCGAGTACAACCTGGCCCTGGGGGAACGGCGGGCGGCATCCGTCATGAAGTACTTGATCGACCTGGGGATCGACAAGGGTCGGATCAAGACGGTCTCCTACGGGAAGGAGCGTCCCCTCGATCCGGGCCAGAACGAGGAAGCCTGGGCAAAGAACCGCCGGGCGCGCTTCGAGCTGAACCCGAAGTAAGGTTGCAATGTCTCCTCTCGTGAGGACTCTGTTCCTTTGGATGGGACTCCTGGTCGTGCTGACGGGGGTGTCCGGCTGCGCCACCTCGAAGGACCTGCAGAAGGTCCGCGGTGAGTTGCTGACGCGGATCGAGGCGGCGGAAGAAAAATCGGCCGCCCTGGACCGGACCGATCAGGCCGTTCAGGCCGAGGTCAAGGCCCTCGGCGATTCCGTGGCGCTCCTGCAGAAGCGGCAGGCCGAGACGGGCGCCGATCTTGCGGAGGTGAAGGACCAGCTCCGGCAGATCCGCGGCCTCGTGGACGCCCTGAAGAAGGACCTGTCCACCGGCATCGGCCGCCAGGACGAATTCAAGGAAAGGCTGGACGCCCTGTCTTTCAAAGTCCAATTCCTGGAAAACTACCTGGGGGTCGGCAAGAAGGACGGTGTCGCGGAACCAAACGGTCGGAGCGGCGGAAACGGCAAGGAAAACAAGGGAAAATCCGAGCGGGAAACCCTCTACGGGGCGGCTTACGCAACCCTCAAGGAGGGGCACTACGAGAAATCCCGGACGGAATTCCAGAGTTTTCTCCAGAAGTATCCCGGCACGGAACTCTCCGACAACGCCCAGTTCTGGATCGGCGAGAGTTATTTCTTCGAGGGCAAGTTCGAAAAGGCGATCCTGGAATACGAAAAGGTCATCAAGAAATATCCCGAGGGCGACAAGGTTTCCCAGGCCCTCCTGAAGCAGGGGCTGTCCTTCGCCCAGTTGGGAGACAAGGCCAGCGCCCGGATCATTCTGCAGCAGGTCATCAAGGACTACCCCAACACCTCGCCGGCGAG
>JBFYXW010000032.1:0-3596 GCA_041310335.1 Syntrophaceae bacterium | reverse complement strand
CTCGCCGGCTTCCCGGAGGAGACCGGCGGCGTAGGGATCCCGGGGTGAGAAGCGGACGTGCATTCCCCGTCGCCGGGCCTCGTCCGCCAGGGCCAGGCAGCGCATGACGTGGCCGTGGCCGATGGCGGGGGAGGCCTCCGTGCAGATCAGGACGTCGGCAAGACGGGTCATGGCATGTCCAGGTCGGACCAGCGGAGGGGGTGGCCCCCCGCCACGTCCCGCTTCAGCCGGGAGCCGATCACCTGCTTCCAGTCCCGGGGCTTCAGCTCCCCCAGGTTGGGCCGGACGATGGCGATGTCGTCCCGCGTCAGGATGCGTCCCGCCTCGAGGTCCCGGGCAGCGTAAATACTCCGGCGCCCGTGGACCAGTCCTCCCGTCTCGCAGGGCATGCAGCCCTTGCAGCCGTCGCCCATGGCCTTCTCGAGGGTCCGGACGGCTTCCACCATCTTTCGGAGCTCCTCCATCTCCAGGGCGTAGAAGCTGTCGGGGGCGCCGTCCTCCCGGGAGAGGGTGACATGCTTTTCGATGGCGCAGGCCCCCAGGGCCACGGCGGCCACGTCGATCTCGTGGCCCGGGAAGTGGTCCGAGAACCCCACGGGGAGACCGAAGGCTTCCCGGAGCGTGCGGAGCACCCGAAGGTTCGTCTCCTCGAAGCGGGGCGGGTACATGGCGATGCAGTGCATCAGGACGACCTCGGGCCGTTCCCCCCGGCCGAGGATCGCCAAGGCCCGCTCGATCTCCCCCAGGTCCGCCATGCCCGTGGAGAGAAAGACCGGGAGGCCGTAACTGCTGATTTCCTCGAGGAGCTCGTCGTAGACGAGGTCCGACGAGGAGACCTTCATGGCCGGCACCCCCGTGTCGCGCAGCAGGCGGGCCGTCTCCACGTCGAAGGGGGTCGACAGGAAATCCACCCCTTCCTCCCGGCAGGTCTCCGCCAGGATCCCGTGCCAGTCCCGGGGCACCTCGTACCGCTGGAGGATCGGCAGCACCGTCGAGGGCAGCCACCGGCCGTCGACCGCCCGCTCCCTCGTGTTCTGGATCCGCTCCGCCCGCCAGGACTGGAATTTCACCGCGTCGGCCCCCGCCCGGGCGGACCGTGCGATCAACTCCTTTGCCCGTCCCAGGTCCCCCCCGTGGTTCGTCCCGATCTCGGCGATAATGTAGACCGGGGCGCCGCCGCCGATAAAGCGGTCCCGGAGGGTCACTTTCGGATATTCCGCTCTGTCCATGATCCAGCCCCTCCTGGGGGCCCCGGGCCCCGTTTCATGTCAGCCGATAAAAGCCCCGCCGCGCCGGGCCGTCCTTCAGCAGGTCCGCCGCGCGCCCGGAAGCCGCGGCCTCCGCAATCACGGCAAAGGCCTCCTCCACTGCCCGCAGGTACTCCTCCACCTCCGCCATCCTGTGGGCCAGGGACGGCTTGAACTGGTTCCAGGCCAGGTAGCCCTTCTCCAGCATGAGCTGGGTGAAGAGGGTGTTGAGGACGAGCTCGTCCTCCCCCTCGAAGCGAAAATGGGGCAGGCAGGGCATGCCGTGGGCATCGACGGGAAGTCCGACCCGGTCCGCCGCCTCCTGCCATCCCTGAAGGACGCGCTGTCCCACGTCCTCCAGGCGGGCCGGGACGTTTTCCGCCCGGTGCCTCCGGATCGTGGCGACGGCCGCCGCCGGGCCGATGCGTTCCGTCCAGTTCGTGCTGCTGATGAAGGTGGACTGGGCGGCCTGCATGACCTCTTCCCGGCCGATGATGGCCGACATGGCGTAGCCGTTGGCCAGGGCCTTGGCGAAGACGGCCATGTCGGGCTCCACGCCGAAGAGGAGGTGAACCCCGCCGGTATTCCGGCGGAAGCCGATGGAGATCTCGTCGAAGACCAGGACCGCCCCGATGGACGTGGCAATGTCCCGGACTTCTTCCAGGAACCCGGGGTCCGGGTCCTGGTCGCGCTGGGGCTCCATGACGATGGCCGCCAGGTCCCCGCGGCGGGTGTCGACGATTTTCTTCAGTTCCTCGATCCGGTTGTAGTGGAAGGGGAAGGCCGTCCCCCGGAGACCCCGGGGCACCCCCGCCGGGTCAAGGCCGGGGAGGAGGTGGCCGTCCAGGGCCGCCTCGTCGGCCAGGTTGGCCGCCAGGTACCACTCCGTCCAGCCGTGGTAGCCCGAGAAGGCGATCCCGTCGCGCCCCGTTTTGGCCCGGGCGATCCGCACCGCCACGGACATGGCCTCGCCGCCCCCGCGGGCGAAACGGGCCATCCGGGCCCACGGGTGAAGGTCGCAGAGGAGGTCCGCCAGCTCCACCTCCTCCGGCGGGTTGAGGGTCGACATGACGCCGTCCCGGACGACCTTCAGGACCGCCTCGTCCACTACCGAGTCGGCGTAGCCAAGGATGCAGGCCCCGATGCCCATGAGGCTGAAGTCGCGGTAGGTACGACCGTCCAGGTCAACCACCTCGATGCCCCGGGCCTGCCGGTAGTAGGACGGCCAGCCTCCGGGGAGAAACATCTCGGGCCGCTTCGAGAGGAGTTGGGTCCCCCCGGGAATCCGCCCCTTGGCCCTCCTGTACAGGTCCTGTCCGACGCTCATGGCTCCCGACCTCCCTTCCGCCCTGCGAGGGCCTGGTCTTTCTCCAGCGATTTCAGGTACCCCTCGTTGCGGGCGAAAGCGCTGTTGATCCGCATCAGTTCCGGCTCCCGCTCCAGGACCCCCAGGATGTCCGCCGTCAGGAAGACCTCCCCCGGGTGGTAGAGGCGGCGGAAGAGCTCCTGGAGGAACCGGTAGTCCTCCGGCTCGTCCAGGGTCCACCGGTGGTGCCCCAGGCCCGTCAGGGTGTCCACCATGCCGACTTTGTACTTGTCCGTGTGCCGCTCCATGTAGGGGCTGATGTGCTCCCGGTCGGAGGGGAGGGTCGCACTTTTCCAGGTGTCCTCCAGGACGGCGAAGGAGAAGATGGCGCAGTCGAGGCCGTCGGGAAACTCCGTCCCTGGGCGGCAGACGTCGTAGCCCTCCCGGAAGTAGGCGTCGATGATCCCCTCGACGATGACCGGGTCCAGGACGGGGCAGTCGGCGGTGATCCGGACGATGTGTTCCGCACCGTACTGCCGGGCGGCCCCGTAGAAGCGGTCCAGGACGTCCTCGTCGGAACCGCGGAAGCAGTTGATCCCGTTGTCACGGCAGAAGGCGGCCGTGACGTCGTCGGTGGGTTTCACCGTCGTCGCCACGACGACCCGGTCCACCTGCCGGATCCGGCGGGACCGGTCCACCACGTGCCACAGCACCTCGTGGTCCCCCAGGGTCTTCAGGATTTTGCCACCCAGTCGGGTCGAGTCCATGCGCGCCTGCACGATGGCCAGGATGCTCACGTTGTTCTCCTCTCCGTTTCTCTCGTATTCAGTCCGCCGGCCACAGGACGGGGTTGACGACCCGCTCTTCCACGCCGGCGAAGGCCCGCTCCACCTCGGCAGCAAAAGCGGGATCGACTTCCCGGCTCCAGTCCAGGAGGTTCTCCCGGACCTGTCGGGCCGTCTCGGCCCCGAAGACGACCCGCGCCTCCGGGTACGCCGCCTTGAGGTATCCCAGGGCCGCTTCCCGCCGGCCGAGGCCGTGCT
>JBFYXW010000031.1:0-20798 GCA_041310335.1 Syntrophaceae bacterium | reverse complement strand
TGATGAAGATCTTGGAGCCGTTGATGATGTACTTGTCGCCCTTCTTCTCGGCCTTGGTGGCCATGGACATGGCGTCGGAACCGGCGTTGGGCTCGGTGATGCCGAGGCAGCCGATCCACTCGCCCGTGATGCTCTTCGGGAGGACGTATGCTCTCTGCTCTTCCGAGGCGTTCCGGCGGAAGTTGTCAAAGCAAAGGGTCTGGCTCGCGCCGACCGTCATGGAGAGGGCGTTCGAAACGCGGGCGATGGTCTCATAGGCCAGCAGGGTTTCCACGTAACCGAGGCCGGCGCCGCCGTACTTCTCCTCGAAAACGATTCCGTTCACGCCGAGATTTGCCAGCTCCTTGAAGATCGTGGGGGGCATCTCGTCCACTTCGTACATGTGCTCCATCTGCGGTTCCAGCCACGTCGTGGCCCAGCGGTAAACCTGATCCTCCAGCATCCTTTGTTCTTCGGTCAGTCTGAAATCTAACGCCATAACTCTTACCTCCCTTTATTGAAGTTTAGAAAAATAACTAAACCAGTGGCGGAACCCGCGGAAAGGCCCTCAAATTGTCGGAACAACCTGCTTCCCTTCGCTACTGCTTTTCGCACGCTGGTTTTGGTTTCGGTGTAGAAGGGGGGTGCCTTGGGCACCGTCCTTTACCCGTCCTGTGCCTCTTTATGCTTCCGGGGAAAGGGTGAATCGCCAGGCACAAAACCACTCCTTCGGATGTTGGTCCGGGGGGCAGCCGATGCATTCCGTGCGGATCCGGTCATCGATGGCCTCAGCGAATTCCCTGTATTCCACAAGACCTGCCGATTTACAAGGATAATCTTCCAGTCCGCGTCGATTTCTCGCCGACTGGACCCGGCAGTCGTTCATCTGGAAGACCACGGCGTCGCCGTCGTCGAGGATGGACTGGATGTTGACGCTGCCGTAGAGGCGGAAGGACAGGGCCCGCTTCAGGCCTTCCAGCCCGGGCCGCTTGGGCAGCTTCAGGAACTCCTTGATCGCCCAGGCCTCGAACGGGGCAAACCGGGTCCAGCAGGAATCGTTGCAGCGCTTCGCCTCGAACATGTCGTAGGCGCCCTCCACGGCCTGGAACCACACGCCGTCGTTGGCCAGCCAGTTTGCGGCCAGGGCGCCCGTGAGCTTGAGCAGCTCGTCCTTGGGCTTGTCCAGCAGCGCTTTCGGGATGCCGTCCTTCATCTCGAAGCCGAGAACCTTCGACAGCCGGTCCATCTGGATCTTGTAGCTGTTCTCCCGGGCGACCTTCAGGATCTTCAAGGCCTTCTGCATGCCGACCTGGTGCTCCACCTCGGTGAACCACTGGACATGGTGAAAAACGGTCCGGTAGAGCATGTCGACGACAAACTTCGCCAGGTCTTCCTGGCTCAGGTCCGCGGGCTTCATGACGCTTTCATCCATGGGCGTTCCCTCCCTGGGGTTGTCTTCCTGGAGTTGCCTTCCCTCTCGCGGCCCGACCCGGTTTCTTCCGCTTCACCCGGGGAAGAAATTGAGGTACTTGGCCATGATCAGGAAGAGGCCGATAAGCCAGAAGATGTAGGCCCACAGCCGGATCTTCGAGAGTTTTTCCCGATGGCGCATGGCCTTTTCGAGCTTCTCGTCTCGTTCGATCTCCACGGACTGCTTTCTTGCCATGGAATGCCGGCTCCTGGTTGAACGGGCATGGAGAATGCCCGGCTTGCGGCCGGGCGCTCCCCATGCGTGTGAATGGGGTTGTTTACTTTCCGCTCTGGAATCCCTGATCCCAATCGTAGCCCCACACGGCGCTTCCCATGGGGACCTTGTAATTCCGGCGCTCCTCGTAGGTCGGGTAACGGCGTCCTCCCCCTTCCGCGGGCAGCATGGAAACGGGGAACTTGGGCGGCAGGAGACCGTTCTCGTGGGCTTCCCTCTCCAGCCACTCCCGGTCGTCCGGGTGGGCGATGGAGATCAGGGCCGCCGCACGCTCGTAGCCGCTCAGGCCGCGGAGGTTGACCATGCCGTACTCCGTGCAGACGTAGTTGGCGAACTGGGCCGGCACGTCCACCGTGGACCCCTCGGGCAGGAAGGGAACGATGCGGGCCGTGCCGTGCTTGCTGCGGGACGTCATGGCGGCCACGCCGCGGCCGCCCCGGGACTGGGCGCAGAAGATGTGGAACTGGAAGAAACCGCCCGTGGAGGAGATGGGGCGCTTCTCGTAGAAGCCCGTGGAGATCTGGCCCAGGAGGTCCACGGCCACGCAGTTGTTGATGGAGATCATGTTGTCGATGCGGGTCAGGACGTTCAGGTTGTTCGTGTAGTCGATGTCGTACACCGCCATGGACTGGTTGCGGTGGATCGTCTCGTAGTACCACTTCACGTCCACGGGGAAGGCGAAGGTGTAGACGCTTCTCCCCCGGTCCAGGCTCTTGTAGGCGTTCGTCACCTGTCCGGACTCGATCATCTTGATGAGGCCGAAGTTCATCATCTCCGTGTGGACGCCCAGGTCCTTGAACCCCGCGTCCGCCATGGCGGCCACGCAGGCCGACGGCAGGGAGCCGATGCCGAGCTGGATGATGTCCCGGTCCCGCATGATCTGCATGACGTTCTTGGCGATCGTCTGCTCCACCGGGCGGGGCTGGATGGCCTTCTCGTTCACCTGGGGCCACTTGTATTTCTCGCAGTCCACCTCGACCCAGTAGTCGACGTCGTCGATGTGGATCGTGTTGAACCGGCCGCCTTCCGCCCAGGGGTAGTCCGAGCGGACCTCGAAGACGATCTTCTTGGCCGTCTGCCGGAAGATGTTGCAGTTGTTCGTCCCGTAGGACATGTTGAAGTAGCCGTGCTGGTCCGGGGCCGTGGCGGCGTTGAACCACCAGTCCATGCCCCGTCTTTCCTTCACGGCGTTGGCGAACCGGTAATGGTGGGCGTGCATGCCGTACGCCCATCCCCACTGGGCCCAGTCGGAGACGTTGTTCGTGTCCCGGGCCTTGCGGTTCCAGGGGAAGAAGAAGTACTCGTGGATGGTGTGAAATTCCTGGTGGGGATCGATCTGCTGGAGTTCCGGGTGGGGATAGAACATCGCGTACATCCAGAACTCGATGTCCCTCAACTGGCCTGAGCCTGCGCCCAGCCGCTTCGCTACCGCCTCGGTGCAGACCGTGGAGTCACCGCCGGTGCTTCCGTGGTTGATCCAGTCACCCGACTTGACCATGTCGGCGATCTGTTCCGGAGTTCGTTGTTTGTCCCTGATTTTCTGTTGTACCGGTGTCGTCATTACATCCCTCCTGTAGATTTTTATAACGCCATCGCTATGGCTGCACACGCACCTCCCACAGAAGACGAACCGCCGGACGCAATCGGCTCATCTCTCGGTACACGGCGGAGTGGAAACCCACTTCTCCTCCTCGCCGTACCGGTTCTGGCTTCCAATTCAAAAAGCAGTCGGGTTGTTCAGGAAATACTTTTGTTACAGGAAACTCTCGATCCCGTGCCCGATCAGGCCATGAGCTGCGGAAGGCCCCCTGAACACGAACTCGAAAAATCACTTGATTAATTCGGTAGTTGCAGGATCCCAACCGGGCGGGATAAGAATGTCGGCAGTCTGTTACCAAGATTCACCGACAAATGCAACTACAAAGACGGCGCCGAAGCGCAAAAAAAGGGCAGGCCCTTTTCGGGGCCTGCCCAGGTGCTGAATAAAGCGAACAGCTCAATTACTTCATGAGCGGCGGAATGGGCGGGAAAACTCTCTTTCCGTAGACCGTGTTGCAGACCACGACTCCCGCCATGTAGATGCCGTACCAGCCGGACACCACGAGGATCCAGCCGACGATGGGCTTCATGACCGCCGGATTGCCGAACCAGCCCGAATCGATGCCGACGATCATCCAGAGGCCGACGTCGATGAGGGCGACGAGCCAGAAGAGGCCGCTCTTGGCGTAGGCAGGCGTCACGATGGTCAGGAAGCCGGCGCCGGCCATCCAGCACCATCCCTCCACGTGAATGGCCTTCCCGAGCATTCCGCCCACGGCCTTGCCGATGCCCGCTTTGGCCGCCGCCAACTGCTCCGGCGTGAGCATCTTGATGTCTGCAACCCCCGCGGCCGCCCTGGCTGCATCCATGGCTTCCTTGGCCGCCTTCGGAGCGAACATGAAATTGACCATGTACCATTTGGCGAAAACACTGAGTGCCGCTGCAAACATGAAGAAGGCGGAGAAGAACAGGAAGACATTACCGCCTGTAATGTTGTGGTCTTTCAACTCGATGACGGCCGTCGTGTACTGAACGATTCCACCACCGATCAGCCAGGCGGCGAGGAGCGGGAGTCCATTGATGTCGATCTTGCCCAGAAACGAACAGGCAAACCCGAAACACGCGACCGCGAGAGCTGCCAGACCAGCGGGGCCCGGCGTTGCAAAGCTGTGTTCATGCGCCATAAATGATTCCTCCTTTTTTGGTTGTTACCGGTAATTAATAGTTCAACTGCAGATGATCCTTCCTCTCCTGAATCTGGTGCGGCATCCCCCCTTCCTGTTTTGGCATGACTGGCAATTCTTGGGTACTGCAGAAACTGCTTCGCGATTCTGGTCCTCAGCGATCCCGCGGAATTGGATCGCTGCGTTCGGGTCTTTAATCCCGACCCCACGGAGACCGTGGGATCCTTCGGAAGCGATGGGTGAGAAAAGCATTGAAAGAAAATGTTGCAAACCTATCTAGCACAACGAAAATGTCTTTTGCAAGAGCAAAATCGTCCGGAAGGCCCGTGGATAGGGGAAAATAAACCTTGACAACCCACTGTGGAGGGGGTAGAGAGCGCAACTTCATCCAAAACCATGCTGGACGACCCGTCCGGATGAACCCTCCCGGCGGGTTTTTTATTTCGATCAATCAGGGACGAAAAGGACATGAGCACCGACATCACGAAAGTCAGGAACATCGGCATCAGCGCCCACATCGACTCGGGCAAGACGACGCTCACGGAGCGCATCCTGTACTACACGAAGCGCATCCGCGCCATGCACGACGTGAAGGGCAAGGACGGCGTGGGGGCCACCATGGACTCCATGGAGCTGGAGAAGGAGCGGGGGATCACCATCGCCTCCGCCGCCACCTTCTGCCAGTGGCAGGGCCACGAGATCAACATCATCGACACGCCGGGGCACGTGGACTTCACCATCGAGGTGGAGCGGTCGCTCCGGGTCCTGGACGGGGCGATCCTGGTGCTCTGCTCCGTCGGCGGCGTCCAGTCCCAGTCCATCACCGTGGACCAGCAGATGAAGCGCTACCACGTTCCCTGCATCGCCTTCATCAACAAGTGCGACCGGAGCGGCGCCGACCCCTTCCGCGTCGTCTCGCAGCTCCAGTCCAAGCTGGGCCACAACGCCGTGGCCATGCAGATTCCCATCGGCCTGGAGGTCGATTTCGCCGGCGTTGTGGACCTGCTGTCCATGAAGGCCCTCTATTTCGACGGCGAGCACGGGGAGCAGGTACGAATGGAGGACATTCCCGGGGAACTCCAGGTCCTGGCCCGGCAGAAGCGGGAGGAGATGCTCGACGCGGTCTCCCTGTTCTCGGACGAGCTGACGGAGGCCCTCCTCGAGGGCGGCTCCATTTCGGAGGATCTGGTCCTGGAGGCGATCCGCCGGGGCACCCTGGCGCGCCAGCTGACGCCCGTCTTCCTGGGCTCGGCCTACAAGAACCGGGGCGTGCAGCCCCTCCTGGACGCCGTGAACAGCTACCTGCCGTGCCCGGCGGATGTCGACAACACGGCCCTGGACATGGACCACGAGGAAGCACCCATCAGCCTTTCCTGCGACCCCGAGAAGCCCACGGTGGCCTTCGCCTTCAAGCTGGAGGATGGCCCCTACGGCCAGCTGACCTACATCCGGGTCTACCAGGGGAGCGCCGCCCGCGGGACCACCGTGATCAACGCCCGGAGCGGACGGAAGGTGAAGATCGGCCGCGTGGTCCGCATGCACGCCGACCAGATGGAGGACATCGACGCCGTCGAGGCGGGCTACATCGGTGCCCTCTTCGGAGTCGAGTGCTCCTCCGGCGACACCTTCGTCTCCCCCGGCGTGAACCTCACCATGACGTCCATGTACGTCCCCGAACCGGTCATCTCGCTGGCCATCGTTCCCAAGGACAACAAGTCCCAGGGCAGCCTTTCCAAGGCCCTGGGCCGCTTCACCCGCGAAGACCCGACATTCCGGACCCACGTGGACCCGGAGACCAGCGAGACCATCATCGAGGGCATGGGGGAGCTGCACCTGGAGATCTACGTGGAGCGGATGCGCCGGGAGTACGGATGCGAGGTGACCACGGGCAATCCGCGGGTCGCCTACCGCGAGGCCATCACCCAGCGGGCCGACTTCAACTACACCCACCGCAAGCAGACCGGCGGCTCGGGGCAGTACGGCCGCATCGCCGGCTACGTGGAGCCCCTGGCGGAGGGGGAGTTCGAGTTTGTGAACGACGTCACCGGCGGGTCCATTCCCACCCAGTTCATTCCCGCCGTGGAGAAGGGGTTCCGGCTGTGCCTGGCCAAGGGGCCCAAGATGGAGTTCCCGGTGACGGGCATCCGGGTGGTCATCAACGACGGCGCCTCCCACGCCGTGGACTCCTCCGACATGGCCTTCCAGGCGGCGGCCCGGGGGGCCTTCCGGGAGGCCTACGGCAGGGCGAGGCCCATCGTCCTGGAGCCCATCATGAAGGTCGTCGTCGAGACGCCGACGGAGTTCCAGGGGCCCGTCATGGGCCTCCTGAACCAGCGGCGCGGCATGATCATCGGCGCCCAGGACGAGGGACCCCAGTGCGTCGTGGAGGCCCAGGTGCCGCTGGCGGAGATGTTCGGCTTCTCGACGGTGCTCCGGTCCGCGACGCAGGGGAAGGCCCAGTTCACGATGGAGTTTGCCGCCTATCGGCCCGTTCCCGTTTCCGTGGCCGAGAAGATCGCCGAGGAAGTGGCCGCCCGCAAAAAGAGCGCCGCCTGAGATGGAGCGCGGCAGCACGGCCGGCCGCCGGCCTGAACCCGCCGGGCCGGGTCCGGTCCGGGACGAGGACCGGGAGTTCCGGACGGCGATCATCATTCCGTGGAGGAGGAAGAAAGCCATGACAATC
Organism: Syntrophaceae bacterium; assembly: GCA_041310335.1. GTDB lineage: Bacteria > Desulfobacterota > Syntrophia > Syntrophales > PHBD01 > PHBD01. The sequence continues at coordinate 13,708 of JBFYXW010000031.1, read as the reverse complement.
CAGGAAGAGCAGCTCCGGGAGAAACTGCTGGGATCCCTGGCGGGGCATGCGGAAGGCCTGCTGGATGCGGGACGGTTCGGGGCCGTTCTCGCCCATGCCGGAATCGGAAAGACCGCCCTGATGGTCCAACTGGCCATCGGCGCCATGCTGCGAGGAAAAAACGTCCTCCACGTGAGCCTTCACGACCCGGTCCAGAAAGTGGCCCTCTGGTACGAAGAGCTGTTCCAGGACCTGGCCCGGCGGCAGGGCGCGGCGGGGGCGCAGCGCCTCTGGGAGTCCCTGGTTCCCCTCCGCTTCATCATGACCTTCCGCGTCGACGGATTCACCGTTCCCCGCCTGGAGGAGCGGATGGGCGACCTGGTCGCCCAGGGCATCTTCCGGCCCGACTTCGTCATCATCGACGGCTTCCCCTTTGAGGAAACCAGCCGCGAAGACCTTGCCGACCTGAAAAACGTGGCGGGCAAAGGCGGCTTCTGCGCGTGGTTCACCGTGCACACCCACCGCTACGAGACACCGGAGGCCGACGGCATACCCGGGCGGCTGATCCCGGCCGCGGGACTCTTCGACGTCGTCCTGGAGATGGAACCGGAAAAAGAGCGGATCCGCATCCGTCCCCTCAAGGGCGCGGGCCTGGCTCCCGACGGGGGAGCGCTGCTTCTCGACCCGGCGACCATGCTCGTCCGGACGGAGGCGGCGGGGGGCTGAAGCCCGACGTCCTCCCGGAACTCCGCGGTTCCCTCCCAGGTCAGACGATTCGGTTCCGGAAATAGTCGGCGAGGATCTCCCCGTGGTCGAAAGCCAGGGGGGAGGGGAGGGTGTCGCGGGTGAAGACGCCGATCTCTCCCGCGTCGTCTCCGGCCCGCGGGCTTCCCGACGCCCGGGCGACAAAGACGGTGGTGATCGTGTGGTGCCGGGGATCCCGGTCGGGACGCGAGTAGGTGTGAAGCTGGTGCAGGAGGGTGACGTCCAGCCCCGTCTCCTCCCGGGCCTCCCGGACGGCCGCCTCCTCCAGGGACTCCCCGTAGTCCACGAACCCCCCGGGCAGCGCCCAGCCCGGCGGCGGGTTCTTCCGCCGGATCAGGACAATCCCCCCTTCCCGTTCGATAATGATGTCCACCGTGGGGACGGGATTCCGCCAGACCTCCTCGATGCGCCCGCAGGCGGGGCAGGTTCTCCGGATCTTGGCAGCCATGGTGGACGATGCTCCTTTCGATTCGGCCCGCAGGACCGGCGGCAGGCCGTTCCCGCCCCCGGCAGCGCGCCGCTCCTCGAACCGGTGACGCGACCCGGTTGGTCCCGGGTCCATCCGATCCATTTCTCCGTGACGGGAGTCTCTCCTGGGCGTTGGTCCCTTGTGCCGCTTCAGTCCAGGAGCGGCAGGAGGGCCGCGACGGAGGGGATGACGAAATCCGCCCCGGCACGGGCCAGTTCCTCCCGGCGGGCGGAGCCCGTCAGGACGCCCACGGTCCTCGTCCCCGCTTCCTTCCCGGTCCGGATGTCCATGGGGTGGTCCCCCACCATGACCGACCGGGAGGGGTCGGCATGCATCCGCGCCAGGGATTCCAGGAGGTGTTCCGGGTGGGGCTTCACCCGGCGAACGGCCTCCCGGGGCAGGAAGGCGTCGCAAAGAGCGGAGAGGTCGGGGACGATCAGGAGGACCGCGGCCTCGCAGTTGCGCGTGATGACGGCCCGCCGGATCCGCCGCCTGCCCATTTCGCCGAGCAGTTCCCGGACCCCGCCGATGAGCGCACCGCCCCGGGCGGCCCGCATCTCGATCGCCGCGACGAGATCCATGGCCTCCCGGCGGAAGGACTCCGCGCGGGCCGGGCGTTCCGCCGCCAGCCAGACCCGTCCCGCCTCGATCGTCTCGAGAACGAACAGGCCGTCCAGAACCCCCGGGGGGATCCGGAAATCCGCCGCCAGATCCCGCACGGACTCCCGCATGGCGGGAAAGTCGATGTTCAGGACGGCGAGGGTCCCGTCGAAGTCGAAGACCACCGCCTCGATTTCCCTGAGCGCCTTCCCCGGCAAGGCCTCCGCCTTCATGGACATCGCTCCCTCACCTGCGGCGGCCCGTGAGGTAATCCGCCCGCAGACTGCGCTGAATGGGCCTTCCCCTGGTCCAGTCCGGCAGGTCGAAATCGAAGACGATCTTCAGCATCCTCATGATGATGTAAAAGGTGGCCCCCCAGAGGATCTCCTCGGTCCCGTCCGGTTCCCGGTGGATCAGGCACGGGAAATCCTGGCAGAGCTCCTCCGCCGATCCCGAGACTTCCGTGTAGGTCACGATGTAGCGCCCGTAACTCTCCTCCGCGAAGAAGGCCGCCAGGGGGATCTCGACCACCCGCTCGACCTCCCGGCTGGGCCGGACCGTCCAGGGGGCGGTCACCACGCCCGCCAGGGGAAAGATCGTCCGGCGGAACAGGATGAGGGAATAGGTCGGCAGCGGGCCGAGAAAGCGGACCCGGAGCGGGTTCAGGCCGACCTCTTCCCACGCTTCCCGGAGGGCGTTGGCCAGGAACAGGCAGATCAGGCGGTGCGAGAGGCCGCCGCGGAGCCGCGACAGCTCCTGCGACCGGCCCCGGATCACCGGCATGGACCCGGAACAGAGAAGGGACCGGAACGCGACGTCGGCGGCGCCGTGAAGCATGCCGCCGGGGCAGCTCAGGTCGCCGGGCTGGGCCACCGTGGCGGACCGCTTGATGAGCTGGAGGAAGGGGACGCCCCCCTCCAGCCGGAGCAGGAGGAGCACGCCCGCCGCTTGGGCGCCTTCGCTCCGGGCGGCCCGGATGGCGGCGAAGCGCTCGACGTAATCGAGGGGGGCCGTGCCGAGCGTTTCCACGAAGCGGGAAGGCAAGTCCGGGCCGAAGGGAAGAACGGGATTCTCAACCGGGGTATCCATCGGCGGCACCATAGCATCTTGACGGCGGGGGCGTCCACGAAAACGAAAACAAGGCCGGGGCACGGCTCCTTGCTTTCCGGCAGGCGTGCCCGGACCATGAATCAGGGACACAGGGGATGAACATGGGGCAGAAGCTTTTGAGAAGGACACGGAAAAGGGCACGGAAAAAGAAAAGGACCTGGAGGGGTCTCCAAGTCCTTGTTTTATGGTAGCGGTGCCTGGATTCGAACCAGGGACACTACGGATATGAGCCGTATGCTCTGACCGACTGAGCTACACCGCCGTTGGGTCTTTTTGGAACGGGAACCGCACTATACCAGAAATCCCGTCTTGTCAATACCAATAAACGGTGCCCGTCACCGGCCCTCGGGGGCCTCCGCCTGGGGGATGTCCGTTGCCACGGGGGTCATCTTGTAGGCCGCCAGCACGCTCGCCTCGTTCATGGATGCGCCCGTCGAGAGGACCAGGGCCATGACGATCTCGTTTTCCCCGTCGTTGTCCACGTCCTTGAACTGGTAGTCCGCCACGTAGCCGTTGATCTTCCGGGTCCGCCAGTTCTCCACCATGCCGACGCCGTCCCACTCGATGTTGTAGAACTCGCTGGAGGTGTAGAGCTTCACGTTCCGCATGATGCGCGCGGAGGCGGAGATGTTCTTCACCAGCAGGATCTCCCGCCGGCCGTCCTTGTTCAGGTCCGTCGTGAGGATGCGCGTGTTGATCCAGGACTTGGCCAGGTTGGCCTCCACGGCGGTTCCGCTGGGGGCCTCCACGTAGAGGTTGCTCCCGCCGAAGGGGTCGTCGCTCTTGTACAGGAGTTCCTTGGAGCCTCCGAACTTCTGCAGGGAAACCAAAGATTTGTCCGTTTCCTCGTAGATGCAGAGGTAGTCGTCCTGGTTCAGGGCGATGACCCGGGGGGGGCCCTGGCCGAGGTCGTCGATGGTCAGGCCGTAGACGGACATGCCCACGGGGATCCTCATCTTCTGCCCTTCCGTGTAGGCTTTGCCGTCCCAGACGATTTCGTAGATCTCGGTATCGAAGGGAGCAAATTCATTCGTGTCGATGGAGATGTTCATGGGCCGGATCCGCTGGCCCAGGAGCTGCCGGCCCGCGGGCTTGTGCCGCTCGATGGCCCGGAAAAACCAGGGCAGCCGGGAGGCGATCTGGACGAATTTGCCGTCCTGCCATTCGTAGACAAAGGAGCTCAGGGAGTTTTCCTGGGCGTTGGTCACGATGATCTCGGGGACGCCGTTCCCGTTGATGTCCGCCACGTCCACGGACAGGTAGTTGTCCGAACTCCGGCCGGCGATCTTCTGGAGCATCTTGAACTCTTTGCCCTTTTTCCGGAAGATCCGGATCTCGTTGCGGGTGATCGTGACGATCTCGTTCAGCCCGTCCTTGTTCACGTCGCCGATGTCCATGCCCCGGAACTCGATGGGGAAGCGCTCGCTCATCCAGAAGCCCCGGCGGTCCACCGGCTGCATGGCGTTGATGAAATCGGGATTGATGGCCCCGGTGAACGTGGCGCTCTTTCCCTTCCGCATGCCGGCGACGATCTCCGTTTCCCTGTTGCTCGTGCCGGCAGGTTGGAGCGCCGTCGTCGGCGGCGGCAGCGGGCTGAGGGGGGTGGCCTCGGGCGCGGCCCCTCTCAGCACGTGGGACTCGATTTTCTGAGCAAATTCGGTGATTTTCGGGATGACCTCGTCCATCCCCTTGGAAGAGGTGAAGACCCCGATGGCGGCCTTGCTGGTGGCGACGTCCACGAGCTTGGCGTCGATGCTCAGGTTGGCGCCGATTTTCGTGACGCTGCCGGCCACGACGTAATCCGCCTTGAGGTCCTTCCCGACGGCCTGCAGGTCCGCCATGGGCAGTTCCTTGCCGGCCCGGTCACGGAGGGCTCCCAGCACGACGTCCTTGCCCGGGACGGCGATCTTGCCGGAACTGGAGAGGCGGCTGGAGAGCATGCTCCAGATGCCCTGCTGGACGTAGTCGATGTTCTCGGCGCTGGATACGGAGAATGGAAGCACCGCCACGGTCTTGGTGTCCTTGGCCCAGACGATGCCGGCAGTGGCGACCAGCAGCGCGGCAAGCAAAACGATCCGATAACGCTTCATTCCTGATTTCCTTTCCACGGTTCCTCGGTTGGATACACCGGGGCGATAGTTAACACGGGGGTCCGGCGACTTCAAGGGCTATTTCTCCGGCCGGGACCCCTCGTCCGCGTCCGTGAGCGGGATCGTCAGGTTGTAGATGCCGTATTCCATGACGGCCCGCAGGGGGTAGGGGACCTTCTCGAAGACCTTCATCATCGCCTTGTTGTCGGCGAACACGTCGGCCGTGAAGGCCTCGATGCCCTGCTCCCGGGCCACCTGGATGAGCATGTCCAGCAGGAACGACGCGATGCCCCGTCCCTGGTAGCTCTCTTCCACGACAAAGGCCATGTCGGCGTGGAGGGGCCGGTCCCGGTGGCGGACGTACCGCCCCTCGGCGATGATCCGCTCCCGGCCGCTTTCCTCGACCACCCCCACGATGGACATGGCGCGCCGGTAGTCGACGTTCACGTACTCCTGCATCTTCGTGTGGGGCATGGCCTTGATGGGGCTGAAATAGCGGTAATAGACCGTCACGTCGGAAAACCGGTAGAAAAGGCGCCGCATCTCCTCCTCGTCCGACGGCTTGATGGCCCGGAAGCGGACCGCGAGGTTGCCCTTGAACGTGTGGGTGGTCGTGATCTTCTCGGGGTAGAAGTAGCCGGCCTCGGAGAGGAAGATCTGGTCCGCGTAGAGGACCCGGGAGTCCTTGGCCTGCTGGACCAGCGCCGCCCGGTCGTCGGGGTGGGCGATGTCGATGATGGCCTGGGCGCGCTCCCGGACGGTCCGCCCCGTCATGGAGGCGATGCCGTACTCGGTGATGATCAGGTCGAGGGACTCCCGGTTGGTGAACTGGTTCGGGTATTCGTCCACCGACAGGACGATGTTGGAGGCGCCCTTGAGGTTTCGGCTCGGGAGGGCGAAAATCGTCCGGCCTCCCCGGGACCACTCCGCCCGGGTGAAGATGTCCTGGGCCTGCCCCGGTGTGGCGGTGATGTTGCCCCGTCCGACGTGGAGGGCGATCCCGCCGGTGATGTCCACCTTCCGGGCCGGCAGGATCGCGATCATCTTCTCATTCAGGCTCATGCGGGCGTAGTCGGACACCACGTCGATGGGCTGGAATTCCACCAGGGGGTTCCGGTTGAGCCACTTCATCAGTTCGGGCGTCCCCTGGGCGTAGACGGTCAGGGACTTTCCCCGGAAATACCCCTTTTTCATGTTCGTGACGGCCCCGCACTTCACCAGGTCCATCAGGGGGTCCGTGAAGAAGGTCGAGTGGATGCCCAGGTTCCGCTTCCGTGCGAGCTGCTTCCCCAGGGCCTCGAAGAGGGTGCCCGAATAGAAGGACAGGCAGCTTCCGTCCTCGATGACGGAGGCGATGTTGGCGGCCACCTTGTCCAGCACCTCGTCGGTGTTCCAGCGGGGGAAATGGAAGAGGGGCTCGTCGGACTGGACCAGGTGATGGAATTCGCTGACGTGGACGAAGGTGTTGCCGGTGGTCCAGGGGACGTCGGGATTGATCTCGCCGACCACGAGCGTCGCCCGTTCCAGGGCGTATTTCGGGACGTCCGCGGAGACGCCGAGGCTGACGAACCCGTTTTCGTCGGGGGGCGTGACCTGCAGAAAGGCCACGTCGACACGGATCGTCCCGTTGTGGATGAGCCGCGGGATGTCGTAGTAGCGGCAGGGGACGAGGTCCACCGAGCCGGAGGTGATGGCGGAACTGGCCAGCCAGCCGGAGAAGAAGGTCTTCATGCGGAACTTGTGGGCATTGGCGGTGTTGCTGTAGGAGATGGCGTCCCCCATGCTGACCAGCTGGATCAGCTCCAGGTCGTTGAGGTTCGACAGGCTCGAGTTCATCAGGTGCTTCACGAGCGTCCGGGGCTCCGCCACGCCGGTGCTCAGGAAAATGCTCATCCCCGGCTCGATTTTGGCGAGCACGACGTCGGGAGACACCACCTTCTTTTTCCAATCCAGGTCGGACAAGTTCAGCATGGCCAATCCTTATTCTTTATTCCTTCCAGGTGCCTTCCCGGAGGAGCTCCTCGAGGGCCTTCCGGGGAGAGGGGAACTCCCTCGCCAGCAGGTGCTCCGGCAGGTCTTCCTTGTTTCCGGGCCTCCCGATGGCGATCATGGCCTCCACCTGGTACAGGTCGGGAATGCCCAGTTCCGACCGGGCCCGGTCGTAGTCGAATCCCTGCATCCCGTGAACAACGAGGCCCAGCAGGGAGCCCTGGAGGGCCAGGTTTCCCCAAGCGGCGCCGGCGTCGTACGTGTGGGTCCGGGAGTACTTCTCGTTGTGGTCGAAGGTCGTCTTCGATACGACCACGACCAGCACCGCCGCCTGTTTTGCCCACACCCGGTTGCCCTCCGCGAGGAGCCCGAAGAAACGGTCCCAGTGGGGGGTGTTCCGGCGGGCATACACGAAGCGCCAGGGCTGGTTGTTGTTCGCCGAGGGGGCCCACCGCGCCGCCTCGAAGAGGGTCAGGAGCTGCACTTCCGGGATTTCTTCGCCCGACATGGCCCGGGGGGACCAGCGGTTCACGAACAGGGGGTCCACCGGGTGTCCCGGGGTGCGAAACGCTCGAATATCCATGGGATCCTTGGCCTAGAAGGGTTCTCTCATTCACGGGCTGTTTGCCGGGTGCAACGGCAAAGGCAGCGGACCTACGGTTGCTCTATAGGTGCACTGGGCGGGTCTTGTCAATCCCTTTGCAAAAGGCCCCCTGAAGGGGACCTTTGCCAGGGCGGCGTGCCGGCGGCTTCCCTCCGCGCACAGGGGAACGGACGAGAAAATCCCCGGCTGCCCGCGGCAGGGAGCCGTTGCTTCCCTGCACAAAGGGGCTTGCGCCGTGCCGCAATCCGCGGTAGAGGGGACCTTCCGGCGTGTGCCGTGCAATCGACTCCAGTCCCCGCACCGGAAAGCCCATGATCCCGCTTCTGACCCAGCACCCATATCTTCCCCCCCTGCTCCTCCTGGCAGGCGGGCTTCTCTCGGGCCTGGCCGCCGAGTTCCTGGCGCGCCGGATCCTGCGGCGCATCGTCGGGCGCAAGGGCTGGGAGGGTGGAAACGTCCTGATGGCGGCCCTCCGGCGGATGGGGGTCTACTGGTTCACCCTCGCCGGCGCCTATGCCGCCATTCACATCCTGCCCCTTCGGGACCAACACTTCGGCATCCTGGACAAGGGGATCCTGGTCCTGGCAATCCTCTCGGTCACCTTCTTCCTGGCCCGCCTGGTGGTGGGCGTCGTCAACCTCTACAGCAGCCGGGCCGGGGGCGTCTTCGTCACCACGACGCTCTTCGCGAACCTCTCGAAAGGCCTGGTCCTTGTCCTGGGCATCCTGGTCATCCTGCAGACCCTCGGGATCTCCATCACCCCGGTCCTGACAGCCCTCGGCGTGGGAGGGCTGGCGGCGGCCCTGGCCCTCCAGGACACGCTGTCCAACCTGTTTGCGGGGATCCAGATCATCGCCTCCCGCCAGATCCGCCCGGGCGATTACGTGCGCCTCGCCAGCGGGGAGGAAGGGATCATCTACGACATCACGTGGCGGAACACGACCCTCCAGGCCCTGCCGGGCAACATGATCGTGATCCCCAACGCCGAGCTGGCCAAGGCAAAGGTCACGAACTTCGACCTGGTGGAGCGCGAGATGAGCGTCGTCGTCCCCGTCGGGGTGAGCTACGACAGCGACCTGGAAAGGGTTGAAAAGATCACGGTGGATGTGGCAAGAGAGGTTCTCGGGGAGATCGAAGGGGGGGTGCCGGAGTTCGAGCCGGGGGTCCGCTACGGGTCCTTCGGCGATTCCAGCATCGATTTCAACGCGATCCTCCGGGTCAAGACCTTCGGGGACCAGTTCCTGGTCCGCCACGAGTTCATCAAACGCCTCCACCGGCGATACCGGGAAGAGGGCATCGAAATTCCCTTCCCCATCCGGACCGTCTACATGAAGGACGGGGGGGAGACCAAGAGGAGCGATTCGTGATTCCGAGATATTCCAGGGAAGCCATGACCCGCATCTGGAGCGCCGAGAACCGCTACCGGACGTGGCTCGACATCGAGATCCTGGCCTGCGAGGCCTTCGCGGCGCGGGGGGAGATCCCCCGGGAGGCCCTGGAGGTGATCCAGAAGCGGGCGGGGTTCGACGTGGACCGCATCGACGAGATCGAGAAGGTCACGAAACACGACGTGATCGCCTTTCTGACCTCGGTGTCGGAGAAGGTGGGCGAGGAAGGCCGGTTCATCCACCGGGGCCTCACCTCCTCGGACATCCTCGACACATCGCTGGCGGTCCTCCTGAAGGAGGCGGCGGACATCCTGCTGGAGGACATGGACCGCCTGCTGACGGTCCTCCGGAAGCGGGCCTTCGAGCACAGGAAGACGCTGATGATCGGCCGCTCCCACGGCATCCACGCGGAGCCCATCACCTTCGGGCTGAAGATGGCCCTGTGGTACCAGGAGATGCAGCGCAACCGGCTGCGCCTCGAGCGGGCCCGGGATGTCGTCTGCGTCGGGAAGCTGGCGGGGGCGGTGGGCACCTTCTCCTTCGTCGATCCGGAAGTGGAGGAGCATGTCTGCGCGAAGCTGGGGCTCCGGCCCGCGCCCGTCTCCTCCCAGATCGTCCAGCGGGACCGCCACGCCGAGTATTTCTGCACCCTGGCCATCATCGGCTCCTCCCTCGACAAGTTCGCCCAGGAGATCCGGCTCCTCCAGCGGACGGAGGTCCGGGAGGCGGAGGAGTACTTCTCCCCCGGCCAGAAGGGGTCCTCCGCCATGCCCCACAAGCGGAACCCGGTGCTCTCGGAAAACCTCTCCGGCCTCGCCCGCCTGATGCGGTCCTATGCCGTGGCCGCCCTGGAGGACGTCGCCCTGTGGCACGAGCGGGACATCAGCCACTCCTCGGTGGAGCGGGTCATCGGCCCCGATGCGACGATTCTCCTGGACTTCATGCTGGCCCGCTTCACCGGCCTCATGGAGAAACTGGTGGTCTACCCGGAGCGGATGAAGGCCAACCTGGAGATGACCCACGGGGTGATCTTCTCCCAGATGGTGCTCCTGAAGCTGGTGGAGAGCGGCATGACCCGGGAGGACGCCTACGCGGCGGTGCAGCGGCACGCCATGGCCTCCTGGGAGCGCGGGCTGCCCTTCCGGGACCTGCTCCGGGAGGACCCGGAGATCATGGCCCGTGTCGGAGAGGGGGACCTGGATGAGGTCTTCCGGGTGGAGAATTTCCTGCGGCACGTGGACTACATTTTTCGCAGGGTTTTCGGGGAGGGAGCATGAGCGGACCGATCGTTCCGGCGAGAAGGGCGGTCTTGGCAAAGGTGGCCGCGCTGCTGGCGGGCGCGGCGATGATCCTGGCCCTGGCCGGCTGCGGCTACCTCATGAGCTACGTGGAGATGGTGCGGGAGAAGGGGGTTTCCCGGGATTACCGGTCGGCCCTCGACACGTGGACACGGACGAAGAGCCTCCACTCCCAGTTCGAAACCCGGGCCGACCTCTATGCCACCTTCAAGTCCACGGCGTTCCGGGCCGCCTACACGAAGGACTACGCCCGGCTCTACAACCTCACGGAAGAGCAGATGAAGACCCGCCGGGAGGTCCTCGACGAGATGGCCTCCGACTTCAGCGAGTTCTTCGTCTACGCCGCCCTACCCGACCGGGACGCCAACGATTTCGACAAGAGCGGGTCCGTCTGGAAGATCTACCTCTACGACGACCGGGGGAACCGCTTCGAACCCATGGAGATCCGCAAGCTCGGCAAGGTGACCCCCCTGGTGACGGCCTTCTATCCCTACGTGAACCCCTATCACGGCACCTGCTACACCCTGAAATTCCCCGCCGGATCCGTGGTGGAGGGCAAGCCCTTCCGCCTCGTCTTCACCGGCGTCCTCGGCAAGGTCGAGCTTCTCTGGCCCTGAGGACGGGCTAAATTGCCAGGGGATTGGAGAAGTTGCCCCGGTGGGCGGAGGGTTGCACGAGGAAGGTGTCTTTTCCGCAGCGCTCGTCGTCCCGCTCGGGGTAGTCGATGTTGAAGTGGAGCCCCCGGCTCTCCTTCCGCTGGCGGGCGCACTTCACGATCAGGCCCGCCACGGTGGCGATGTTCCGCAGCTCCAGCAGGTCCCGCGTGATCAGGAAGTTCCGGTAGTACTCGTCGATCTCCCGGCTGATCAGCTCCACCCGCCGCGCCGCCCGCTCGAGCCGCTTGTCGGAACGGACGATCCCCACGTAGTTGGACATGCAGGCCCGGATCTCGTCCCAGTTGTGGGAGACGACGATGGACTCGTCGCTCTCCGTGGCGCCCCGGGGGTCCCAGTCCGGGATGGGGACGGGGTCCTCCGCAACGGAGGAGAAGCGCTCCCGGATCCGGAGGAATGTCCGGTGGCTGAAGACGACGGCCTCCAGGAGGGAGTTGCTGGCCAGGCGGTTCGCCCCGTGGAGGCCCGTGCAGGCCACCTCGCCGCTGGCGAAGACGCCGGGGATGCTCGATTCCCCGAAGGCGTCCACGACGACGCCCCCGCACTGGTAGTGGGCCGCCGGGGCGACGGGAATGGGCTGCCTCGTGATGTCCAGGCCGAGTTCCAGACAGCGGGCGTAGATGTGGGGGAAGCGGCCGATGACGAAGTCCCGGTCGCGGTGGGAGATGTCCAGCAGGACGTGCTCGTCCCCCGATCTCTTCAGTTCCGTGTCGATGGCCTGGGCCACCACGTCCCGGGGGGCGAGGCTCTTCATGGGGTGGTACCTCTCCATGAAGGAGGAGCCGCTTTTCAGTTTCAGGACCCCCCCCTCGCCGCGGACGGCCTCGCTGATGAGGAAGGACTTGGCCTCCGGGTGGTACAGGCAGGTCGGGTGGAACTGGATGAACTCCATGTTGGCGATGCGGGCGCCGGCCCGGTAGGCCATGGCCACCCCGTCGCCGGTGGCGATGTCGGGGTTCGTGGTGATCCGGTAGACCTTCCCGGAGCCGCCGGTGGCGAGGATGACGAAGCGGGCGCGGAAGGTGTGGATCTCGCCCCGGATGCTGTCCAGGACATAGGCGCCCAGGCAATGGTCGCTGTCGGTGAACCCGTGGCCGGGAACGCGGGACTTGAGGATCAGGTCGATGGCGAAGTGGTCCTCGTAGATCCGGATTTGGGGCTTTTCCGAGGCCATCTCCGAGAGGGCCCGCTCGATCTCCCGGCCCGTGAGGTCCCCCGAGTGAAGCACCCGGCGGCGGCTGTGGCCCCCCTCCCGGCCCAGGTCGTAGCGGTCGGGATGGTCCTTGGCCCGGGTGAACCGGACGCCCCAGTCCACCAGTTCCCGGATCCGCTCGGGGCCCTCCTCGACGACGAACCGGACCACGTCCTCGCGGCAGAGACCGGCCCCGCAGACCAGGGTGTCCTCGATGTGGGAGGCGAAGGAGTCCGTCTCCGCCTGGACGGCGGCGATGCCCCCCTGGGCGTAGTTCGTGGAGGACTCGATCTTCTCCTTCTTGGTGACGATGGCCACGGTGCCCAGGTCGGCGGCCTTGATGGCGAGGCTGAGCCCCGCGATGCCGCTGCCGAGGATCAGAAAATCCGTCCGAATCTCCATCCGCTCCTCCCGACTTGCCCGCGCCGTCCCGGGGGCGGGCCGTTCCGCGGGACGCCCGCCGGCCGGGCTTTACAAAGTCCGGCGACTTCTATATAGTCTCGCGGCCTGAATGTAAACGAAAATCCAAGGGGTTTGAGATCATGTTGGTCCTGGCCATCGAGACATCCTGCGACGAGACGGCGGCGGCGGTCGTCCGGGACGGCCGCACGATGCTGTCCAATGTCATCGCCTCGCAGATCGCCGTCCACAGCAAGTACGGGGGCGTGGTCCCGGAGATTGCCTCGCGCAAGCACATCGAGGCCATCGGGGCGGTGGTCCTGCAGGCCCTGGACGATGCCGGCGCGACCCTGGACGACATCGAGGGGATCGCCGCGACGCGGGGTCCGGGGCTGGTGGGCTCGCTCCTGGTGGGACTCTCGGCGGCCAAGGCCATCGCCTTCGGCCGGGGTCTCCCCTTCGTCGGCGTGAACCACCTGGAGGGGCACGTGGCGGCGGTCTTTCTCTCGGAAGAGCGGCCGTCCTTTCCCTTCGCGGCCCTGGTCGTCTCGGGAGGGCACACGACGATCTACCGGGTGGAGGACTTCACCCGCTTTGCGATCCTGGGGCAGACACGGGACGACGCCGCCGGGGAGGCCTTCGACAAGGCGGCGAAACTCCTCGACATCGGCTACCCCGGGGGCGTCGTCATCGACCGGCTGGCGAAGCAGGGGAACCCCGCCGCCGTGGCGTTCCCCCGGGCCATGCGGGACAGCCTGGAGTTCAGCTTCAGCGGCCTCAAGACGGCCCTCCTGAACCGGGTGAAGAAGACGGGCATGCCCGGGCCGGCGGAGATGCCCGACGTGGTGGCCGGTTTCCAGGAGGCCGTGGTGGACGTGCTGGTGGAGAAGACCCTCCGGGCGGCCGACGAGAGCGGGCTCCGGCAGGTGGTGGTCTGCGGGGGCGTGGCCGCCAACAGCCGGCTCCGGGCGCGGTTCCGGGAGGATGCCCGGGTGCGGGGGATCGAGGTGCTCATCCCTCCGCCGGTCCTGTGCACCGACAACGCCGCCATGATCGCCGTCGTCGGCAACGAGCGGCTCTCCCGGGGCATGCGGGATTCCTTCGACCTGAACGCCGTGTCCCGGTGGCCCCTGTCCGGCCGGCCCTGAGCC